>CABSAW010000009.1:0-30847 GCA_902475745.1 uncultured Oscillospiraceae bacterium
CGATGATGCGCTTGTCGCAGCCGGTGAACTGCCGCTTGAAGGTGGCGCCCACCGCCTTCTCGCTCATGGTATAGCCGGGACGCTCCACATTGGTGGAGTCGGCCAGCAGCGCCAGCACACCCTCCCGGCCCAGCTGGCCGAAGCGGGCCAGATCGATCACCTCGCCGTCGATGGGGGTGGAATCGATCTTGAAGTCGCCGGTGTGCACCACGGTGCCCATGCGGGTGTGGATGGCAAAGGCCACCGAATCGGCAATGGAGTGGTTCACATGGATAAACTCCACCTGAAACTTACCGGCGCGGACCGTCTGACCCGCCTCCACCGTAATAAGCTTGGTGGATTGCAGCAGGCCGTGCTCCTGCAGCTTCAGCTTGATAAGGCCCGCCGTAAAGCGGGTGCAGTAGATGGGCATGTTGATCTGCTTGAGCACATAGGGGATCGCGCCGATATGATCCTCATGTCCGTGGGTGATGAACAGACCCCGGAGCCGGTTGTGGTTCTTCACCAGATAGCTGACGTCGGGGATCACGCAGTCAATGCCGTACATATCATCGCCGGGAAAGGCCATGCCGCAGTCCACCACGATGATCTCGCCGCCGTATTCATAGGCGGTCATGTTCTTGCCGATCTCATTGAGACCGCCAAGGGGGATAATTTTAAATTTTTCTGCCATAGTAACTCCTTTACTTCTATTTAAATAGGGAATGTTACACGGCATGGCCGGGGCCTGGCACGGGAAAAGGCGCACAAAAGAGGCTGCTTTCCCCAAAAATGTGCAGCAAAACAAAGGCGGCCCGATGTCCCGCCGGCCCTGCATCGCCGGGAGAGCATCGGAGCGTTCGCCCCGGATGACCGTGTGTTGAATTGTGCGATACCGGCCGCGCAGGCGGCCTCTATATCACCGCAGAGCCGCAACCGTCCCTGCGAAACAACCAAAAAAACAGCAGTTTTTTCTGCAATGTGCCTAAATTATACCACACTTTCTCCCATTTGTACACCCCCAACTTTTCAACATCTTTCGCTTGCTTTCGCCGCAGGGGAGGAGGGAATGCCCCGGAAAACTGTTTCGCGGCATTTCTAAAATGCGTTTTCCTGTTGTGATACGGAAAAACATGTGCTATAATACTAAAATAATTGTAAATTGGTGGGTTATTCCCATCTGCAAAGTGAGGTGTCCTGCTTGAGCAAAAAACTGATCCGCGGCTTTCGCACCAACATTATGCTCTATGGCCTGTGCCTGGCCGCGTTTGTGGTAGCGGCCATCCCTATTTCACTGCCGCTGGCCATCGCCGAGGCGCTGGTTTCCGCGCTGGTGATCTATGTGGGGATCCGGCGCAACCGTATGGCCCAGCACAGTGTACGGCAATATCTGGACCGGGTCAGCGGCGGCATTGATACGGCTCGTTCCAGCAACATGCTGTATGCGCCGCTGCCCATGCTGGTATCCGATCTGAACACCGGCGAGATCCTGTGGGGGAACGACCGCTTTATGGCGCTGACCCAGCTGAAGGAAAAGATGTTCGAGGTGCTGGTAAGCGATGTGGTTCCCGGGTTTGACGGCCATTGGCTGTTGGAGGGAAAACGGGAGTGCCCTGAGCCGGTGGTGTGGAACCACCGTACCTACCGGGTCTTTGGCGCGCTGAGCCATCCGGACAATCTCAAGGGCGATCACGGCACGCTGGCCACCACCTATTGGCTGGATATTACCGAGGCCGAACAGATGCGCCAGACGCTGGACATGACCCGTCCGGCCGTGGCGATCCTGATGATCGACAACTACGAGGATTTGATGAAGGCCTGCCCGGAGAGCAAGCGTTCTGCCCTGCTGGCGGAGATCGAGGGCAAGCTGAACGACTGGTGCGGCAGCAGCGGCGGACTGCTGCTGAGCTATGACCGTGACCGGTACCTCTTTGTCATGGAGGAAAAGGATTTCGCCGTGTTCGCGGAAAAGAAGTTTGAGGTTCTTGACGCGGTGCGCACGGTGGAGATCGGCGGCGTCAGCGCCACGCTGTCCATCGGACTGGGCCGTGACGGCGACAGCTTCGATGCGCTGTTCAAAAACGCCGACCTGGCGCTGGAAATGGCGCTCAGCCGCGGCGGCGATCAGGCGGTGGTGAAGGACCGCAACAATTTCGAGTTCTACGGCGGCCGCTCCAAGACAACGGAGAAGCGCACCAAGGTAAAGTCCCGGGTGATGGCCAATGCCCTGCGGGAGCTGATGCAGGATGCCCGCAACGTGTACGTTATGGGCCATAAATACGCCGACATGGATTCGCTGGGTGCGGCGGCCGGCATCTGCTGTATGGGCCGCAAGCTGGGCAAAAAGGTACAGATCGTGATCGACACGGACAATAACGCCGCCCATCCGGTGCTGCGGGCTTTGCAGCAGCAGCCGGAGTATGCCGGGGTGTTTGTCAGCGGCGACACGGCGTTTCTCCACGCGCAGGCCGATACGCTGCTGGTGGTGGTGGACACCAACCGCCCCGACAGTGTGGAGTGCGAGCCGCTGCTGGAGAGCTGCACCCGCGTGGCGGTGATTGACCATCATCGGCGCGGCAGCCGCTACATCGACAAGATGACGCTGAACTACCACGAGCCTTATGCCAGCTCCGCCAGCGAGCTGATCACCGAGCTGCTGCAATACATTGTGGAGCCGGCCGATGTGCTCAAGGCCGAGGCGGAGGCGCTGCTGGCAGGCGTCGTGCTGGATACCAAAAACTTTACCAACCGCACCGGCGGGCGTACCTTTGAGGCGGCGGCTTACCTGCGGCGCGTGGGGGCTGACACGCAGGATGTGCAGCGCATGTTCCAGAGCGATTTGGACGCCATGGTGACCCGCTATGCCATCATGCGGCAGGCCCAGATCTACCACGGTGATATTGCCATCGTGGCCGCCGATGAGGCCTATGACCGGGTCACCGCTGCCAAGGCGGCCGATGAACTGCTGACCATCCGGGGCATCCGCGCCTCGTTCGTGCTCTATCGCAAGGACGAGGGCGTGTACATGTCCGCCCGTTCACTGGGCGAGATCAACGTACAGGTGATTCTGGAGGCGCTGGGCGGCGGCGGCAATTCCACCACCGCAGGCGGTCAGGCAAAGGGCATCACCGTGGCTGAGGCCAAAGAGAAGCTGGTGGCGGCCATCGATAAGTACTTTGAGGACTGACCGATGCCCTGCGAAAAACAAAAAACCCATTCCACAACAAATAACGATTCTTTTACAGGAGGACATATATTATGAAAGTCATTTTAACGCAGGATGTGCGGGGCAAGGGCAAGAAGGGCCAGATGATCGAGGCGGCCGAGGGCTACGCCCGCAACTATCTGATCCCCCACGGCATTGCCGTGCCCGCCACCGCGGATGCGGTGAACACCATGAAGCTGCGGGATAAGGCCAAGGCCAAGGCTGACGCCGAGGCCAAGGCGGCTGCCGAAGCCATCGCCCAGAAGCTGGTGGGCTGTCAGGTGAAAATTGCCGCCAAGGGCGGCGCCGAGGGCAAGCTGTTCGGCGCTGTGACCAGCGCCGCCATTGCCGATGCGCTGAAGGCGCAGTACGGCATGGAGGTGGACAGCAAGAAGCTGGTCATTGACGAGCCCATCAAGTCCTTTGGCAGCTATCAGGTCAAGGCGAAGCTGGGCTTTGAGATCAGCGGCACGGTGAACGTGCTGGTGGTGGAAGAGAAGTAAGCCCACCGCGCAGCCGATAGTAAATGCGTAGGGCGGGGTGACCACACCCCACCGCAGGGAAGGCCTCGCAGAGTTCGCGGCGCGGACGACGCGAAAAAATCAAATCATTTTTGCCGCGACATGCGCGTGGTAAAAATACTTCTCGGCCGCCAGTGTGTCCGAAGGACGCGCGTACCCCAAGGGCACTTGTTCCGCTTCGCTCCACTGCGCAGCGGCCGCAACCTCTTTGGCAGCAAAATCGAAGATTTTGCGCCAGTTTTTCAAAGGCAGGTGTGATAATGGACGAACTACTGATGCGGGCCATGCCCCACTCCGCCGAGGCGGAGCAGGCGGTGCTGGGCTCCATGCTTATTGACGGCGATTGCGTCAAGGACGTTATGGATCAGCTGCAAGCGGATGATTTCTATCTGCGGCAGAACCGGGAGATTTTCGAGACCATCGCCCATATGTTCGTCTACTCACAGCCGGTGGACGGCGTGACCGTGGCCAGCGAGATGGAGAAGAACGGCACCTATACCGAGGCGACGCGGCCCTATCTGCTGCAATTGATGGAGGTTACGCCCACCGCCGCCAATGTCAACGAATATGTAAAGATCGTGCGGGATAAGGCGCTGATGCGGCAGGTGGCTGCCGCCGCCGCCAATATCACCGCCATGGTACAGGAGGGCGGCGCGTCTGCCGGCGACATGCTGGAATCGGCGGAGCAGCGGGTTTACGCCATCCGCCGGGGCCGCAGCGCGCAGAGCATGGTGCCTGTCAGTCAGGTGCTGCAGGATGTGATGAACCGGCTGGAGGAGCTGTCCAACAGCGAGTCCAACCTGCCGGGCCTGTCCACGGGCCTCTCCGCCGTAGACAGCAAGATCAACGGCCTGAGCAAGTCCGACCTGCTGCTGCTGGCGGCACGTCCCGGTATGGGAAAAACCAGTATGGCCCTGAATGTGGCGCTGTCGGCGGCCAAGACCTCCGGCAAGACCGTGGCCATCTTCTCGCTGGAAATGTCCCGCGAGCAGCTGGTGACCCGTCTGATCGCCGCCGAGGGGCTGGTGGAAAACACGCGCCTGACCACCGGCAATTTGCGTGAGAGTGACTGGCAGCGCATTGCCGAGGCGGCCTCCAACCTGAGCCGCATGGATATCCGTATTGACGATAATCCCCTGCTGACGGCGGCGGATATGAACGCCAAATGCCGCCGTCTGGACAATCTGGGGCTGGTGGTCATTGACTATCTGCAATTGATGACCAGCGCCGGGGGCAAGGGCTATTCCGGCGAGAACCGCCAGCAGGCGGTGTCGGACATCAGCCGTATGCTGAAGATCATGGCCAAGGAGCTGCAAGTGCCGGTGCTGTGCCTTTCACAGCTGAGCCGTGCCAACGAAAAGCGGGACAACAAGCGTCCCATGCTGTCCGACCTGCGTGAATCCGGCGCCATCGAGCAGGATGCGGATATCGTCATGTTCCTGTACCGTGACGATTACTATAACGAGGATTCGGAAAAGCACAACATTGCCGAGTGCATCGTGGCCAAGAACCGCCATGGTGAAACCGGTAAGGTGGAGCTGCGGTGGATGCCGGAGTATACCGCCTTCGGCACGCTGGAAAACCGCTACGGCGACGACGAGGAGTAATACATGGATCTGCTTGCCTGGATGGAACGGTGGGATATGCTGCCGCCGGAGGGCGGCGTGCTGCTGTGCGCCGTGTCCGGCGGGCGGGATTCCGTGTGCCTGCTCCACTATCTGGCGTCACTGGCGGCAGAGCGGGGCTTTTCCGTGGCGGCGGGTCACCTGAACCATCAGATGCGGCCTGAGGCCCAGCGGGATGAGGACTTCGTCCGGACGCTGTGCCGGACGCTGGAGGTCCCCTTCTATACCGAGGCTGCGCCGGTCTATGAGATGGCCGGGCGCTGGGGTCTGGGCGTGGAGGAAACGGGCAGACGGCTAAGGTATGATTTCCTCTCCCGCACGGCGGATGCCATCGGCGCACAGCGGATCGCCACGGCGCACCATGCCCTGGATCAGGCGGAGACCGTGCTGCTGAACCTGCTGCGGGGCACCGGGCCGGAGGGCTTGGGCGGTATCCCGCCTGTGCGGGGACGGATCGTGCGTCCGCTGCTGCAAACAAGCCCCGAGGAGATCGAGACGTATCTGCTGGCGCACCGGCTCACCCATGTGGAGGACAGCACCAACGCCGATACCCACTATGCCCGCAACCGGCTGCGTCTGGAGATATGGCCGCAGCTGAAGGCAATCTATCCCGGAGCGGAGCGTGCCATCGGCCGCACGGCGGAGATTCTGCGGCAGGAAAACAGCTATCTGGATCTGTTGGCGGCCGAGCGTCTGCCGCCGTCAGGTACGGCGGTGGAAACGGCGGTGCTGCTGGCTGCCCCGGCGGCGCTGCGCCCCCGGATGGTGCGCCTGCTGCTTGAGCGCCTGCCTGCCGGGAAGAAGGATGTGGGCGCGGCCCACATCGGCGCCGTGCTGGCGCTGGCGGCAGGCGGCAGCGGCATGCTGGAGCTGCCGCAGCATATGCGGGCCGTATGCCGGGATGGACAGCTGCTGCTGACACTGCGCGAGCGTGTGCCGGCCGAGGCGGTGCTCTGCGAGGGGCTCAACCGCTGGGGCGGCTGGGAGATCACGCTGCGCCGCAGCGCGGCGCACCGCGTAACGGTCAGGCCGTGGCGGCGTGACGACCGGCTGGAAACTGCCCGCGGAAGCCGCAGCATCAAGCGCCTGTTTCAGGATGCGGGAATTCCCGCTGACCGGCGGGATGGCTATCCTGTGGTTTGCGTGGACGGTGTGCCGCGTGCCGCAGGCGGCATCGGGGAATATACACCGCCGCAACAGGGCGGTACAATAGAAATTACGATCAAACAACAAGAAAAACACAAGGAGGACACCGGGGAATGGTAAGAAGCAATATGGAGCAGGATATTTTGAAGATCCTGATGTCAGAGGAACAGCTGCACGCGCGGGTGCAGGAGATGGGCAACGAGCTGTACGACTGCTTCGCGGATAAAGACCCCATTTTCGTAGGCGTGCTGAAGGGCTGCTTCATTTTTATGGCCGATCTGGTGCGCGCCACCCAGATGAAGAGCGAGATTGAGTTTATCGGTCTGTCCTCTTATAATAATGATACCAAGAGCTCCGGCGTGGTGCAGATCACCCGCGACCTGCAAAAGGATATTACCAATCGCCACATCATCGTGGTGGAGGACATTCTGGACTCGGGCAATACCCTGTATTTCCTGAAGAACTACCTGCTGGCCAAGGGGGCGGCCTCCGTGTCCATCGTGACGCTGCTGGATAAGCCTGCCCGCCGCGAAAAGCCCATCAAGGCAGATCTGGCCGGCTTTGAGGTTCCCGATGAATTCGTGGTGGGTTACGGGCTGGACTATGGCCAGCAGTACCGTAACTACCCCTGCATCGGCGTTCTGAAGCCGGAGGTATACACAAAGTAACCGGCTGCGCATACCGTTAGGGGCGGACAGCGTCTCCGCCCCTGTCGGCTGTCCCGGCGATTTTCCGCCGCAGAGCGGACGAAACAGGAGGATCCCCATGAAAGAAGAAGGAAAGCGTCTGGCGCGGAACGACGCCGCGCCGGAGGCGAAAGGAAAATGGACGCTGAAACGGTTCTGGAAGGAATGGCACGAGGTCATTCTCATTCTGGCTGCGGTTTTTGTGCTGTTCAAATTTATTTTGCAGATCGCGTGGGTGCCCAGCGGCTCCATGGAGACAACGCTGCCCACGAAATCCGTGCTGCTGGGCTGGCAGCTGTCCTATCTGGTCAGCGACCCCGTGCCGCAGCGGGGAGAGATCGTTACCTTCTGGAACGATGAACTGGACAATGTGCTGGTAAAGCGTGTCATCGGCCTGCCCGGCGATGAGATTTCGTTTTCCAACGGCTTTGTCTATATTAACGGCGGAAAGCAGGCCGAGGAATATCTGCCCGCACAGGGCGTCACCACCTGCGAGCGCACGTTCCGTGTGCCGGAGGGCTGTTTTTTCGCCATGGGCGACAACCGGGGCGGCTCCTACGACAGCCGTGAATGGGATGACCCCTATGTGCCCATCAAAAACATTCAGGCCCATCCCTTCGTGGTCATCAGCATCGGCGGCGACCAAAGCTGGCAGGGTATACGCCTGATCCGACAGGGAGGAAATTCATGAGCAACAACAGAAAAGGCGGCGTTCGCTCCTTTTTTATTCTGATCCTGTGTCTGCTGCTGATCCTGTATCTGGCGCGCAGTATGGTCCGGCAGGGCGATGTGACCTACGGTGAGATGCGGCAGTTGTTCGTGCAGGAGAAGGTGCAGTCCTTTGTAATCAACGACAACCACCTGACCGCAACGCTGAAGGATCAGACCACCATCTCCTGCCACCTGTACGACTTTGCGCTCTTTTACGATGATCTCAACGATCTGGTGGTGGAGCAGTATGAAAAGGGGATCCTTACCTCCTACAATTATCCGGCCCAGTCCACCAACTGGCTTCAGGTGCTGCTGCCCTATGTGCTGGCGGTGATGGCCTTTATTCTGCTGATGAATCTGATGACCCGCATGAATAGCGGCGGCGGTGTCAGCGACAAGATGGCCCATTTTGGAGAAGCGCGTGTGGGCAGCATGCCGGAGGGCAGCAAAAAAGTGACCTTCCGTGATGTGGCAGGCGCCGACGAGGAAAAGGAAGAGCTGCGCGAGATCGTGGAATTCCTGCGTGAGCCGGACAAGTATCTGAAGCTGGGCGCCCATATTCCCAAGGGCGTACTGCTGGTTGGCCCTCCGGGCACCGGCAAAACCCTGTTGGCCAAGGCTGTGGCCGGCGAGGCGGGCGTCAAGTTCCTGTCCATCTCCGGCTCTGATTTTGTGGAGATGTATGTGGGCGTAGGCGCCAGCCGCGTCCGTGACCTGTTTGTGCAGGCGAAAAAGGATGGGCCTGCCATCGTGTTCATTGACGAGATCGACGCTGTGGGCCGCCAGCGTGGCAGCGGCTTGGGCGGCGGACATGACGAGCGGGAGCAGACCCTGAACCAGCTGCTGGTGGAGATGGACGGCTTTGGCTCCAACGAAGGCGTGGTGGTGCTGGCCGCCACCAACCGCGTGGATATTCTCGATCCGGCGCTGCTGCGCCCGGGGCGGTTTGACCGGCAGGTGTATGTGGGCCTGCCCGACATCAAGGGCCGTGAAGAAATTTTGACCATCCATGCCCGGAATAAGCCGCTGGCAGAGGATGTGGATCTCAATCAGGTGGCCAAGGGGACGCCGGGCTTTACCGGCGCAGATCTGGAAAATCTGCTGAATGAGGCGGCGCTGCTGACCGGACGGCAGAATAAGCCCGCCATTGACAAGGCCTGTATCGATGAGGCGGTGATCAAGGTGATTGCCGGCCCTGAGAAGCACAGCCGCGTGATCCCGGAACAGGAGCGGAAGCTGACGGCTTATCATGAAGCCGGACACGCCGTGGTGATGCGCGCCCTGCCCCAGCACGATCCGGTGCATCAGATCACCATCGTGCCCCGCGGTCAGGCCGGCGGCATGACCATCTCCCTGCCGGACGAGGATCGTTCCTATCTCAGCCGGGAATATATGGTGCAGCAGATCGTTTCGCTGCTGGGCGGCCGGGCGGCCGAGCAGATGGTGCTGGGCGATATTTCCACCGGGGCCTCCAACGATATCCAGCGGGCCACCTCCATTGCCCGCAAGATGGTGGGCACTTACGGAATGTCCGCCAAAATGGGCAGCGTTGCCTTTGACGCAGGCTCGGACGAGGTGTTCATCGGCAAGTCCATGGGCCATACCCGTCCTTATTCTGAAAAGACCGCCGCTGAAATGGACGGTGAGATTCGCGCCATTATTGACGAAGCCTATGCGCAGGCGCAGAAGATCCTAAAGACCTACTCCCGTCAGCTCAACGCCATCGCAGAATACCTGCTGGCCAACGAGACCATGAGCGGCGAGGTGTTCGAGGGCTTTTTCACGCCGGAGGACGGACAGTAAACGGTCATAAGTGAAACCTATACAAAAAAGCGAACGGCCTTTTTCAAAAGGGCCGTTCGTTTTTTAGTGCAAGTTGAGTGCAAGGGACGGTTTTGATGTTTTTTGCAGGCGGCTCAATTTAAATTGTGCAAAATCACGGATTTGCTGTCTTTGAAAGAGGGACATCCAATTCCGGCGGCAGGGGATGCGGCAAAAAACGTACCTTGCGGCGAGCGGAGAGAGACGAAAAGATGACTGATAGGAAAATATTGTGATTTTCTCGCAAGTATCCGCCAAAATTGCGATATTTTACCTGCGATTTCTACCGAAATAAGGACCCTATCAAAAGCGAGCCCAACCCGTGTGTTTCTGCGACGCGACTGAGTGTATACGACACAGGGACGGTACTCCGCCGCGCAACGTCTTTTGGCGTTGTGTGAGAGACAAAACGGGCGTGAATTTCAGAGTTTGTGACAATTGTTTTTTGCGGGCGGTTCTATTAGAATATGTCCATTAAACCGACGGCGGACCTGCCGCGGTACGAGAGAATTTTAGGAGGAGAAATCATGAAAAAGTTGATTGCAATGCTGCTGGCTTTGGTCATGGCGCTGTCTCTGGTGGCCTGCGGCGGCAGCGGTGACGGCAACGATGCTGCCGGCGGAGACAAGGTTGTTAAGATCGGCGTGTTCGAGCCGCAGACCGGCGATAACGGCGCCGGCGGCAAGCAGGAAATTCTGGGTATGCAGTATGCCAACAGCCTTCAGCCCACCGTGGAGCTCGGCGGCGAGGAATACAAGGTGCAGCTGGAGATCGTGGACAACCGCACCAGCGCTGAAAACGGCCCCTCTGCCGCAGCCGAGCTGGTGAACCGCGGTGTGTCCGTGGTGCTGGGCTCCTACGGTTCCGGCGTATCCATGGCCGGCGGCACCGTGTTTGCCGAGGCCGGCATCCCCGCCATCGGCACTTCCTGCACCAATCCGCAGGTCACGGCCGACTGTGATGTGTACTTCCGTCTGGCCTTCCTGGATCCCTTCCAGGGCACTGTGCTGGCCAACTATGCCTACAATGAGCTGGGCGTGACCACCGCCTACACGCTGGGCATGCTGGGCTCCGACTACGATCAGGGTCTGCTGCACTATTTCAAGGTCGCCTTTGAGGCGCTGGGCGGCAAGGTTGTGGAGGAGAGCTTCCCCGAGGGCAGCGCCAACTTCGTTTCCTACATCAATAATGCCCAGGCTGCCAACGCCGGCTGCATTTTCGCCCCCGTTTCCATCAACTATGCCCAGCTGATCGTTGAGGCTGCCGCGGCGCAGGGCTATGCGGGCGCGCTGCTGGGCTCCGACACTTGGGACAGCAATAAGGTGATCGAAAGCGCCACCGGTAAGAATGTCAAGGTCTTTGTGACCACCTTCTATCAGGAGGGCGGCGATCCCGCCTTCGACTCCGGTATCAAGGAGTGGATGAACGCCAACGCCGACGCGCTGACCAACAACGGCGGCAACGACATGGTGGCTGCCGTAACGGCCATCGGCTATGATACGTACATGACCGCCATTGAAGCGCTGAAGATTGCCGGCAGCACGGATCCCAGTGCGGTTCTGGAGGCTATGCCCTCTGTGAATTTCCAGGGCGTGACCGGTCAGATCGAGTTTGACGACATCGGCGATGCCAAGCGTGATTCTGCGTTTATCAAGACGGCCAACACCGAGGCGGGCACTTGGGACTTTGTGAAGGTCCAGTCCGTCGGTTGAATCAATCATACTGTGGGTACAGCCGCTTCACCGGCTGTACCCACATAGGTGCATTGGGGGGATGGCGGATATATAGCGGCCACCCCCCTTTCGCCGCATTCGGGGACGCCTCGAAAGCGCAGGCTGTCTCTGCTTTTTCGAGACGTCCCGGAAATTCAATTCAGGAATACAGGAGGATATCCTATGCAAGAAATGCTTCCGTATCTCATTAACGGTATCTCCGTGGGCGGCCAGTATGCCCTGATCGCCATCGGATATACGCTGGTGTACGGTATTCTGCGCCTGATCAACTTCGCCCATGGCGATGTGTTCATGGTGGCCGGATTGATTATGGTTTACACCAGCACGTCCATGCCCATATATCTGTCGCTGCCGGTGGTCATCGCGGCAACGGTGGCGCTGGGCTTTCTTATTGAGCGCTTCGCCTATAAGCCGCTGCGCACGGCGCCCCGCATGTCGCTGATGATCTCCGCCATCGGCGTAAGCTATCTGATCCAGAATCTGGCGTTCTACATTACCGGCGGCGTGCCCCAGCCCGTAACAAACATGATCCCCTGGATCAGCGAAAATGTCACCGTGCTGGGCGCTTCCACCAAGCGTGTCACGCTGGTAACGCCTGTTCTGACCATTGTTCTTGTGATCGTTCTGGTGCTTTTGATCAAAAAGACCAAGATCGGCATGGCCATGCGTGCCGCTGCCCGCGATTTTGAGACGGCGCAGCTGATGGGCATCAAGATCAACAGCGTCATCTCTGCCACCTTCGTGATCGGCTCGTTTCTGGCCGCCATCGGCGCCATGCTGTATTTCACCAACTATCCCTCCGTTGCCATCGGCTCCGGCGGTATGCCGGGCCTGAAGGCGTTTGTGGCCGCCGTGTTCGGCGGCATCGGCTCCATTCCCGGCGCCGTGGTGGGCGCTTTCCTCATCGGTCTGTGCGAGGAGGTCATCAAGGGCTTGGGCTACACCACGTTCTCCGATGCGTTTACCTTTGCCCTTTTGATCATCGTCCTGTGCGTCAAGCCCACCGGCCTGTTCGGTGAAAAGGTCACCGACAAGGTGTAAGGAGGTAGCAGCAGTGAAGAGTTTGAAGAAACGTGAAAATATTATAACCGCCGCCATCGTTCTGGCGCTGCTGGCCTTGGCCATGGCGCTGGATATTCTGCTCCCGGGGTATCATATTGCCATCAAGGTGCTGAAAAAGGGCGCGGTCTATGCATTGGTGGCCGTGTCCATGAACCTGCTGAACGGCTTCACCGGCCTTTTCTCATTGGGACAGGCGGGCTTCATGCTGCTGGGCGCGTATTCCTACGCGGTGCTGTGCATTCCGGTGGCCAAGCGCGCCGGCGTATACCAGTATTTTGACGGCGGCCTTGTGCAGTTCTCTCTGCCTGAGGTACTGGGCAAGCTGCCCGGTATGCTGGCGGCGCTGCTGATCGGCGGCCTCATTGCCGCGCTGCTGGCATTCCTGATCGGTCTGCCGGTGCTGCGCCTGAAATCCGACTATCTGGCCATTGCCACGCTGGGCTTTGCGGAGATCCTGCGTGCTTTCTTCCAGTGGAATGCGCTGGGCCCCATCACCAACGGCTCCAACCTGCTCAAGAGCTATCCTGAGATCGGCGGCGCCCTTGCCTACATTCTGCTGGCGGGCATCTTTATCGCCATGATCATCCTGCTGGTGAACTCCACCTATGGCCGGGCCTTTATTGCTATCCGTGACGACGAGGTTGCGGCCGAGGCCATGGGCATCAATCTGGCCAAGCACAAGCGTATGGCCTTCATCATCAGCTCCTTCTTTGCCGGTGTGGGCGGCGGTATGCTGGCCATGTACATGGGCGCCGTGTCGGCGCTCAGCTTCAAGTCCACCATGACCTATGAGATTTTGCTGATCGTGGTCATCGGCGGCATCGGCTCCATCAGCGGCTCCGTGCTGACCAGCTTCCTGTATGTGGCCAGTCTTGAGTGGCTGCTCCGCGGCCTGGACAGCGGCACCTTCCTGGGCATCAATGCCCCCGGCCTTTTCAAGAACGGCTTCCGCATGGCGGTGGTCTCGGTGATCATCATGGTGGTGGTGCTGTTCTTCCGCAAGGGCATCATGGGCGATAAGGAGCTGCCGGATCTGTTCAAAAAGAAGCCCTCCCGCAAAATGAAAAAGGAGGTGGCGGCCAAATGAGTGAGATCAATAATGTGCTGCGCGTGGAAAATGTTACCATGCAGTTTGGCGGCGTAGTCGCCGTGAACAACCTGAGCATGGAGGTCAACGAGGGGGAAATCGTCGCCCTGATCGGCCCCAACGGCGCCGGAAAGACCACCGCCTTCAATGTGATCACCGGCGTATACGCCCCCACCAATGGCCGGGTCTGCTTTAACGAAACCTGCATTGTCCGCAACCATCCCGCCGGCAAGATGAAAAAGGCGTACAAGGGGGAGCATCCCACCCTCTACACGGCGCAGGCCGCGCCGGAGGAGTCGCTGTCCGACGAGGCGCTGGCGGCGTGGAAAGACCAGCGAAAGGCCATGGATCCCTATGCCTTCAGCGACCATGTGCTGACGCCCACCCCCGATAAGATCACCCAGTTGGGTATGGCCCGCACCTTTCAGAATATCCGCCTGTGGAAGTCCCAGAGCGTGTTCAACAATGTGCTGATCGCCATGCATATGCGCCGCACCAGCAATCTGTTCACCGCGGCCTTCCACCTCAACGGTAAGGAGGAGCGCGCCCAGCGGGAAAAGGTGCTGGAGCTGCTGCGGGTAGTGGGGCTGGAGGATGTAAAGGACGAGCTGGCCACCTCCCTGCCTTACGGTAAGCAGCGCCGCCTTGAGATTGCCCGTGCGCTGGCCACAGAGCCAACGCTGCTGCTGCTTGACGAGCCGGCTGCCGGCATGAATCCGCAGGAAACGCTGGAGCTGGCTGACTTCATCAAGGAGATCCGCACCAAGTTCCACAAGACCGTGCTGCTCATCGAGCACCATATGGATCTGGTCATGGGAATCGCGGATCGCATCTATGTGCTGGACTTCGGCAAGCTGATTGCCCAGGGCGTTCCCGCGGAGATCCAAAGCAACGAGCGCGTCATTGACGCATATTTGGGGGTGGCAGACGATGCTGAAAATTAACGATTTGCATGTGTCCTACGGCGGCATCACGGCTTTGCGCGGCATTGACCTGGAGGTGCCCGATGGCAAGATCGTCACCCTGATTGGCGCAAACGGCGCCGGCAAGTCCACCACGCTGCGCACCATCTCCGGCCTTGTAAAGGCGGAGAACGGCTCGATCACCTATCAGGATCAACCGCTCCTCGGCAAGCCCATCAACAAGATTCTGGAGGCCGGTATTGCCCTGATTCCGGAGGGCCGCCGCGTTTTTGCGGATCTGACCGTGCTGGAAAATCTGAAGATCGGCGCTTATCTGCGCCACGATAAGAGCGAGATCGAAAAGGATATCAAGTGGATTTATGAGCTGTTTCCCCGCCTGGAGGAGCGCAACTGGCAGCTGGCCGGTACCCTCTCCGGCGGCGAGCAGCAGATGCTGGCTGTGGGGCGCGGATTGATGTCCCGGCCCAAAATGATGATGCTGGACGAACCCTCTCTGGGCCTTGCGCCGCTGGTGGTGCAGGATATTTTCTCCATCATTCAGGAGATCAACCGTCAGGGCGTGACCATTCTGCTGGTGGAGCAAAACGCCAACATGGCGTTGAAGATTGCCGACTGGGCCTATGTGCTGGAAACCGGCCGGATCACCCGCAGCGGAATCGGCGCGGAGCTGCTGGCGGATGACAGCATTAAAGAAGCTTATCTGGGAAAGCGAAAGTGATTTATGGGGAAAGAGCGGTCTGAGCACAGTGCCCAGACCGCTCTTTCTGCCTTTTATGTAACCGGGTTCAAGCGCCGCTCCAGCCGGCGCAGCAGGCAGCCGTGATGGTCAATGATCCGGCTCAGCCGCAGCAATTGCGGCGAGCAGGGGCCATCTCCCGTTTGCAGCAGCCTCTCACCTTTGCGCCGGTGCTGATGGATTCGCCGCATATGAAATTCGATCTGTAACTGTAAAAATAACCGTGTCATTTTATTCATGTTGTCCTCCGTGCATCGGATGTACCGGTGCGGTCTATTCTCCTCAAGTTATGGCTACGCATCAGAAATTGCGCACTTCCTGATGACAAAAAAATTCTATCATATCCGCCATGTCGAATACAGTCTCATTTCGCCGCACATCGACAGATTGATGACATTTCTTACAAACGCGTGCTGAAAATTTCTTCTGTCTCCTATAAGTAATGCCAATGTTTCGTTAATAGGCCGTTAAAGATACGGTGGAGCGGAATGACCCGTCATTATGCCGGATAAGCCGCCGTGTCTACTTGAAAAGATCGTCCATTTTCACGAAGACGTCCTTCCGCGGATAAAAAAACCAGCGCCCGCAGGCGCTGGTTTTCCGCTATTCTGGCACAGCTTTGCAGCGGGACAGGTCGCATTCAAAGCGCCTGCGATGCAAAAGCGGCATGCCTGTAAAAAAGCAGGCGGGCTGGGATACCCGGAAAGCTTATTCGCCCCAAGCAGCCCTGTCGCAGATCAACGTAACGTCGGGGTGGAACTGCAAAATAGAGGCCGGGACCCAAGGCGTCACCGGGCCGAAGAAAGCCTGATGCAGGATCTCCCGCTTGTCGGCGCCTGTGACCAGCATCAGCACACTGCGGGCGGCCATCACCGTTCCCACGCCCATGGTGTAGGCTGCGGTGGGTACCGCGTCCAAGCTGCCGAAAAAGCGGGCGTTGGCCTGCCGCGTAGGCGCTGCCAGCGCGACCTCATGCGTCCGGACAGGGAAGTGGTCACATGGCTCATTGAAACCGATGTGGCCATCGTGTCCCAGCCCCAGCAGCTGAAGATCGATTCCGCCCAGCGCTGCGATGTGATCCTCATAGGCGGCGCACATCGCCTCGGGATCGGCAGTCAGTCCATCGGGCACGGCGGTATTTTCCGGCCGGATGGAGATGTGGTCAAAGAGGTTGACGCGCATAAAATCGTGATAGCTCTGCTCATTGTCCGGCGCAAGCCCCTTGTATTCGTCCAGATTGACGGAGCGGGCGCGGGAGAAGTCGATGCGGCCTGCCTGCTCCCGGGCAATCAGCTGCCGGTAAAGGGGCAGGGGCGTGGAGCCGGTGGCCAGACCCAGCACACAGTCCGGCTTGACGCGCAGCAGGGCCTCAAAACGGTCGGCGGCCAGATGGCCCACCTCTTCGGCTGTTTCAGCCTTAATGATGTTCAGATGCAGCATGATATACCTCCTTAGAAGTAGGGAAAATCCGGATGCGGACAGCAACACCCCGCGCCGCGGGGTGTTGCAGCCGTTATTTCAGCTCGCCGTTGGCGGCGGCGGTCAGGTAGGCGTTGATAAAGCCGTCGATATCGCCGTCCATCACGGCCTGGATGTTGCCCATCTCGTAGCCGGTACGGGTATCCTTGGCCAGCGTGTAGGGCATGAACACATAGGAGCGGATCTGGCTGCCCCACTCGATCTTCATCTGCACGCCCTTCAGGTCGCTGATCTTCTCCGCGTGCTGCTGGAGCTTCAGCTCCGCCAGCTTGGCGCGCAGCATCTTCATGGCGTTGTCCCGGTTCTGGAACTGGCTGCGCTCCGTCTGGCAGAACACCACGATGCCGGTGGGCAGGTGGGTCAGGCGGACGGCGGAGGAGGTCTTGTTGATGTGCTGGCCGCCTGCGCCGGAGGAACGGCAGGCCTGCATTTCGATCTCCTCGGGGCGGATCTCGATCTCGCTGTCGTCCGCCAGCTCCGGCATGACCTCCAGCGCGGCAAAGCTGGTCTGGCGGCGGGCATTGGCGTCAAAGGGAGAGACGCGCACCAGCCGGTGGACGCCGTTTTCGCTCTTCAGATAGCCATAGGCATTCTCACCCTCGATGAGAATGGTGGCGGACTTGATGCCCGCTTCTTCACCGGCCTCATAGTCCAGCAGCTGATAGGTATAGCCGTGGCGCTCGGCCCAGCGGGTATACATGCGGTAGAGCATCTCCGTCCAGTCCTGTGCCTCGGTGCCGCCTGCGCCGGCGTGGAAGGTGAGGATGGCGTTGTTGGCGTCATACTCGCCGCTGAGCAAGGCCGCCAGACGGCGCTCGCTGATCTCCTTTTCCAGCGTATTGTAGCCCTCGATCACATCGGGAAGCTGAGAGGCGTCGTCCTCCTCCTGCGCCATTTCGCACAGCGTCAGGGTGTCCTCCCATTCCGAAACCAGCCGGTCGTGCTTTTTGATCTTGTTCTCAAGGCGCTTGATCTGCTGGCTCACCTTCTGGCTGCGCTCCAGATCGTTCCAAAAGCCGTCCTGCTCCGTCTCCTTTTGAAGTTCGGACAGCTCCTCCCGGGCCTTGGGAATACCCAGCGCCTTCTCCAGATCACCCAATGTGGGCTCCAGCGCCAGCAGCTTCTGCTTATAATCATCATATTCGATTACGGCCATATGCGTCATCTCCTTGTTGCAGATTTCAGTAACCTGATTATTATATCTGAAAACGATACTTCTGTAAAGGGGGAAATCAAAGGCTTTGCGGGCTTTGCGGGCTTTTGCCCTCGGATGGCTCGTCGTCCGTGATACTGCTCTGGCGCTGGTGGCGCAGCAGCATATCGCCCTGCTCCTCCTCGCGCAGCTGGCGGAATACGCGGCGCATGATCACAACCGACATCAAAAACGCACACAGGTCAGCCACAGGCTGAGCCAGCTGCACACCGGTCTGGTGCAGCCATAGCGGCAGCAGCAGTACCGCGGGGATGAAGAACAGCCCCTGCCGTGCGATGGCCTGCATGGTGGCAGGCAGGGTCTTGCCCATGGTCTGGGTCATCATGTTGCTGATCATGTTGAAAGCGGCCAGTGGAAAGATAAGGCACTGCCAGCGCATGGCCCGCACGCCGAAGGCGATGACCTGCGGATCATCACGGAATACGGCAATCAGCCTTGGCGCCAGCAGGAACCCCACGGCCGATGCTGCCAGCAGAAAGACGGTGCCCCATTTGACACAGAAGCGATAGCCCTGCCGCACCCGGTCATAGAGCTTTGCGCCGTAATTGAAGCCGCATACCGGCTGGAATCCCTGACCGAAGCCGATCAGGGCGGAGTTGGCCAGCGTCATGATCCGGTTGACCACGCTCATGGCGGCAATGGCGGCGTCGCCATATACGCCGGCGGCCAGATTCAGACAGATGGTGGAAATGGCCATCAGCCCCTGCCGGCATAGACTGGGGAAGCCGTTGCGCAGGATCTGGCGGAAAATATGGGCAGAAAAGCGGATGTTTTTCGGATGCAGCCGCAGATTTCCGCCCCGTGTGCTGCCCACCAGCAGCAGGCAGAAGGAGGACAGCTGGCCGATGATGGTGGCCAGCGCCGCGCCGGTGATCCCCATGCCGCAGGTAAAGATCAGGATCGGATCGAGGATTACATTAAGCGCCGCGCCCGAGACGATACCGATCATGCTGTATACGGCGCTGCCCTGAAAGCGCAGCTGATTATTCAGCACGAAGGAGGCTATCATATACGGCGCACCCAGCAAAATAATGCGCAGATAGTCACAGGCATAGGGCAGGATGGTGTCCGTGGAACCCAGCAGACGTGCCAGCGGCCGGAGAAAGAGCTGCCCGAGAAGCAGGATCCCAAGTCCGGTCAGCAGCGCCAGCGTGACGGCGGTGACGGCCATCGTCTCGGCGTCCTCCGTCTGATGGCGGCCCAGCTGGCGTGAGATATAGTTGCCGCTGCCCTGACCGAAAAAGAATCCGACGGCTTGAAGAAGAGCCATCAGGGAAAAAACCACGCCCACGGCGCCGGTGGCCGAATTGGAGTGCAGCAGCCCCACAAAAAAGGTGTCCGCCAGATTATAGGCCGCCGTCACCAGCATGGAGATGATGGTGGGCACCGCCATCTGGCATACCAGATGCCCCACCGGCTCGGTGGTCATCCGGCGGTATTTTTCCTCCTGCAAAAGATTGGCTTCTTTCAGGTGGTGCGTTTCATGAAGATGGTGATTGTGGTACATGTGTCACCCTGATTCTATAATTTTAACTTAAATTTTATGATATCATGAATTTTTCTGTAAATCAAGACCATTGACCGGCGCTTCCGGTTGCACTATAATAAAAAAGGAACAAATTTCCGCAAAGGAGATCAGAAGGAATGAACGAGATCTATGTAACCGGCCACCGCAATCCGGACACAGACTCCATTGTGGCGGCTATGTCCTACGCGGCGCTGAAAAACGCCTTAGGCGAAAAGGAATACACGGCGGTGCATATGGGCGCCGTCAGCGACGAGACCAATCGAATGCTGCGGCGATTTGGCTTCAAGCCGCCGCGGCTGATCCAGAGTGTGCGCACGCAGGTGCGTGATCTGGATTTTGACCGGCCGCCCTGCCTGGATGCCTCGGTGACCATGGACCGGGCCTGGCAGCTGATGCGCAGCCAGAAAATCTCTGCGATCCCCGTAACAAACGAGGACGGTACGCTGTACGGTATGCTGTCCGCCGGCGATATCGCCACCTTCAGCCTGAACACCATCAGCAACCCCGTGGTGGAGGAAGTCCCCATGTTCAACCTGCTGAGCGTGATCGAAGGGCGCATCGTGGGCGAGGGGGGCGATCTGGTGGATACCCTGTCGGGCAGTGTGTCCATTGCCCTGCCCCAGAGCTGCGAGAACCTGCTGTTTGACAGCCGCGACAGCATCGTGCTGTGCGGCAGTCAGCCGGACATGATCCGCCGCGCGCTGGATATGCAGGTATCCTGCCTGATCCTGTGCCAGACGGATGTGGATCCGGAATGGCTGAAAAACGCGGGCAAGACCTGCGTTCTGTCTACCCCGTTTGATGCCAGCCGCGTACACCGGCTGATCTATCAGGCCATTCCCATTTCCCGTCCCTGCGCCACCGGAAATCTGATCTGCTTCCATCTGGATGATTATATTGACGATGTACGCGAGGTGGTGCTCAAGAGCCGTTACCGCTGCTATCCCGTGCTGGACGAGGAAGAAAAAGTGGTGGGCACGTTGTCGCGCTACCATCTGCTGCGTCCCCGGCGCAAGCAGGTGGTGCTTGTGGATCATAACGAGCTTTCCCAGACCGTTCCGGGCATTGAGCAGGCGGAGATTCTGGCGATTGTGGATCACCACCGTCTGGCGGATATCCAGACCCGTCAGCCCATCCATGTCCGCAATGAGCCGGTGGGCAGCACCAATACCATCATCACCTCCATGTATCAGGAGCACGGCGTGATGCCCTCGCCCCACATGGCGGGCCTGATGGCGGCGGCGATCCTGTCGGATACCGTTATGTTCAAGTCCCCCACCTGCACCAAGCGGGATATTGCCATGGCGGAGCGGCTGGCCCGCATTGCCCATGTTTCGTTGGAGGAGCTGGGCCGCGAGCTGTTTGCCGCCGGCGCGGTGGATGGCAAATCGGCGGAGGAGCTGCTGCGCAGCGACTTCAAGGAATTCCACATTGCCGAGCAGAATCTGGGCGTAGGACAGGTGACGTGCATTGATTCCGAGCACCTGATGGGGCGCAAGGAGGATCTGCTGAAGGCCATGCGCCGGATGCGTCAGGAGCATGGCTATGACATGGTGATCCTGATGCTGACGGATGTGCTGCAAGAGGGGACGCAGCTTTTGTACGTCGGCAGCGATGATGCCATCCGCAACGCCTTTGCGGTGGAGCCGAAGGACGGAACGGCGTTCCTGCCCGGGGTAATGTCCCGTAAAAAGCAGGTCATTCCCATGCTGACCACGCTGTGGGGCTAAAAGCGTCATACATACGGAGCCTGCCGCGGCAATTGCTGCGGCAGGCTCTTTTCATCAGGCGGAAGTTAAAACGGAAACAGGCGGGGAGGGGGTTGCGCCGCGGCGAAAAAAACGGTATACTGGTCATGGAACGCATTTGCGCCCTAGAATATTACCGGAAAAGAGGAATCTGCCATGGCCTTTATGATGCCTGCCTACCACCATCCCGATTTTACTGTTCCCGCGCTGGCTGACGCGCCGGATGCACGCATCGCGCTTTGCGAGCGGGACGGCGTGGCGCCGGAGTATTTTCACAGTACCTCCATGTATCCGGAGTATTATAAGCTGGATGGCCAGTGGCGTCTGGCGGAGGAGAGCCGCATGGACGCCTGCGTGGTGCTGCGGCCGGATGGCCGTCTGGACACGGTGGAATCCCGCAACCTGAAAGCCGGCGACCGCGTGATTCTGGGCCGCACAGAGCGGGGCGAAGAGGGGATTTACCTTCATTGCCACGGCTTTGAAGCGGCGCAGGACGCCGGGAGCGACCAGTTTGTGTTCCGGCAGGGCCGCAGCCGCGAGACCTCCTATGCCAAGGACTATGACGATCTGGCGGCGCTGCTGCGCCACGAGCGGGAGCATGGGCGGATCATCTGGGTTATGGGGCCCGCCTTTGCCTTTGACGCGGGCGCGCGCGCCGCGATGGAGGCCATGATTGCAAACGGCTACTGTCACGGCCTGCTGGCCGGCAACGCACTGGGCACCCACGATCTGGAGGCGGCGCTGCTGCATACGGCGCTGGGACAGGATATCTATACCCAGTGCAGCTGCCCCAACGGCCACTATAACCATCTGGACGTGCTCAACAAGGTGCGCCGCAGCGGCTCCATTCCTCAGTTTATTCAGGAGTATCATATCGACAACGGAATCATATACGGCTGTGTCAAGCATCATGTCCCCTTTGTGCTGACCGGCTCCATCCGGGACGATGGGCCGCTGCCGGAGGTTTACGCCGATGTGTATGAAGGTGCCTCCGCCATGCGTGATCTGGTGCGCGGCGCCACAACGGTGATCTGTCTGGCTACCATGCTGCACACCATTGCCACAGGCAATATGACCCCCTCCTTCCGTGTAATGGCGGACGGTACGGTGCGGCCCGTCTATCTCTACGCGGTGGACGCGGCGGAGTTCGTGGTGAATAAGCTGCTGGACCGCGGCAGCCTCAGCGCCACCACCATGGTGACCAACGTGCAGGACTTTATTACCAAGGTGGCCCGCGATCTGGGCGTTTACCCCTGCGGCTGAATAGAAAAGCCGGGATGCGGTGCATCCCGGCTTTTTCCTGCCTGCGGCAGGCGATGTGCGGTAATCCGGCGAAAAAACGGCATATGACGCGGCGTAGGGACTTGCTCATTACGCAGCGTCATGTGATAGAATACGGCCGTAAGGAGGTGAAGCGCTATGTCAAAATATACCACAGGCGAGCTGGCCAAGCTGTGCGGCGTCACGGTGCGGACCGTGCAGTATTATGATACCCGGGGCATTCTGAGCCCCTCGGAGTTGTCCGAGGGCGGGCGGCGGCTGTACACCGATGCAGACGTGCGGCGGCTGCGGATCATCTGCTTCCTGCGGGAGATGGGGCTTCCCATTGATGCCATCTCCCAGCTGCTGGCGGAGCCGGAGCCGGGCCGGGTCGTGGATCTGCTGCTGGAGCAGCAGGAACAGGCGGTGCGTCAAGAGCTGACGCAGAGCCGGTCCCGGCTGGAAAAGCTGGAGGCGCTGCGCCGGCAGGTAAGACAGCAGGAGCCATTCTCGGTGGAATCCATTGGTGACATAGCGTGTCTGATGGAGCGGCACACACAATTAAAGCATGTGCATACGGTTTTGCTGTTAACGGGGGTACCCATGTCGCTGCTGGAGGTGACGGGGATTATCCTGTGGATCGTGACGGGGGTGTGGTGGCCCTTCGTGCTGTATCTGCTGCTGGCGGTACCCTACGGCATCTGGGGCAGCAGGTACTATTTCGGACGTGTGGCCTATCTGTGTCCGCAGTGTCACACCGTGTTTCGCCCTGCGTTTCGCGAGGCTTTTTTTGCCCGCCATACGCCCTCGACCCGAAAGCTGACCTGCACCTGCTGCGGGTATCATGGCTTTTGCGTGGAAACCTTTTGGCAGGAAACATAAGAGGATGCGCTTCCCGCCGCGGAAAAATGACTGGTGCAGGATTGAGTCCATCAACCCTGCACCAGTCATTTTCTTATTCACGGGGCAGCCCCGGCTCAATCCTCGTCCAGCCGCCGCAGTCCCGCCACATCGGATACCGGCAGCGAGAAGCTGATAGCGCCGGCCTTGGTCGAGGGCCCGGCGTCCCGGTTAATGGCGTTCATAATGGCAACCTTCTCCTTGCCCTTGGCCACAATGTAGATGACATCCTTCTCATTGGCAAGGGAAACGCCGAAGAACTTCTCCGTGCCGATAGCGCCGGTGCCCTTGGCGTGCAGCACCGTGCCGCCGCCTGCGCCCGCGCTGCGCGCCGCGTCCATCACCATATCGGAGTGTCCCTCGTTCAGGATCACCACGATCAGCTCGTATTCAAAATTCATAGTCGGTATACCTCCTGTGGCGGTTTTTCCGCTGTCTGTCAGGTAAGCCAGCGTGCGGCCGCTGCTGACGCTCTTGAGGGGAAGTGCCAGCATCAGACCGTTGCCGGGAATGTCGATAAACAATTTGCGCTTGGCCGTGCGGAAGAGCTGCTTCATCACATCCGTTCCCACCACCGCGCCGGTAACGGCCTTCTCCGTCCGGGACAGACCATAGCGCGCCAGCTGCTGCGGTGTGGCGGTGCCCCGGCCCAGCATGGTGGTGACAAGATTCAGTCCCGCGTCCCGATATAGGGCCGCCATATCCTCGGCCCGGTCGCGGTCGGTAATGCTCATCAGGTAATACAGTTCCATCTCAGGCCACCTCCCACAGCTCGATAACACCCTCGTCGGTGAAAACCGGCGCGGTGTCCTGCATCTTGTTCCGGCGCGTCTTGACAACGTAAATCGCGCCCATCACCTGCACCACGATCAGCGGCATCATGGCCACCAGCGCCACAAGGCCGAAAGCATCGGTCATAATGTTGCCGCCCAGCGCCGTGGTAGCGCCCATGGCAAACGGCAGCATGAAGGTGGCCGTCAGCGGGCCGGAGGCCACACCGCCCGAGTCAAAGGCGATAGCCGTGAAGATGCTGGGAACGAAGAAGCTCAGCCCCAGCGCGACAATATAGCCGGGCAGGACGAACCACAGGATCGAGATCCCGGTCAGCACCCGCACCATGGCAAGCCCCATGGCGGCGGCCACGGCGATGGACAGGCTCATGCCCATGGCCCGTGAAGAGATAGCGCCGGCGCTCAGCTCCTCCACCTGCTTGTTCAGCACGTGAACGGCAGGCTCGGCGTTGATGATGAACCAGCCCATCAGAACCGCCAGCGGGATCAGCAGCAGTCCCAGTCCCTCCTCCACGATCACGCCGCCCAGCACATAGCCCAGCGAGGAAAAGCCCACATTGACGCCGGTGAGGAACAGCACCAGCCCCACATATGTATACCCCACGCCGATCAGGATCCGCAGCAGGGGCAGCTTGCGCAGCTTCAGGGAGAATACCTGAAAGAGCAGGAAGAAAATGCAGATCGGCAGCAGCGCCACGGCCACCTCACCCAGCATAACGGGCAGCTCCTCCAGATAGCCGTAGCCCACCTCCAGCGTGGTAGCAAAGCTGCTCACAGCGGTCTGAGAGGCGGCCGCAGTGGTTTCCGGATAGAGAAAGCCCAGCAGCAGCACCGCCAGAATCGGGCCGATGGAGCACAGCGCCACCAGACCGAAGCTGTCGGATTTGGCCTTTTCATCGCTTCGGATGGAGGCAACGCCCACGCCCAGCGCCATGATGAAGGGCACCGTCATCGGCCCGGTGGTCACGCCGCCGGAGTCAAACGCCACCGACAGGAAATCGGGGTCGGACAGCGCCGCCAGCGTGAACACGATGGCATAAAAAATCAGCAGCAGCGTCCGCAGGGAGATGCCCAGCAGAATGCGCAGCATACAGATGGTCAGGAAGAGGCCGACGCCCACAGATACCGTCAGGATCAGCATGGTTTTGTCGATTCCCGGCACATTCTGCGCCAGCACCTGCAAGTCCGGCTCGGCGATGGTAATGACAAGCCCCAAGATGAAGGCCAGCCCCAGAATAAGCCACAGGCGGCGTGATTTTGTCATTTTTGCGCCCACCAGATTGCCCATCTGGGTCATGGACAGCTCTGCGCCCAAGGTGAACAGGCCCATGCCCACAATCAGCATTACGGCGCCCACCAGAAAGGCCAGCATCAGGCCGCTGCCCACCGGCACAAAGAAAAAGCACAGCACGGCGACGATCAGCGTAATGGGCAAAACGGAATCCACTGCTTCCTTCAGTTTGCTGTTGATGATCTTACGACTGGTCAAAATAACGCTCCTTTTTCACCGTTCCGGGCAGCCTCACGGGCCGAGCGGAAACAGGGTAATATAACAAAACCAGTATATCGTATTTCACCCCATATGGCAAGTTAAGAGATTGTGAACATACCGGTTATTTCCCACCCAAGAACGTCCTGGCGGCCCACTTTTCCCTGACGCCGCCGCTGCCGCAGACGAAATTCCCCACAATAAGCAGTAGGCGCGGCCATCCTGTGGATGGCCGCGCCTACTGGTCTACTGCTTGTTATATCAGCTGCAAAAAATACAATTTGTTGTCAGAAGCTGACGACTTCCTCCTTGGGCTTTTCCGTGGCGTGGATGTCGCTCACGTACAGCACCGGGCCCTCGCCCTGATAGGCGTCGCAGTTCTCCTTGCGGACGGTAGCGGTCAGCTCCACCCAGTCCCGGTTCTTGAACTTGTCCAGTCCCTCGCCGCGGCAAACCAGCGCCAGAAACTGCATGTCGTTTTCGCAGCACACCATGGCAAAGCGGCCGGGGCAGTGAACGCCCTTGAACTTCTTGGAGTGGCACATCAGCGCCTTGAAGGTAACGGTGATGCCGTCATAACGGGCGGTATTGTCCATCAGGTCCACATACCACACGCCGTACTCGTCATCCGGTACATCCAGGTGTCCGCTGCTGAGATCAAAGGGGGACATATCGGGGGTCATATACTCCTCGCTGGTGCCGTCGGTGTTCTCCAGATAGATATCGGCCCGGCGATTGACCATCTTCAGGTTGCGGCTGCGCAGCTGGGCGCGCAGCTCCTCGTTGCAGCGGTTGAAGATCAGAAGGTCGGCGTTGGCGATCTTCTCCATCATCAGCTGTCCCATATTGCGGACGTAAGGCTCGAAGGTAGCGGCGTCCACCAGCACCATGATCTGATAGAGGATCCAGTTGGCGGGGAAGCCCTCCCGGTACAGCGGCTCCATCTGCCACATGCCGTTATACTCCATAATGACCTGCTTGGGCCGGTATTGCTTTTCCAGCTTCTTAAAGAGCGCCGGGGTCATCTGCGCCGGGTCATCGATGGTGTAGGTGAATACGTTTTCCAGCACCTTGGGATCGTACTCGTTTTCACCCTCCTCGCAGCAGATCAGCAGCGTGCGGTCCTCGGCGGCAAAGCCGTCCCGGAGAATGCCGTTGATAAAATCGGTTTTACCGGCGTCCAGAAATCCGGCGATGAGATAAACAGGAATATCCATCAGCGCACTCCTTACAGGCCGAACAGCTCATGGAGCTTGTGCTCATCCAGATTGGCGCCAATGACGCACAGCCGGCCGGTATAGTCGGCGGGGCCGAAGCGGACTTCGTGCTCCTCGGGCACATAGTCAAAGTGGAGCCACTTGCCCTCGCCGTCGGACACAATACCCTTGGCCCGAATGATCTGGCCGTATGCGCCGCTGTCCAGCGCCGTCAGGATCTGGTGCAGCTGATTTTCGGTAAAGGGCTTTACCGTTTCCTCGCCCCAGGAGGTGAACACCTCGTCGGCGTGGTGGTGATGGTGATGGCAGCTGCAATGGGGATCGTCGCACGCCTCGCCATCGTGGTGATGGTGGTGCTCGTGCTCATGCTCGTGCTCATGTTCATGTTCATGCTCGTGCTCATGCTCATGCTCATGATGGTGTTCATGGTCATGGTCATGGTGATGCTCGTGGCCATCGTGGTCGTGGTGTTCGTGCTCATGCGCGTCGGCCTCATGCTCGGCCCGCATCTTCTCCAGCATCTCATCGGCCAGAGACACCTTCTCCACGGCGGCGAGAATGGTCTTGCCGTCGATCTGATCCCAAGGGGTGGTGATGATGGCGGCGTTGGGGTTCTTCTCCCGCAGCATGGCGGCGGCAGCCTCCAGCTTCTCCTGAGAGAGCTTCTGGGTGCGGCTGAGAATAATGGTACCGGCAGACTCGATCTGGTTATTATAGAACTCGCCGAAGTTCTTCATATAGACCTTCACCTTGCTGGCGTCGGCCACGGTGACAAAGCTGTTCAGCTTCATATCCGGTACGTCGCTGACGGTGTTCTCCACCGCCACGATCACGTCGGAAAGCTTGCCCACGCCGGAGGGCTCGATGAGGATCCGGTCGGGCTGGAACTTCTCGTGAACCTCCTTCAGCGCCTTGTTGAAATCTCCCACCAGAGAGCAGCAGATGCAGCCGGAGGACATCTCGCTGACCTGAACGCCGCTGTCCTTCAGAAAGCCGCCGTCAATGGAGATCTCGCCGAACTCGTTTTCGATCAGCACCAGCTTTTCACCCTGATAGGCCTCGCCCAGCAGCTTTTTGATCAGCGTGGTTTTGCCTGCGCCCAGAAATCCGGAGATAATGTCGATCTTTGTCATAATATACCCTTCTTTTCTTCTGCTGTAGATGCAGCATATCATTTTTCTCCTATATCATATCCTTTTTTGCGAAAAAAGCAAGTCCTTGCGGAAAACTCATTGTTGCCAAACCGTAAACTTTGGTGTATAATACCATCGGTTGACGCGGGTGAGCGCGGCTGAGCGTGTATTTTCCCTTGTTGACCGATGATAGGGAATGAGTCCTCCGCAGGCAGCTGCGGAGCCGGTCTCGCGCAATGGATACCCACGAATCATGTCAGGCGGGGAACCGAGCAGCATTAAGAGGGATCATCCATGTGCCGCGAGGGTGCCGGCTCTGTGGCTCACAGCGGAGGACGTTCGCTTTTATTTTGCATTTGCAGGGGAGGTGTGCCCATGTATCAGGCGCTCTATCGCAAATATCGCCCCAAGACCTTCTCCGAGGTGGTGGGGCAGCAGCACATCACCGACACGCTGCAGCGTCAGGTGGCCGATGGTCAGGTGGGGCACGCCTACCTGTTCACCGGTACCAGGGGCACCGGAAAGACCACCTGCGCCCGGATCCTGGCCAAGGCCGTCAACTGCGAGCATCCCGTGGACGGCGCGCCCTGCAACCAGTGCGCCGCCTGCCGGGGCATCGACGACGGATCGCTGCTGGACGTGACCGAGCTGGACGCTGCCTCCAACGGCAGCGTGAACGATGCCCGCTCCCTGCGGGAGGAGGCCATCTACCCGCCCTCAATGCTGAAAAAGCGCGTGTATATCATCGACGAGGTACACATGCTCTCCAAGGACGCCTTCAACGCCTTGCTGAAGATCATGGAGGAGCCACCGGCGCACCTGTTGTTCATTCTGGCCACCACCGAGCTGCAGAAGGTGCCCGCCACCATTTTGTCCCGGTGCCAGCGCTTCTCCTTCAAGCGGATCCTGCCCCACGACATGGAGCAGCAGCTTCTCCGGGTGGCGCAGGCGGAGGCCATCGACCTGACGAGTGACGGAGCGGAGCTGCTGGCGCGGATGGCCAACGGCGCTCTGCGCGACGCGCTGAGCCTGCTGGATCAGTGCCGCGCCGCCGGCACCACGGTAGATGCCCGCGCCGTGCTGGACACGCTGGGCCTGGCCGGAAGCACCCAGACATTGCAGCTCATGCGGCTGCTGCTGGCACGTGAGAGCGGCGACGCGCTGGCGCTCCTTGACCAGCTGTACCGTGGCGGCAAGGATGTGACAGCCCTGCTGGGCGAGCTTAGCGACCTGTGCCGGGATATGACGGTGATGAAGGCCGCGCCGGAGGGCGGCGCGGCGCTGCTCAGCGGCGTATACGACCGCAAGAGCCTGTCCGATATGACGGCGGACGTGCCCATGCGCCGCCTGCTGTTTATGACCGATACCATCCAGCGTACCGCCGCCGCGCTGCCGGACAGCATTCGCCAGCGGACGGACGCGGAGCTGTGTCTCCTGCGGCTGTGCGACGAGAGTCTGTGCGGCGACCCCTCGGCGCTGGAGGGGCGCGTTTCCGCGCTGGAGGATGCTGTGCGCAGCGGCGCGGCACCTGCCCGGCGTCCGGCGGCAGCCCCTGCGCCCGCGCAAGAGGAGCGCCCCGCGCCTGTCCGGGAGGAGCGCCGCCCGGAGGCTCGTCCGGATCCCGAACCGGCGGCGGCACCGGCGCAGAGCGCGCCTGCGCCATCCGCACCGGCAGCGCCCACCGGCGGCGATACCACCGTGTGGTCGGCGCTGCTGGATCACTACAAGGCGCCGCTGCCGCCCCACTTCCGCGCCATGCTGAACATGGTGCGGGGCGAGGTGCAGGACGGCGTGCTGACCGTTCTGTGCAGCAACGATTTCGCCAAGTCGCAGCTGGACACGCCGCAGGTGGTCAAGGTGCTGCAGGAGGTCACGTCCCGCCATCTGGGGCAGGACATCCGCGTGCAGTTCCAGATGGGCGGCGCTGCCGTGAAAAAAGCCGCGCCCCGCGCCGCTGCGCCCCGCCCGGCGCCAAGACCGACACCGGCACCGGAGGACGACTACGAGCGCCCGCCCCTTCCGGAGGAAGCCCCGCCCGCCCCGGCGGACACGCCGCCGTGGGAGGAGCCGCCCGCCGCAGGACGGGATAAGCTGGACGAGCTGGCGCAGAACGGCCGGCAGCTGGACAACTTTCAAATCAAATAATGGGTATAAAGGAGAAATGACACATGGCTAAAGGATACAGCGCCCGCAGGGGCTTCACCGGCGGCGCCGGTATGATGCAGCAGCAGGCACAGATGCAGCAGAAGATCATGAAGATGCAGCAGGACATGGCCAAGGCGCAGGAGGAGGTCGAGCAGACGCAGTTCACCGCCTCCGTGGGCGGCGGTGTTGTCACCGCCGTGGTCTCCGGCAAGAAGGAGCTGACCTCCCTGACCATCAAGCCCGACGCGGTGGATCCGGAGGACGTGGAGATGCTGCAGGATCTGGTGATCTCCGCCGTCAACGAGGCGCTGCGCCAGGCGGACGACGCCATGAGCAATTCCATGAACGCCCTCACCGGCGGGCTGAACATCCCCGGTCTGGGGCTGTAAGCGACCACATACGCGAGAGGAGAGGGCACGTCCCTCTCCTTTTTTGCGGCCTTTCATCGGGCGGCGTGGGACGCTCCCGCGGCTGCCTGAAGCAAAAAAGAACCGTCCTTGCGGACGGTTCTTTTTGTTGTGGGGGATTTACTCCGCCTTGGGAGCCTCGGCAGCAGCCTTGGCAGCGGCGGCCTTCTTCTCGGCGGCAGCCTTCTGCGCGGCCTTGAACTTCTCCTTCTCCTCGGGAGTGGGGATGGGCTCGATGGCGTTGCGGGGGCAGGCCTTGGCGCACATGGTGCAGTTCTTGCACTTGCTGTAGTCGATGACGG
>CABSAW010000010.1:0-30595 GCA_902475745.1 uncultured Oscillospiraceae bacterium
AAGTCCGCCGCCGATCCCAACGCCGCACGCGAACTGTACGTCGAGTGGAAGGCCTGAGCAGCCCCTTGCTTTTAACATGATTTACCCCCTAAAAGAGGAAGGCGCCGGCCAACTGGCCGGCGCCTTCCTCTTTGTTCATTCATGGCGTTTACAGCGGCAGCTCTCCATTTACCACCGTGAAGTAGGATGAGAGAATCTGCAAAAACTCCAACGATACATCCGACAGCGGCGTATCCACCCGCTTGATCCAGCCGATTTCGCCGGTAATCGGGCAGTCCTTCAGCTGAAAGTGCCGCATGGTGGGATAGTAATCCGTGTTTTGATAGGCAATCCGATTTGTGGTGGTGATTGACACCGCGTCGGTCTTGTCCAGAATATCGCCCAGTGTAGCACGCTCCGTCACCACAATGCGGCGGATCTGTTTGTCCAGCCCTAATGCCTCCAGAATGGATGTATACGGCTCAGACTCCGATTCATCGTAAATAGCGATTGGATACTCACGAATCTCCGACAGAGCGATCTCTGTCTGGGCGGCAGGCGCCGTATACAGCGGGCTGCCCGGCCCCACGATCACCGACACAGGACTGGAGCAAAGGCGAAAATACTGCAACCCCCTGATTTCCAGACGGCGCAGCGTCATTTTGTGATAATGGCTGTACATGCCGATCAGGCCCAGTTCACAGACCCGGCGCTCCACCAGGTCAATCACCGCGTTGCGCAGTCCCTCCCGTACCTCCATGCGCAGATTCCCCCGGCTGGCAAACAGCTGGGCAATGGCATGGTTCACATAGCGGTAATGCATATGGGCAACCGAGAAGGAGCGCTGGTCCTTCATGGCCAGATTGGCGCCCAGCTTTTGCAGCTCATGAAACTGCATCAAAATAATCTTGGCCGAATCGATAAAATTTTGTCCCATCGGGGTCGTATTCACGCCCTTGTTGGTACGCAGGAAAATAGGATAGCCCAACTCCTGCTCCAGCTTTCTGACCGAAAGAGATAAATTCGGCTGTGATATAAAAAGCTCCTCAGCCGCAAGACTGATGGAATTCAGCTCGGAGATCTTAACCGCCTGCTCCAACTGTTCTATTTTCATACAAGTACCCTCCGGGCCGGCATGCCCGTCTCCGCAAAAAACTCTTCAAAGCCGCGCCCGGCCGCACCGGCGGCGACACTGCGTCTTATTTCCACATAAAACACTACCGTAAATCCCATAGTTTGTCAAGTCTCGACATGGAAGCGTCTGCGGCGTAAGAAGCCGCAGACGCTTCCAAAACGGGCGCTCAGCGCAGCTGCGCCAGATCGCAAACCAGTTGTTCTGTTTTTTCCCAGCCGAGGCAGGGATCCGTAATGGACAGGCCGTATACACCTTCTTCCGGCTTTTGACCGCCGTCGGCCAGATAGGATTCGATCATCAGCCCCTTCACCATCCGGTGGATATCGCCGCTGTGGCGGGCACTGTGCAGCACCTCCTTGGCAATACGAGCCTGCTGATCCCATTTCTTTCCCGAGTTGGAGTGGTTGGTATCAATGATCACACCGGGATTCGCCAGTCCGCTTTTGGCATACAGCTCGCATAGCTGGCTCAAATCCTCATAGTGGTAATTGGGCAGCGAGCGGCCGTACTTGTTCACCGAGCCCCGTAGAATCGCATGGGCCAGTAAATTCCCCTTGCTGTGTACCTCCCACTGGGAGAAAAGGAACGTATGGGCATGCTGGGCGGCCATAATGGAGTTCATCATCACCGTCAGGTCGCCGCTGGTGGGGTTCTTCATGCCCACCGGTACATCAAGGCCGCTGGCAATCAGTCGATGCTGCTGATCCTCTACCGACCGTGCACCGATGGCCACATAGGACAGGATATCCGACAAATAGAGGTAATTCTCCGGATACAGCAGCTCATCGGCGCTGGAAAACCCCGTCTGTTCCAATACCTTCATATGCAGCTTGCGTGTGGCGATCAGACCCTTGAGCAAATCAGGGCGCCCGTTGGGGTCCGGTTGGTGCAGCATCCCCTTGTACCCGTCGCCGGTGGTACGGGGTTTGTTGCTGTAAACGCGGGGCACCAGCAGAATTTTGTCCTCCACCTGCTCCTGCAATTTCCGCAGCCGTCCCACATAGTCCAGCACCGCATCCTCACGGTCAGCGGAGCAAGGGCCGATAAGCAGCAGCAATCGCTCATCCTCACCGGTCAGTACTGCCCGGATCCGGCGGTCATTTTCTTCTTTTTGCGCAGCCAGTCTCTCAGACACAGGATACATATCCTTGATGGTCTGAGGTGTGGGCAGCTTGCGCTTGAATTCCATATTCATGGGTGTTGATTCCTTTCTGCCGTCTCCCTGCACCGATATATCCTACACCGTCAGGGCCGGATCTCTATTGTCAGGCCCAGCGTCCGCAGGGCGTCAAAAAAATCAGGATAGCTCTTGTTTACCGCTTCCGCGCCGTTGATCGTGCCCCCTACCGAGGCTGCCAGCACCGACAGCGCCATCACAATGCGGTGGTCGTTGTGTCCGTCCAGCTCCTCTGTAGGAGCCGTAATCCCGCCGGGCAGCACCGTGACACGGTTTTCCTCTGCCTGCACGCAAGCGCCAAACTTGGCAAGCTCCTGCGCCATGGCGGCCACCCGGTCGCTCTCTTTGATGCGCAAGCGGCGGGTACCGGTAAATACCGCGCCGTGGCTGCGGGCCGCGGCAGCAAACAGAACCGGCCCCAGATCGGGACACCGGGACAAATCCAGCACCGCTCCCTCACGGCGCAGCCGCTCCAGCATCTCCCGGCACACCCGATCTCCCTGCAAGCTGTCGCCGCGCAGCCCGGTAACTTCTACCCCATCGCCCAGCGCCAGCAAGAAGGCGGCATTGGACCAGTCGCCCTCCACGGCGGCGCAGCAGCTATGATACTGCTGTCCGCCCGGAATATGGAAGCAATTTTCCTGCTCTTCCTCCACGAAAACGCCAAACCCGGCCATCACCTCCCGGGTAATGTCAATGTAGGGGCGGCTCTCCACTGGCGGCAGAACGCGCACCGTGCTGTCGCCCTCCAGCAGAGGCAGCGCCAGAAGCAATCCGGACACGAACTGGCTGCTGATGTCGCCCCGCAAAGTATAGCCGCCCGCCGTAAGGCTTCCCCGCAGAGAAATGGCCGACGGCGTTTTTTCAATGGCGATCCCCTTGGGCGGCAGGATCGTCTCATAAACGCCTATGCCGCGCTCCATCAGCCGCGCTGTCCCGGTAAAGACGGCATGGCCGCCCGGTACCAGTGCAGGCGGAATGCAAAACCGCAGCGTGCTGCCGCTCTCCCGGCAGGGGTAGTCCGCCTGCGGCGCAGCGCGGCCGCCGGTACCGCCTACAGCAACGGCGTCCCCCTCACGCCGGCATGTGCCGCCCATGGCCCGGATGCAATCCATCGTAGCCTCCATGTCCTGGCTTCCGGATATCCCCTGGATCCGACTCTCACCCTTTGCCAGCGCAGCACACAGCAGCATACGGTGGCCGCAGCTTTTCGACGGCGGCGCGGCGATCACGCCGCGTGCCGCAGAGGGGGTAATGATTGCTTTCACCGGGCCGCCTCCTCTATCAGAATATCCATCGCTTCTATATAGCCGGCAAAGCCCTTGCCCATAATCGTGGCCACACAGGCAGCGCGGATATAGCTGACCTGCCGGAACTCCTCCCGCAGGGAAACATCGGAAATATGCACCTCCACCGTCGGGATACCCACTGTTTTCAGTGCGTCCAGCAGCGCCACGCTGGTGTGGGTATAGGCGCCCGGGTTGAACACAATGCCGTCCACCCCCTCGAAATATGCCCGCTGAATCTCATCCACCAGCGCACCCTCATGGTTGGACTGGTAAAAATTCACCGTTACATTCCGCCGCGCACCATGGGCACTGACCAGTTCTTTCAGCTCCTCATAGGTGCCGCTGCCGTAAATCGCCGGCTCGCGGATGCCCAGCATATTCAAATTGGGGCCGTTCAGTACAAGAATCTTCATTGCAGCCACTCCTTTTCTACCAACCGGGCCGTTTCCTCCACGGAGCCGTCGCCGTCAATGTGCAGGTCGGCGGCGGCGCAGTAACGGCCATAGCGTTCCTCATACCGGCGGTGCAGCGCCTCCCTGTCGGCGCTGAGCGGACGGTCCGGCGTTGCCAGCAGCTTCTCCGGCGAGCGATCCAGAAACACCAGCACGCCGTTGCGCCGCAGCGCCGTCAGGTTTTCCTCGCGCAAAATGACACCGCCGCCGGTGGCGATCACCTGTCCGCCCACAGCGGCAAGGGCCGCAACAGCCTCCTGCTCCCGGTCGCGGAAGGCGGCCTGGCCGTATGCGGCAAAGTAATCTCCAATGCGCATGCCGGTTTTCTCGATCACCTGCGCATCGCTGTCCACAAACCGCTTGCCTGTCAGCGCCGCCAGACGCCGTCCCACGGTGGTCTTTCCGCAGGAGGGCATACCGATGAGCACCAGATTCTCCATCTGCCGCCGCACCGTCTGAAAGGCGGTATCGCTCTCCTGCGGCGCGGTCTCGCAGCCGCGAAACAGCGCGCTGGCACAGGCCGCCTGCGCCGCCAGCATGTAAAGGCCGCCCTCTGCGGGGATCCCCCGCCGCCGCGCCTGCAAAACCAAATTGGAGCGCAGCGGATTATAGACCGCATCCGCCACCCCCACAAGAGCCGGGTAGTCCGATACATCCACCGGGCAGTCCTCCACCGCCGGGTACATGCCGCAGGGGGTGGTGTTGATGATCACCTGCGCATCCTTGCAGCAGGCAGCCGCCTGCTCATACGTCAGCGCGCCATTCTGTCCGCTGCGGGAAACCCAATGGATCTCCGCCGCGCCCATGCTCCGCGCCACGGCGCCGGCCGTTCTGGAGGTACCGCCGGTACCCAGAATCAGCACCTTTTTCCCCGTCATATCTATGCCGATACGGCGGATCAGCGCCGCCATCCCGTCAAAGTCCGTGTTCTCGCCATATAGCCTGCCGTCTCGGTTCACAATGGTATTCACCGCGCCGATATCGCGTGCCCGTTGGGAGATTTCGTCCAAATAGGGCATCACCAGCTGTTTATAGGGGATCGTCACATTGATACCGGTAAACTCACGGCGGCGAAGAAAGGGTTCCACCTCCTCCATCTCCAGCTCCCACAGCCGGTAGTCGTAGTTCGCCAGCGCTCTATGAATCTGGGGCGAATAGCTGTGGCCCAGCTTTCGTCCGATCAGTCCGCATATCATGTCTGCGCCTCCTTTGCCAGATAGTCGGTGCCGTAACGCTGGGCCAGCAAATCGCACACCACCAGCGCCGTGACGCTGTCCAGCACCGGGCATACCCGGCGAATGATGGCCGGATCATGCCGGCCGCGGATGGTCAGCTCCGCATTCTCTCCCCGCAGAAAGTCCACCGTCTGCTGCGTCCGTGCAATGGAGGGCGTCGGCTTCACCATACACTGAAACACCACCGGCATGCCGTTGGTGATGCCGCCGTTGACACCGCCATTATGGTTGGTGTCCGTCACCACCCGCTCTCCCTCCATGCGGAGGGGATCGTTAAATGCAGAGCCATACGCTCCCGCAGCGGAAAATCCGCTGCCAAACTCGATGCCTTTGATCCCGCCGATGGAAAATACCGCGTGGCTGATCATACTCTCCACGCTGTCAAACCACGGCTCGCCCACACCGGCGCTCAGGCCGCAGACTGCCGTCTGTGTAATGCCGCCCACGCTGTCGCCCTGCTCCTTGGCGCGCAGGATCTCCTGTCTCATTTTCTCCCCCGCCCCACTGTCCAACACAGGAAGCTCCGTATTTTGCAGCGCGGCAATATCCTGCGCCGTGTCATCAAAGGGCCTGTCCCATGCCGCGCCGCACCGTAGGATATGGGTACCGACGGTGATGCCTGCCGCCGCAAGCGCCGGCAGCAGCACGCCTCCCGCCGCCACCAACGCCGCGCTCACGCGGCCGGAAAAGTGTCCGCCGCCCCGCCAATCCTCGCAGCCGTGATACTTGCAATAGGCCGCGTAGTCGGCATGGGAGGGCCGGGCCAGCCCATAGGTATAGTCGCTGCTGCGGGTATTCTCATTGGGAATCACAATGGCCAGCGGCGTTCCCGTGGTCCGTCCCTGAAATACGCCGCTGAGAATCTGATAGTGATCCGGCTCCCGCCGGGCCGTGTCCATGGCGGTGGCAGGGCGGCGGCGGGTCAACTGGCGGCGGATAAAGCGCTCGTCCACCGTCAGTCCCGGCGCAAGGCCGTCCAGCACTGCGCCGACAGCGGCTCCATGGCTTTCCCCAAACAGCGTCAGCGTCACCGACTGGCCAAATGTATTTTTCATAGCAGTACCCCCTCCATGCAGTGCAGAATTTCCTCCGGCGTCATGGTTTCAAACCGAAATGTCCCGGCTTCCTCCACCCGCACCACGGTAACGCCGCCGGACTGGCTTTTCTTGTCGTGGCGGAGCCATGGCAGCAGCGTCTCCGGCGCAGCCTTCACCTCCGTGGAAAGCCCGCACCGCTTCAGCAGCCGCTCCAGCCGGGGCCGCAGTGCCGGCGCGCACATGGGCAGCATTCCCAGCGCCACACACTCGCCGTGGAGCAAGGCGCCGCCATAGCTGCTTTCGATGGCGTGGCCCACCGTGTGGCCAAAATTCAGCACCCGCCGCAGTCCCTTTTCCTGCGGATCTTCTTCCACGATCTTCTTTTTGATGGCCAGTGACCGGGCGATGATCTCCGGCAGCGCCTCCGTCAGATCGCCGCAGCGCTCCAGAAATGTCAGCAGCGCCGCGTCACAGGTCATGGCCATTTTCACACTCTCGGCCAGTCCTGCGCTGATCTGCCGCTGCGGCAGCGTCATCAGCACATCCGGATCGATCAGCACCGCCTCCGGCTGGTGAAACGCGCCCACAATATTTTTTACCCCGTCCATATCGATGGCGGTCTTGCCGCCAATGGAGGAATCCACCTGTGAGAGCAGCGTGGTGGGCACATTGTAAAAGGCGATGCCCCGCATATAGGTGGCGGCGGCAAAGCCCGCCAGATCTCCTACCATGCCGCCGCCCACAGCCACCACGCAGTCGCCCCGGCCCATGTCCGTTGCCAGCATGGCCCGCAGCAGCTGCTGATAGCCCGCAAAGCTTTTGCTCTTCTCCCCGGTCGGCAACGTTACCACCCGCGCCTGCTTGCAGGCGTCTGCCACCGCAGCGGCATAGGCGGCGGGCACACCGTCATCCGTCACCACCAGCACGCGCCGGTCTAACTTCAGGCAGGCCCCCGCCCGGTGCAATCCGCCCTGTTCGATATGGATACTATATGGCTTATCTTTCAGCAAAACCGGAATAACCATGTGCCGACTCCTTTATCACACATTGTTGGCATAGTAGGAACCCACCAGCCGCAGCTTGGCGCAGGTAGCCGACAGCTCCTGCATCATCTCCCGGCCATTGGTGGTATTGATGCTGCCCTCTGCCTCCACATAGAAGAAATATTGCCAGGAGAGATCCTTCATAGGCCGGCTGCGCAGGGTACGCATGTTGTAGCCATGGGCGCCAATGATGTTCAGTGTCTGTGCCAGCGAGCCTGCATCGTTCTGCACGGTGAACACCAGCACAAAGTTCTCATCCTCTCTCTTGCGGGCGCCGTCCGGCCGGTTCTGTGCGCGGGACAGGGACGCAAAGCGGGTGGTATTGTTTTTGGCCGTGTTGATGTCCCGATCCAGCACCCGCAAGCCAAAGATAGCCGCCGCCGCTTCCGAGGCGATCGCGCCCAGAGACGGGTCATTGGCCTGACGCACATGGCGGGCTGCCAGCGCCGTATTGGAGCAGGACTCCGTGTCTAGACCGCGGCAGCGGATATAGTCGTCGCACTGGTGCAGGGCCTGCGGATGGCTGAGCACTGTCTTGATCGTGGCCGCCGTGGCGCTTTCCACGCCCAGCAGGCTGTGCGATACATCCATATCCATCACCTGATTGATGAACAGCTCGCCGGAGAATAGCAGATCCATCACCGTCCCCACCTCACCGGCATAGCTGTTTTCCAGCGGCAGCACCACGCTGTCCATCTCGCCGTTTTCCACAGCGCGGTAGGCCGCCGTAAAATCCGGATAGGAGATCAGCTTGGCATCCGGGAACATGCGTCGGGCGGCAATATAGGCATAGGCCCCCTCAGCGCCGCAATAGGCCACCTGCATGCCCTCCATCAAACGGCTCTGATAGGCGCAGGAAAGGTCGATCACGCTGCGCATAAACTGCACATAGTAAGAGCACACCGTCTCATCGGCAATATAGCTGCGGTTGCGGTCAATCAGCTCCCGTTCCCGCTCGCTATCCCTTATGGACAGTCCCCTCTCCTTTTTAAAGGCGGCCACCTGCGCACTCAGCTCCATCCGCTGCTGAAACAAAGCGGCCATCTCCCTGTCAATATCGTTGATCTTCACTCTGATCTGATCCAGTTCACGCATTGTCTTAAACCTTTCCCTCTATAAAAAATCGGCCTTCCCCTCAGGGAAAGGCCGTTTGAAACACCCTATCGCGCATTGCGCGCCGCATCAAACACAGGCTCCCCGAGGTATTGCTCCGCGGTAATAAAAAAAGGCGCAAAAAAAGTGCAGTGCGCAAAAAGACGCACTGCACAGAAAGTCTGCGGAAGCGGCGGAGGAAGGCTGATGGGCGCACTGAACCACGGGCGCATGTGCGCAAGCCGTGCAGCGAACCAGCATTGAAGCCACCTCCTCATTTGAGTAAGCCCATTCTATGTTATTTTTTGCCATTCGTCAAGAGTCAACCGCTATTTCTTGCAAATTCACAAATCCGGCGCTTTTTTCCTTTGCCTCTTGCAGCATCACGCCTACCCCGGCAGCACCCGTAAGGCGTGCGCCGTCATCACTTTTATTCGTGCCGCTGCTCATCCAGTGCTTCAAGCTCCCGCTTGCCAAGACGCATGCCGCGCCACCGGGCCGGGAGCGCGTGGGTCACCAGCGGGAAAGTATTCTCTGTGTCGGCAGTGCGCTGGATATTATAGGTTCCATACATGTTGATCAACTCCCCCACATTCTCCGGCGGAGAGGAAAAGGCATGCACATCCGGCGTTGCATCATGGGAAAACGGTTTCTTCGTCATAAAAATCACCTCTGCCCTCAGTATGGGCAGAGGCGGTGCAGCTTATGTCTGGTTAATTTTTATAAATCTCCGCGTCGAAATCCCGGACTCTCTCATCCCGGCGCACATCCTGCACATAGACCACATTGGTCTCCTCAAAGGCCAGGCGCATGGCAAAATCCTTGGCCTCATAAATATCGTTCGTCTGGAAAAAATCCCGGAACTCCTCTTCATTGACGCGGCGCCACATGACATGGAAGCGATACGGATCCATAGGCGACCTCCTTATTAAATGTGGTGTATTTTTTATTGTATCGCGCCATACGAAAAAATGCAACGGTAGCTTTCGCTAAAATTCACGGGAATATTTCTACATCTTTCTCCCCTGTGATTTTGGTAAAACCGCTTTCTTCCCGCCCCCATATGGGGTATAATATCCTTCATATTGTAATAATGGGGGAGTATGGGGATGAAACTGGGTTTCGACAATGAAAAATATCTGGCATTGCAAGCAGAGCATATCCGTCAGCGCCGCGCACAGTTCGGCGGCAAGCTGTATCTGGAGTTTGGCGGCAAGCTGTTCGACGATCACCACGCCAGCCGTGTGCTGCCGGGCTTTCAGCCGGACAGCAAGATCCGTATGCTTTGCACCATGAAGGACGAGGTAGAAATCGTGGTGGCCATCAGCGCCGGGGACATTGAAAAAAGCAAAATGCGCGGCGATCTGGGCATCTCCTATGATGAGGACGTGCTGCGGCTGATCGATGTATTTCGCTCGCTGGGCTTCTACGTGGGCAGCGTTGTCATCACCCAATATGCCGGGCAGCCCAACGCCGAGGCTTTTATCAAGCGTCTGGCCGCGCTGGGCATCAAAAGCTATAAGCATTATCCCATTGCCGGCTATCCTTCCGATGTGGCCCATGTGGTGTCCGACAGTGGTCTGGGCCGCAACGAGTACATAGAAACCAGCCGCAGCGTGGTGGTGGTCACCGCGCCCGGCCCCGGCAGCGGCAAAATGGCCACCTGCCTGAGCCAGCTGTACCACGAGCATAAGCGGGGCATTCAGGCGGGCTACGCCAAATATGAGACCTTCCCCATCTGGAATCTGCCGCTGAAGCACCCGGTCAATCTGGCCTACGAGGCCGCCACGGCTGACCTGAACGATGTGAACATGATCGACCCCTTCCATTTAGAGGCTTATGGCAAGACCACCGTCAACTACAACCGCGATGTAGAGGTGTTCCCCGTCCTCAACACCATGTTCCAGAAGATTCAGGGCGTATCGCCCTACAAATCCCCTACGGATATGGGCGTAAACATGGCCGGCTTCGCCATTGTGGACGATGCCGTCTGCCAAACCGCCAGCCGCCATGAGATCGTGCGGCGCTACTATACCGCCGCCTGCAACGTTGTGCGCGGCAAATGTGACGAGACCGTGGTGCGCAAGCTGGAGCTGCTGATGCAGCAGGCAGGCGTCTCTCCCGAGCAGTGCCCCTCCGTGGTGGCCAGTCTGAAAAAAGCCGAGGAGTCCGGCACCGTGGCAGGCGCCATGACGCTGCCCAACGGCGCCGTGGTCACCGGGAAAACCTCCTCTCTGCTGGGTGCCTCGGCCGCGCTGCTGCTCAACGCCCTCAAGCATCTGGCCGGCATCGATCACAGGCTGGAGCTGATCCCTGCCTCCGTCATCGAGCCGATCAGCAAGATGAAGCTGGAGTATCTGGGGCATCGCAACCCCCGCCTTCACTCCGACGAGGTGCTGCTGGCGCTGGCCATCTCCGGCCTGACCAACCCGCTGGCCGCCATGGTGCAGACGCAGCTGAAGCATCTGAACGGCTGCGATGCCCACTTCTCCGTCATCATCTCCGAAGAAGATGTGAATCTCTATAAGCGGCTGGGCATCAACGTCAGCTGTGAACCGAAATATGAGATCAAGCGTCTCTATCACAAATAAGCGGTTATTTTGCATATGCTAAAAAGAGCGGCCGCGGGCCGCTCTTTTTATGTACCCCTGTACTTTCTCCGGGTGGCCAGACCGCCCCGGATGTGCCGCTGTGCCTTGTTTTCCTCCAGCAGCGCCTTCACCTGAATCCACAGCGCCCGGTTGTACAGCGGCAGTCTTTCGCTGATATCCTTATGGACGGTAGACTTGCTGATGCCGAATTTCTTTGCGGCGGCGCGCACCGTCGTTCTGTTTTCTATCAGGTAAAGAGCCAGCTCTTCGGCTCGCTGTTCCAGATTTTCTCGAATAGAGCACCACTCCCATGCCGTTACTGTCCGATGTATATGACGCCGCGGTACGAAATATGCCGCCCTTCCATCCTCACGAGAAAAGGGAGCGCCGCTCCGGCCTGTTGCCGGAGCGGCGCTCCTACATTCTGATATGGTTTTCACATCCGCTCTTCCGGCATTTTCATGCCCCTTCTGCGGCGGTGGTCAATCGCGCTGCGCTTCTTCTCCTGCACCCTTTGACACATGCCGCCCGGTCTCCTTTTTCTCTCGGGCCGGTTTCTTCACCTTTTCCTTGTTGAACATACAAAACGCCGTCATAATCAATATGCGGATGTCCAGCGCCGGCGTCCAGTTTTCGATGTAATACAGGTCATACTCGATCCGTTTTTCAATGGATGTATCACCCCGCAGGCCATTCACCTGCGCCCAGCCGGTGATCCCCGGGCGTACCTGATGCTTGACCATGTAGCGGGGGATCTTTTCTTTGAACTGCTCTACAAAAAAGGGCAGCTCAGGCCGTGGGCCGACCAGGCTCATATCGCCCTTGAGCACATTGAAAAACTGGGGCAGCTCATCAATGGAGCACTTGCGGATCAGGGAGCCGAACCACGTTTTGCGGTCATCCTCATTTTTGCTCCAGCCCGTATTTTCGCGGTTGTTCACCTTCATAGAGCGAAACTTGTACATGTAGAAATTCTTTTTATCCTTGCCCACCCGCTCCTGCTTGAAAATAATCGGGCCGGGAGAGGAGAGCCACACCCCCGCGGCAGCCAGAAGCATCAGCGGCGATGTCAGCACGATCAGCAGCAGTGAGGCGAGGATATCCGCGCCGCGCTTGATAAAAGCGTTGCCCAGATTGTCCAGCGGGATCCGCCGCAGATTGATCAGCGGCAGGCCGTTTACGCTGTCCACCTGCGGGTTGGACGGCATGTACTGGGCATAAAAGGGCACCACAGACAGCTTGGTGCCGTCCTTTTCGCAGGCATGGATCACCCGGGGCATCCACTCCATCTCCTCGGCCGACAGCGCCACAACCACTTCGTCAGGCCGGGTACGGCTCAAAATCTCTTCCAGCGCTTCATATCCGCCGCAATAGGGGATGGCACGTCCATCCTTCCGCTGCGCCACATAACCCACTGCCTCAAAGCCCAGTCTCCGGTCAGAAAGCACCCGCTTATCATAGGATTCCGCACCGTCGCCGTGGCCCACCAGCAGCACCCGCTTTATGTTGTAGCCCATCGCCCGGCAGCTTCGCAGCAGCATGCGCATCGCCGCCCGCTTTGTCAGCAGCAGCGCCGTTGCAATCAGGTAGAAGATAACCACCGTCCAGCGCGAGGTCTCTCCCAGCCGCAGCACAAACATCATGGACATCATAATCAGTGCCACCAGCAGCTCCAGCATAGCGGTGCGCCCTGCCTCAACATGAAAGCGCACCGTGCGGAATGAGGCATACAGTCCTGCCACGGCAAAGGCAACCAGCGTCAGCGCAGCCGCCGCCGCGCCCAGCCACAGATAGTACTCGAATGAAAGGTTCTTCTGGCCGTGGAACAGGTCGAATCGCAGCCAGTAGGCCCCCAGCATGGCGAGAAAGACCAGCACACCATCAGATACCACATTCAGATGGTTTAAAAGTCGTTGATTTTCCCGTATCATCTCATAGATCCCTCGCCCATTACAGACAGATATTTCTCCATCACCTGCGGCAGCACGGCATCCAGCGCATTAGGCCGCATGCGCTCTTTTCCGTCAGCGCCCATGCGCTGACGCAGCTGCGCCGAGGCTGCCAGCGGCTCCACCGCCGCAGCAAACGCCGCTGCATCGTCATAGGGGAAAAGCGCCCCATTTTCTCCCGCGGTAACCAGATCGGTATGGCCCTTTACCGCGGTAACCACCGCCGGAAGCCCTGCCGCCATTGCCTCCATCACATTGAACGGCAGCCCCTCAGACCGGCTGGCGGATACCGCGATATCCGCCGCCGCCAGCCACTGCGGAATATTGTTCACAAACTCCGGGAATATCACCCGCTCCGCTGTGCCAAGTGCGTCGGCCATGGCGCGGCATTGTCCCAGCAGCGCCCCTGTGCCCGGCAGGATCAGCTTCACCTGCCGCGGCAGCAGCGGCATAGCGCGCAGCAGCATGGCCTGATTTTTCCGTCCGGAAAACTCCGCCGGATAGATCATCGCCACATCCTCCTGCGCCAAGCCCAGCTTTTCCCGCATGGCCTGCCGCGTTCCCGCCGGCGTCTGAAGCTTGTCCAGCGCCACGCCCATACCGGGGATCTGCGCCACCTGTCCGGCCACCCGATGGGATAGCGCCCACCGGGTATCCCACGCATTCATGGTCAGCAGCAGATCGGTCTGCGGCGCGGCAAGCCGCTCCGCCTGTGTCAGAATCAGCTTTTTGGCAGCGGCAGTCTGCTCGTCAAAAAGATACCCGTGGGCCACATTGATGATTTTGGGCCGTTTTTTCATTCCCTTGGCAGCCAGGCGGGTAAAAAATGCCGCCAGCGACGTGTGGGTAATGACCAGATCATATCGCGCCAGCATCCTGCGCAGCTGTGCCGCCGCCTGAAAATTCTCCGGGGCGGTCATTTTTTTTGCCAGCGGCAGTTCAATGAGCGCATCGGCGCCGGGGATTTGCCGCAGCTCACCCCCGCAGGCAGCCTCTACCCGCCAGCCCAGCTCCTGAAAACGCTGTAAATAGGGCAAATGGAAGCTGGCAATGTGGGAAAAGGTGGACGCCGTATACAGTACCGTAGGCATTTCCGCCCCTCCTTCCGTTATTCCTGAGTGCCGCCCGCCAGATACGCCGTAACGCTCTCCGACAGGGTAATGGTACCCAGATTCTCCCGGTTCCACTGATCCAGTCGTTCCTTCAGCGCCAGAACGCCCTGGTGGAAAGCGTCGCTTCCGTCATCATGCTCCATGGCAGTACGGAAGCTTTCCTCCCACGTCTCCGGATTGGAGGGCGTATAGTCCACATATTTTTCCAGCATGGCAAAGCCCTTGTTCACGTTGCCCAGCTTGAAGTAAGCCTCCGCCAGATATTGGGGCACCGAATTGGAGCGCAGCGCCTCCAGATCGGCCATATATTTTTCCATGCGGGCGGTCATCTCCTCTGTCCGCTCCGCATTGTCGGCCGCACCGTACACATAGCTCAGCTCATAATCCGCCCATTCATAAGGGTCCAGATCCGCCGCCTGTGCCAGCTTGTCATAGGTACGCTGCTGCGCCAGCCCCTGCGCTATCAGATTCATACTCAGCAGCACGGTAAAGGCCAGAATGGCAACACCCTCGCCCCACACCATCCATTTGCGGTATTTTTCGCCGCCCAACGGCAGGGGCGTCAGGCCGCCGCAGGTCAGGTTGATAACCGCAAAGGCGCCGTAGCCGAAGCACAAAAAGTAGCCGTTGGAAAAGTCCACCTCCACTGCGGCGTGGATCATCATAAACGCCAGCAGTGCGGCCAACGCCGCCGCCATGGGCTGCGGCGCTTCCCTGCCCTTGCGCCACAGCCGCACCACAGCCGCAATATTGGCCGCCAGCAGCCCCAGCCACAGGGCAAGTCCGATCACACCGGTCTCCAGCAGAGACTGTACATAGTGGTTGTGTACCTGCTTTGCCTGATAGTGATAACTCTGCACGCTGTACAGGCCGTTTTCAAATGCACCCATGCCCACTCCCACAATGGGACTGCGGCGATACAGCTTCAGCCCATCGGCGCAGTATACCAGCCGCTGGATCACATTCCCCTCGGTACGCAGGTTCTGGATACGTCCGGCAATCGCCTCCGGCAGCAGCCGGTAGTTCAGCTTCAAAGCGCCCTCTTCGGCGCCGGAATAGCGAACGGCGGTAATGTGTACATCCGCCTCGCAGCGGATGACAAAGCTCACCGCCTGCGTCCCCTCGGGGGCGATAAAGGCTGCGCCGTCTGCCGCGCCGGTATAGGCGGTTTGCTTGGTGTTCATCACGGCATCTTCACGGGTCTGTGTCTGCACCGTAACCTCCACCGGCCCATCCGCCTCCACATGCAGCGTATAGGAGCCCTCGCCCAGATAGGCGCCGCGTGTAATGCTCTGGCCCGCTTTCATGCTGATAGGGCCGGTCCAGCTCACAGCAACGGCAAGCAGCGCTATCAGCAGCGCCAGCACACCCAGCAGCCCCAGATTCACTTTTTTCATATGCCGTGCCATTTTTTCCGCCAGCGGCCGGCCTGCATACAGATCCAGCGCGCACAGCGCGCCGGCGCATACGATCAGTGCCAGCAGCGGCATAAACGTCCCCTTGGCGCTATCTGCCGATGCGTTGCCCACACCATAGGCTGTCAGCGCAGCCAGCGAGGCCGCCAGCGTCAGCACCAGCGTCTCGACCATCAGCATAAAGGACACCGCTCTCTGGCTGCCCCGTTCCATCAGCAAAAACAGCAAAAACGCCACCGCGATGGCGGCAATGGCGCCGCGACTCATCGCCAGCAGAAACGCCGTGCAGCTGAACAGCAGACACACCAGATGCAAGCACCGCTCTTTCCGCTTTGACGCGCTGGCCGCCAGACCGAGGGACAGCAAAATGCCCACACCGGCGCAGCCGCCAAAAATATTGGGGTTTTCAAAAATCGTCCGCAGCCGCTGCTCCTGCCATGCGTCAAACCCGCCGAAGGGAACGCCCAACCCATTGATGATGGCATACAGTCCCTGATAGAATATCCGGGTAGACACCATGTCAATGCTGAAAAAAGCGGCCAGCGCAGAGGAAACCTCCAGCACCGTGGCGGCGCAGCGGCCTGCAGCCCCTTCCCGCTCCGGTTCACACACCGTCAGCAGCAGCGCTATACACGCCGCGCCTATCACTTTCAGAAATTCATACAGGGCAAACTTGCCTGATGGCGCATAAAGGGTGGAAATCCCGTCCATACACACATACAGTGCCAGCATCAGTGCCGGCCAGGTCATGCGCCCGCCCAGCTTTCCGCTGTACAGCGCCACGGCGACCAAAGCCGCCGCCATCAGCAGCAGCGTCACCACCTTGTTCTGTCCGTGCAGCATCATACACGTCACCACGAAATAGAGAATCCCCATCACCAGCACCAGCCACGGGTATTTCAGCTCCTGCCGCAGTCTTACCGCGCCCGGTTCTCTGCGGCCTGTTTTCTTTGCCATTTTGTGTTCTCCTTCCCGGTTCTGCTCGCGCCGAAACCGTCTTACTCAACCTCCGTATCGGGCATCTGTACGGCCGTTCCGCCATCCAGTCCGAAATCCGCCGCCGCCGATGCGGTATCCCGCTTCAGCATGGTTTCCATTACCCGGATGTCGCTGTCAATATCCATGGCGGCATCCCGGTACAGCTCATCCAGCTGGTGTTCAAACCCGGCAATGATGTTGTCCATGGTCTGCTCGATCCGCGCCTTGGCCTGTCCCAGATGCTCGCCGCTGACGCCTGCCTCCTCAAAGTCGGCATAGCTGTCCAGCAGCTTCTGAGTCGTCGGAAGGTAGTAATTCAGAAAAGTGCTTGCCTTGTTCTTTTTCTTCGGTTCTTCCTGGATCACCTTGAATATCTGCCCGGTAATGCTCTCCAGCCGCGCAATTTTTGCGCTGAGCACCGGGTCGTCAATACGGTCATTGGCGCGGCGGATGGCCTGCAGCATTCCCTCATAGCCCTCCGCCTGCGGCTGTGCGGCGCTCTCCGTCGCCTGCTGCTGCGCAGCTGCCGCCTGTCCCCGCCGGGCAGAGAAATACTCGTTCGCCGCCGCCTGTGTGCGAAACAGCATGTCGTTGCCCCGGTCCAGATAGGCCTCCGGCCCCCACATGCCCTTCTCCACCATGGCCTCCAGATCCCGCTCGGCCTTTTTCTCTCCTACGTCGGCGGCCTTCATAAGATGGGCCAGCGGGATAGCGTCCCGCGTTCCGGCGCAGGCCAGATACTTGGCATAGCGCCGTCTCCTGCGGTTCATAATGCCGCCGCCCGCCAGCAGCGCAATGCCGCCTGCCAGCAAACCTGTGGGATAGAACAGCTGCCGCAGGAAGTACCACCACTGGTCGTACTCAATGGCGAAGCCCAGATCGTTCAATGTCACATTTACCAGCGCCGCGCCGCCCAGCACCGCCAGCACGGTGCCGATGATCTTCATTACCTTGGCGCTGCGGACGGAGGGACGCGGCGTCTGGGTGACCTTTCTGACGGCGCTGGCCTTCTGGTTTTGCCGGTGCGTCTGCTCAGCGGTCTGCTGCTCATGGGTCTTGGTGCGGATGTGCGCCTTGGCGTCCGATGCCGCTTTTTTCAGTTTCTGCGGATTGTCGGTAAGCTTATTGATCAGCAGGAACAGTCCCACCGGCCATGCCACCAGAAACATCACGCCGATCAGCAGCCACGCGCCCAGATCATTGTCCTTCGTCTGCGGGCCGTTTTTCCCTCCGCCGCCTGTTGTATGCTCCGGCCGGAAGTCGCCGTTATCGTCATACTGATAGGCCATTATTTTTCCTCCTTATGCCGCAGCTTCCGCTTATTTCCCTTCTCATCTACAATCCATGTGTTCTCCAGATGGCTGCGCAGGCTGGCCAGAACAGCCTCCTTATATTCCAGCCGCAGCGCTTCCCGCTCGGCCTCCTCTTCCACGCTCAACCCATCGGCCTTCGCCTTGCGGGCCAGCTCATTGATCCGATCAATTCGTTCCTGCTTCATAGTGATAGTCCCCCAAATTCTGTGTATGGTACAGCCGGGCATAGGCCCCTTGCCGTGCCAGAAGTGTTTCATGGTCGCCCTGCTCGGTGATACAGCCGTCCTGCACCACCAGAATACGGTCGGCATTGCGGATGGTGCTCAGCCGATGGGCAATGATCAGCGTGGTTCGTCCCGCCGCCAGTTGGTCAAAGGCGTGCTGAATTTTGGCCTCGGTCACGCTGTCCAGCGCAGAGGTAGCCTCATCCAGTATCAGGATGGGCGGATCCTTCAAAAAGACCCGGGCAATGGCCACGCGCTGCTTCTGTCCGCCGGAGAGCAGCGTGCCCCGCTCTCCCACATAGGTGTCGAACCCCTGCGGCATGGCCAGAATGTCGTCGTAGATCTCGGCGCGGCGGGCGGCGGCCTCCACCTCCTCATCGCTGGCGCCGGGGCGGCCGTAACGGATATTCTCCCGCACGGTATCGGCAAACAGGAAAACATCCTGCTGCACCACGCCGATGGCCCGGCGCAGATCGTCCAGCCGGATCCGCCGCACATCCATCCCGTCAATGTCGATCTCGCCCCCTGTCACATCGTAAAACCGGGGAATCAGCTGGCAGAGGGTGGACTTGCCGCCGCCGGACGGGCCTACCACGGCCACCGTCTCTCCCACGCGGACATTAAGCGTCACATGGTGCAAAATCTCCTCCGCCCCATCATAGGTAAAGCTGACATCCTTCACGTCCACCTCACCCTTCACCCGCTCCATGGTCACGGCATCCGGCGCATCGGCAACCGTCGGCTCGGTGCTCATCAGTTCGATAAAGCGGTGCAGCCCCGCAAAGCCGTTGGAAAAAAGCTCGGCAAAGTTGGTCAGCTTTCGCACCGGCGTGATGAAGGTGGTGATATACAGGCTGAAGGTAATCAGATCAACGTAATCCATCCGTCCACCCATGATCAGCCAGCCGCCGCCGGCAATCACCGCCGCATTCAGCAGTGTGACAAACAGCTCCATGGTGGCATTGAATCGCCCCATCTCCTTGTGAAACCCGCGCTTGGCCGTTTTAAAGGTCTCATTTGCGCAGTCAAACCGCTGCTGCTGGATGGTCTCGTTGCCAAAGGCCTTTACGGTACGGATGCCGCTGAGCCCCGACTCGATCTCCGCGTTGATGGTGCCGGTTTTCTGCTTGGCGGTCACCGAAGCGCGGCTCATTCCGCCGCGCAGCAGCATCAGCACCGCCAGAAAGATCGGTATGATAACCATCACGATCAGCGCCATACGCCACTCCAGCGTAAACATAACCGCCAGCGCGCCCACAATGGTGATCAGTGAGATGGTCAGATCCTCCGGCCCGTGGTGCGCCAGCTCCGTCAGTTCGAATAGATCGGTGGTCAGGCGGCTCATCAGCTGGCCTGTACGGTTGTGGTCATAGAAATCAAAGCCCAGCATCTGCATATGATGGAAGAGATCCCTCCGGATATCCGCCTCTACCCGGATGCCGAAGGTATGCCCCCAATAGGTCACAATATAGTACAGCCCTGCCCGCAGCACAAAAGCCAGCGCCACAATGGCCATAACAATAAAAAACACCCGATAGTTCTTATCCGGCAGCCACTGATACAGCGCCGCCCGGGACACCAGCGGAAACGCCAGATCGATCGCGGCAATCAGAATGGCGCAGCTCATATCCAGTGTAAAGAGCTTCCAGTGTGGTTTGAAATAGCTGACAAAAATCCGCAGAGGACTGCGGGTTCGATATTCCTGTGCAGTCATGTATCCGTTCCCTTTCTGCTGACAATAATCCAGTGTCGATTATACCATACATTCCGGGGCTTGACAAGGCGGTATGAGAAAAGCAGCGGCGGTGCCGCTGCTTTTCCAGATAAAGCCTGTCGTTTAGTTATTCACGCGCACACGGATCTCCACCGTGCCGCTTCCCACCTTGGCGGTAACAATGGTCTCGCCCTTGCTGACGCCCTCCACATTGCCGCTGTTGGACACGGTGGCAATGCTGCTGTTCTGCGTGCTCCAGGTGACGGTGCCGCTGACACCCTCCAGTGTCAGCTCGCAGGCCTCGCCCTTACGCAGCGTCAGGTCAAAGCGGCCATTTTCGTCCTTATCAAGCGTGGTGCCGTAAATGGTAGAGATCTTCACATCCTTCAGCGTGGTACCGCTGGTGGTTCCTCCCCCATTCGTGCCGGTATTGCCGCCGGTAGTCGTGCCTCCGGTGGTGTTGCCGCCGGTGCTACCGGTATTACCGGTATTGCCGGTGTTACCTGTATTCCCGGTATTACCTGTATTCCCGGTGTTGCCGGTCGTTCCGGTATTGCCGCCGGTGGTCGTATTGCCGCCGGTATTGGCATCAGCATTGGCCTTCACGGTTACGGCGCAGGCCACACTCTCCTCGCCGCATGTCACAGTCACCACGGCGCTGCCCTCGGCAACCGCCGTCACAGTGCCGTCATCGGACACCTTCAAAATCTCGGCATCGCTGGTGATCCACTGGTATCCATCGCCGCTGCCGCCGGTGGCGGTCAGCTTGGCCGTCTCCTCCGGCGCCAGCATCAGCGTCAGGTGATCCAGCGCCAGCTCCGTGGCCGCAGGCTCATTGTCCGTGTTGTCATCCGGCGTGCCCGTCGGATCCTGCTGAACGGTACCGGGATTGGCGTCCGGCTCTTTTCCGCCGCCGAACCAGCCCTTCACCGTATCCCCGGCAAAGGTCCACACCAGAATAGCCGCCAGCAGCACCAGAATCAGCACCAGCACAGGGCCCAGCACACTGGGGGTTTTTTTCTTTTTCTCAAGCTGGCGGTGCCCCCGCTTTTTCACCTTACCGTTATAGTATTCTTCATCTTCTGCACAGAAAGGGCAGCTTTTATAGCTATCGGAGAACATTTCCCCGCACTTTTTACACTTGATCAAACTCATATAATTACTCCCTCCGAGGACATGCTTTTGGGCATACTCTTGATAATACCGTCCTATAATACCCTAAAAACAGCTGCCGCGTCAACTGAAATTGTTGGAAATTCATCGTTTTTTTACATCTTTTCTTGCTTTTCCCTGATTGGCTTCCTATAATGAAAGGAACAATATACGGGAGGCATCCTTTTATGAATACCATTATGATCGGCATTGCCGGCGGCACCGGCAGCGGTAAAACCACTCTGACCGAGCACCTGTCCCAGCGCTTTGGCAGCGATATCAGCGTGGTACACCACGATAATTACTACAAGCGGCAAAACCGGCCCTTTGCTGAACGATGCCTTCAGAATTATGACCACCCGGACGCTTTTGATACCGACCTGATGATCGCAGATCTGAAGGCGCTGAAGCAGGGTAAGACCATCCACTGTCCGGTGTATGACTACGCCATCCACAACCGCACCGACAAAACCGTGACAATCGCCCCCACCAAGGTGGTGATCGTAGAGGGCATTCTCATCTTTCAGAACAAGGCGCTGCGGGATCTGCTGGATATCAAAATCTTCGTGGAGACCGATGCTGATGTGCGGATTCTGCGCCGCGCCCTGCGGGACGTGGAGGAGCGGGGCCGCTCGCTGGAATCGGTGGTGACCCAGTATCTGACCACGGTCAAGCCCATGCATGAACAGTTTGTGGAGCCCACGCGCAAATATGCCGACATCATTGTGCTGGAGGGCGGCCATAATCTGGTGGCGCTGGATATGATCATGCAGCGCATTGCCAACCACATTGCGGAGAACTGATTGCTATGCTGTTACCGATTCTTGGCGTTATTTCCCTGCTGGGCGCAGCCTATTTTCTCATGCCGCTGAGCATTGGCGTATGCCATATCGGCATGTTCTGGCCGGCGGCGCTGCTGCTGCTGGCAGCGGTCCGGTGCTTTTTCCCCGGTCTCTTCCGCCGCCTTCCCCGGTTTCTGAAGGCCCTGCTTACCGCCGGCGTCAGCCTTGTGCTGGCTGTGGCCCTGTCGGTCTTTGCCGTCATGGGTCTTGCCGCCGCCAACCGTCCCTCCGGTGATGCAGCGCCGGGCACGGTGGTTCTGCTGGGCTGTCAGGTCTATCACGGCCGCCCCAGCATGATGCTGCAAGGCCGTATTCAGGCCGCTTACGATTACCTGGCCGCTCATCCCCATGCGGTATGCGTGACCACCGGCGGGCTGGACAGCCGCGATGAGCCTTATACCGAGGGCGGCTGCGCCCGGCGCGAGCTGATTGCCATGGGCATTGCGCCGGAGCGGGTCTATGCCGAGGAAAAATCCTTCGATACCCGCGAGAACCTGCTGTTTGCCGCTGCGATCATCCGCGAAAACGGACTGGACACCCATGTGGTCATCGCCAGCGATAACTTCCATCAATACCGTGGGCAGCTGTTTGCCCGGCAGGCGGGGCTGACGCCGCAATCCGCCGGCTGCTTCAGTCCCTGGTTTCTGGGGGCCGGCTACGCCTGCCGCGAAGTCGTAGGAATTCTGGCCGTCTGGTCGGGAATCCGTTAAGTAAACGACCATTTAAAAAAGAAAATCCGTGCTGGGCCAGCACGGATTTTCTTTTTTTACGGGGCATTACGCTTGGCAGGGGGCGATGCCCACACCGCCCCGCCAAAAGAGCGAAGGCTTCGACATTACAGCTGCTCCAGTACCACCGGTTCACCCACCTGCAGCGCATAGTAATAGACCCGGGCGCTGTCCTCAATGTACTGGGCGCGGGTGCGGGCCTCGTTGAGATCCTTTCCCACTGCCAGAACGCCGTGGTTGTTCAGCAGGCAGCCGCCCCGGCCATCCTGCAGGCAGGGCACCGCGTTCTCGCCTACAGCAAAGGTGCCGGGGGTGGCATAGGCGGCGCACGCCACATCACCGCCCAGGAAAATCCGTGTTTCGATCAGCACCGGGGGAATGGGCTTATGTACCACGGCAAAGGCGGTAGCATAGGGGGAATGGGTGTGGAAGATGGCCTTATGCGCCGGAAAGGCCCGGTAGATGGCGGCGTGCATCCGCCATTCGCTGGAGGGAAGCAATTCCCCTTCCACAACCGTGCCGTCCAGATCACACCGGACAATGTCGATCGGACGCATCACCGTATAGCGTACCGAAGTGGGGGTGATCAGCATCGTGCCATCGCCCAGCGATACGCTGAGATTGCCGCTGGTACCGGTAAATAGTCCCTCATGCAGCGACTCCAGACAGATATCCACCATTTCCTGCCGCAGCTCCTTGTGGGAATACTCCATTTTCTCGCCTCATTTCAAAGCAAAATAATCATTCATTTTTCTCAGATCACCATTTCATAGGGGCCGAGCTGGCTGACCGCCAGATACTTTTTCAGTTCATAGGGGGAATAGATGCCCAGATCCGTTACCACACCGCGGATGAGCTGCGGCGGCGTGATATCGAAGGCGGGATAATACCCTTTGACGCCGTCCGCGGCAGTTTTCACCCCCATGGCCTCCAGTGTAAAGCGGGGATCACGCATCTCGATATGAACGGTATCCACCGTGGGATGCCCCTTGTCAGGAATCCCGCTGATATACACCGGCACACCCAGATAGTTGGCGGCAATGGCGATCTGGAAGGTGCCCACCTTGTTTGCCACATAGCCGTCGCAGCAGATGGCATCGGCCGCGCAGGTAAACACATCCACATGCTCCTGCTGCATCACATAGGCCGGCATATTGTCGGTGATCACCGTCACGTCAAAGCCCATATCCCGGCATACGGTGGCCGTCAAGCGCGCCCCCTGGAAATAAGGCCGCGTTTCCGGGCAGAACAGGCGGATGGTCTTTCCCTGCTCCCGGCATTTTTTCAGCATCATCGCCACAATGGTCTCCCCGAAGCACTGGGTCATCACCGTACCATTATCGGGAAATTTCTCCACCAGATGTGCCGCCATCTGCCCCACGCGGCTGTAGCGGCGGTTATTGGTCTCCACCGTATAGTCCCGGATGGCAAGCGCCACATCGTCCACGCCGCGTGCCAGAGCGTCTCTCGCCGCCTCCAGACAGCCGTCGCAGATCAGCTGCATCCTTCCCACCGTGGTGGGTCTGGCATGGGAAATAACATCCATGGCCTGCTCCAGATAAGCGAGCTGCTGCGCTTTTGGCAGCTGCCGGCACTCATGAGCCGCCAGCGCCATGCCCATAGCGGCGGCGGTAAAGGGGCCCGTGGACTGGGTCACCATATCCGTCAGGGCCTGCGCCACCTGCGCGTATGTACGGCAGGTAACGAACTCCACACGGCGCGGGTACACACGGCGGTCCAGAATACGAACCTCGCCGCTGTCATACCACGCCACATTTTCATACTGCATCATAAAGGCAAGGCCCTTGTCAGCTCTCTCCATTACGCATTTTCTCCCATCCTTCAAGCGCCATACAGCCGCTTTGCAGCAGCCTTGGCATCCCACACGATCCGCTCCCGATCCAGGGTAAGAAATTCTCCGTTTTCATACAGCATCTGCCCGTCCGCCATGGTCATGCACACATCGCCGGCCTGCGCGCTGTATACCACCAGTCCCGCCGTGTCAAGGTGGGGGAGCAGGTGGGGCCGATCCAGATCGATGGCCATGATATCCGCCCGTTTGCCGCACGCCAGCACGCCGCTGTCCATCCGGCCCTGCAGCCGGGCGCCGTTGACCGTGGCCATCTCCAGCACCTGCGGCGCCGCCATCAGCGCGGTATCCTGCCGATAGCCATTATGGATCACCGCCGCCAGATGCATCTCCTCCAGCATGTTCAGATTATTGTTGCTGGCAGCACCATCGGTGCCCAGCGCCACGTTGACCCCCTCGGCCAGCAGCTCCGGAACGGGTGCAAAGCCGCTGCCCAGCTTCATGTTGCTGGTAGGGTTGTGTGCCACGCTGACACCCTTTTCCCGCAGCAGCGCCCTGTCCTCCTCCGTCACCCATACGCAGTGCGCGGCGGCGCATGGCACGTCAAACACGCCCAGCTCGCTCATCCACTGCGCCGGTGTCCTGCCGTATTTGGCAAGGCAGTCCTTATGTTCGCGTTCCGTTTCGCTCAAGTGGATATGCATCCGCAGGCCGTTTTCCCGGCTCCATGCCGCCACGCCCGCCGCCACGTCGCGGTTGCAGGTATACTCCGCGTGCAGGCAGCCATCGATGCGGATTCGTCCCTCGCCTGCGCCGTGCCAGTCGCGGTGCAGCTGCTCCTGTTTCCGAACACTTTCATTTTTCGCAAAGGTATCCGCCGGATCGAATGCCTGCACCGGATAGCACAGATTGGCCTTCATACCGCTGTCGCGGATCTGGGCCACCGTCTCCGGTGAAAAAAAGTACATATCGGAAAAGCTGGTGGTGCCGCAGGAAAGCATTTCCAGCAGCGCCAGCGCCGTACCGGCCCGGATATCCTCGCCGCTCAGCCGCGCCTCAATGGGGAACACACTGTCAAACAGCCACTTTTGCAAAGGGAGGTCTGTTCCCACACCGCGCAGCAGCGTCATGGCGGCATGGGTATGGGCATTCACCAGTCCCGGCAGCAGCAGCTTGCCGGACATATCCTTTTCCCGGTCAAATTCCCCCTCCGGCCGGACGGCGCCCACATAGGTGATAGACGGGCCATCCACAGCAAGATAGCCGTCCTGCAACACGCCGTCAGGCGTATAGATCCATGCATTTTTCAGCAGGGTTTTCATTTTCTCACATCCTTGCCAGCACCTTTTTCAGATAGGCGCTGAAATTGTCGGCCACCAGATGTCCCACCTCGTTGACCTCCTCATCGCTCAGCGGCTGATCCAGAATTCCCGCCGCCATATTGGTGATAACGGAAAAGCCCAGGCAGGGCAAGCCGCAGTGCGCCGCCGTCAGCGCCTCGGTCACAGTGGACATACCCACCGCGTCGCCGCCCAGCGTGCGGATGGCGCGGATTTCCGCCGCCGTCTCAAACTGGGGCCCCTGCATGAAGAAATAGCATCCCTCATGAAACGTCAAGCCGCTGTCTGCGGCGCACGCCCGGGCAATGGCGCGCAGCTGGGGGCTGTACATTTTCTGCACATCGAAGAACCTGGGGCCAAACTCCGGAATATTGGGGCCGCGCATGGGCGAGCAGCCGGAAAACATGATCTGGTCGCTGATGATCATGATATCACCGGGCTTATAGGCAAGGTTCACGCCGCCGGCGGCGTTGGTCAGAATCACCGCCCGGCAGCCCAGCAGCTTGAACAGGCGGATGGGTGCCGTCAGCTGCGGGAAATCATACCCCTCATAGGAGTGGAACCGCCCCGACATGCATACCACACCCTTGCCTCCGATGGTTCCGCAGATCAGTTTCCCGGCATGGGTGGCCACGGTGGAGCGCAGAAAATGGGGGATATCCTCATAGGGGATCACCACCGGGTTTTCCACCTGCGCGGCAAACGGCCCCAGCGATGAACCGAGAATCATACCGATCTCCGGCTGAAAATTCAGCTTTTCCCGGACGTATTCGGCGCTTTTGGCAAAGTATTCATAGGTATATTCCATCCCAACAGCCTCCTTATATGGATTGTAACCCGATTTTAGCACATTGGCCACATGGTGTCAATTTCACAGCCTTCCACAATTTTCGCGGTAAAACCGAATAGAAAGGACTTGCTTTTTTTAATTTTCATGATACAATAGCGTTGACAAATCTTAATGGAGGTACTCAAAATGGCTTATCAGATCAGTTCCGCTTGCGTCAGCTGTGGCGCTTGTGCAGACGCTTGCCCCGTGGGCGCTATCTCCCAGGGCGATTCCCAGTACGTGATCGACGCTGGCGCTTGCCTGGATTGCGGCACCTGCGCAGATACCTGCCCCAACGGCGCTATCAGCCCCGCTGAGTAAAATGCGTACATAAAAATGGCCGGTGCTGAGGCACCGGCCATTTTTCTTGCGTGTTTTCCCTTCCTGTGCTATACTGGCAGCACTTATAGGGAGGAGGACTGTCCATGGAGCATTCAGAGGCCCTGTGGCCCGGCGGGCCGCAATACCTGTATGATGCGCAGTGTTTTCCCCCATCGACAGACTCTTTTTTGCTGGGCAGCTTTCCCACGCTGCGCCGCGGCGAGCCGGTCTGCGATCTGGGGGCCGGCGCAGGGCTGCTTGGTCTGCTGCTTCTGGCGCGTGAGCCATCGCTGACGGTGACCGGCATCGAGCGGGACACCCATGCCTGCGCCATGATGGTGCGCAATGCCGCCGTCAATCAAATGCCTCTCATTCCGCTGGCCGCCGACCTGCGAAACCGTGAAGCCCTACCGGCAGGCCGGTTCCGTCTGGCGGTATCCAATCCGCCCTATTTTGCGCCCCACGCGGGCGCGGTGGCCGCCGGTGCCCGCGGCGATGCCCGCGCGGAGCTGACCGCCTCTATCGACGATGTGTTTGCCGCGGCGGAGCGGCTGCTGCAGTGGGGCGGTCGGTTTTGTCTGGTCTACCGGCCGGACAGGCTTGCCGCTCTGTTTGCCGCCGCAACCGCCCACGGTCTGGAGCCAAAGCGCTTGCGGCTGGTACAGCACACGGCGCAAAGCGCCCCCGCGCTGGCGCTGCTGGAATGCCGCCGGGGCGGCAATCCCGGCCTGACCGTGGAGCCGCCGCTGCTGCTGCGGCTTGATGGCGGCGAGTCTCCCGATGTTCGCCGCGCTTATTTCAGAGACAAGGAGTGACCCTCATGCCCGGAACCTTATATCTGGTCGCCACCCCCATCGGCAATCTGGGAGATTTTTCTCCCCGCGCCGTTGAAACATTGCAAAACGCCGATTTCATCGCCGCCGAGGATACCCGCGTATCGGTGAAGCTTTTGAACCACTTCGGCGTCAAAAAACCACTGGTCAGCTATCACGAACATAACCGCGCCTCTGCCGGGCAGGCGATTTTGGCACGCCTGCTGGATGGTGAAAGCTGCGCGCTGGTCACGGATGCGGGCATGCCCGCCATCAGCGATCCCGGCGAGGATCTTGTCCGGCTGTGCGCTGAAAACGGCGTCACGGTGCTGGCCGTTCCCGGCTGCTGCGCCGCGGTGTATGCTCTGGCTGTGTCGGGACTGCCCACCGCTCGCTTCACCTTTGAGGGTTTTCTCCCTTCCGGCAAAAAGGAGCGCCGCGAGCAGCTCCATGAGCTGACCGGCGAACTGCGCACCATGGTCTTTCATGAAGCGCCCCACCGCCTGCGCGCCACGCTCTGCGACATGGCAGAGGCCTTCGGCGGCCAGCGGCAGATCGCCCTGTGCCGCGAGCTGACCAAGCTTCACGAGGAGACCATGCGCACTACACTGGCGGACGCGGCCGCGTATTATGCCGCCAATGAACCCCGGGGGGAATATGTGCTGGTGGTGGCCGGCCGCCAGCGATCCGATGCTCCGGCACTGACGCTGGAGGAGGGCGTGGCGCTGGTGCTGCGCCGCCGCGAGGAGGGGCAGCGGCTGAAGGACGCTGTCCGCGCCGTGGCCGACGATACCGGATTGAGCCGCAACGCCCTGTACGACGCGGCACTGAAGCGATAAACCGTCAAAAAACCTCCCCGCCGCACGGCGGGGAGGTTTTCCGCTTTTCAGCTGTTCTTTAAATCCTTGAGACAGCGGGGACAGATGTTTTTGTCCTTGTATACCACCAGTTCTTTGCTGCTGTCGCAGAAGATACAACTGGGCCGGAACTTTTTCAATACGATTGTGGAGCCGTCCACATATATTTCCAAAGCGTCCTTTTCAGCGATCTCCAACGTGCGCCGCAGCTCAATGGGCAGCACAATCCGTCCCAGCTCATCCACCTTTCTGACAATACCAGTAGACTTCACGGAAATCTCTCCTCTGCACTGTTACTCACACCATATTGAGTTTCCTACTCATTCATGATGACATATTCTTACCGCTTTGTCAACCGCGCGTTGCCATTTTTACCAATATTTTTACAAATATTGTCATTCCGTCTGTGCATATAGTGTACATGAGGTGAGCACATCATGGCAATGTCCTATTTTCTAACCGGCCTTTTTGGCCTGTCCCTGCTTTTTGGCGCGATCAACGGCCAACTGGCTGCCGTATCCGCCGCCGCACTGGAGGGCGCAGGCGCCGCCGTGGAGCTGTGCCTTTCCATGGCAGGCGCCATCTGCCTGTGGAGCGGCGTTATGACACTGCTGGACCGGGGCGGTCTGAGCGGCAAACTATCCCGGCTGCTGCGCCCGCTCCTGCGGCGTATTCTGCCCCGCGCCAGCCGGGATGGCGAAACCCTCGCCGCGCTCAGCGCCAACGTCTCGGCCAATCTGCTGGGGCTTGGCAACGCCGCCACGCCGCCGGGCATCCGCGCTGCCGTTGCAATGGCGTCAGGGTGCGGCGGTACGGCGGATGATGAATTGTGCCGTCTCGTGGTGCTTAATACCGCCTCCATCCAGCTGCTGCCCACCACGGTGGCGGCGCTGCGCAGCGCACACGGCTGCGCAGCTGCGCTTGATATTCTGCCCGCCGTGTGGCTCTCTTCCCTGCTTTCCGTTTCGGCAGGACTGCTGGCCGCGCGAGGCTTCCAACGCCTGTGGCGGCGCTGACACACCTGAGCGCCCTGCTGCTCCCGCTGCTGTTTACCGCGGCAGCCGCTTGGGGGCTGCGCCGCCGTCTGGATGTTCATGCCGCCCTGACCGAGGGCGCGGCAGAGGGCTTGGGCATCGTGGTTCATATCCTGCCCAATCTGGTGGCTTTGCTCTCTGCCATATACATGCTCCGCGCCTCCGGCGCGCTAGACGCGCTCACCGTCCTGCTCTCCCCGGTCTTGGCCGCTCTGGGAATCCCCCCTGAAACCGCGCCGCTCCTGCTCATCCGCCCCCTCAGCGGCAGCGGTGCGCTGGCGGTCGGCAGCGCACTGATGGACACCTACGGAGCCGACAGCACCATCGGCCGCACCGCTGCGGTCATGCTGGGCTGCACGGAAACCACGTTCTATACCGTTGCCGTCTATTTCGGCGCGGCAGGCATCCGCCGCACGCGATACACCATTCCCGCCGCTTTAACGGCGGATCTGGTGGGGTTTTTGTCGGCGGCATGGTGTGTGCGCCTTTTCTTCGGGGACTGAGGTGATAAAATCCCTCTTTTTCCCTCCAAGGGCTTGACGTTTCCACAAAAATAGACTAGCATGGGTTAAGGTAGAATTATATCTGCCACAATCATCATGAGGAGGCAATACCATGAAGTTTTCCAGTAAGGTTCTGAAATGCGGTCTGTCACCCATGCGTAAGTTTCACCCCTATGCCGTGGCAGCCGAAGCAAGAGGAAAGAAGATCTATCATTTGAACATTGGCCAGCCGGATATCGCAACCCCCAAGGCTTATTTCGAGGCCGTGCGCCATTTTGATCTGCCAGTACTGGCCTATGCACCGTCTCCCGGTATCCCCGAGCTGATCGACGCCATTCAGAAGTACTATGATAATCTGGATATGCACTTTGAAAAGGGCGATATCCTGATTACCAACGGCGGCAGTGAGGCGCTGCAAATCGCCATGAACTGCATTCTGGACGACGGCGATGAAATCCTGATCCCCGAGCCTTTCTATCCCAACTACAACACAATGGCCTACACCTGCGGCGCCAAGATCCATCCCATCCCCACCTCTCCCCATGACGGCTATCGCTATGCCGACCGGGCCAAGGTTGAGGCGGAGATCAACGAGCATACCCGCGCCATCATGGTCACCAACCCCGGCAACC
>CABSAW010000011.1:0-29273 GCA_902475745.1 uncultured Oscillospiraceae bacterium
GCGACCTGTTCAAGGTCGTTCCCGAGCTGATCGAGTCCATCAAGGCTGCCAAGGCCGCCAAGTAATAAAGGAGGCCGACATGGATATCAAACAGGCCATAAACGACCGCCGGTCTATCCGCGCTTTTACAAAGGAACCCGTTACGCAGGAGATACTCCAAGAGGTCTTAACGTTAGCAACAAGAGCTGTATCTGCTGTTAATGCGCAGCCTTGGGAATTTGCTGTTGCTGCCGGTGACGTATTGGAGGCTATCCGTCAGGATAATATCACGTCCTATGACCATAGTCTGCCGCCGGATATTCCTGACATCATGGTAGATGGCATTTATCGGGAGCGCAGCCGCGAGATCGGCAAGGCACTATTCGCAGCCATGAGTATTGAGCGGGGTGACAAAGTCCGTCGAAACGAATGGGGACAGCGAGGCTTTCGGTTCTTCGACGCGCCCGCGGTAATCATCCTGAGTATGGATCGGACTTTGGACAATACGACTTTCCGTCTTGACATGGGCTGTGTAATTCAGAATATCTGTACCGCTGCAATGGAGTATGGTCTTGGCACTTGTGTAGAACATCAGGCAGTTATGTATCAAGAAACTTTGCGCCGAAATCTTCATATTCCTGAGAACAAGCGTATTGTCTGTGGCATTGCAATTGGCTATCCTGATTGGACATTTCCTGCAAATCAAGTGATCAGCACTCGTATGCCGGTGGATGAAATTACCGATTGGTATGGCTTTTGAGCCCTTGCGTATGACAGGCATAACGCTGAAACTTTAATTAACGTTTCCTTCACTTCTTACGCTGCGGATGATCTTCCATGACCCACGAGCAAGACCTCCTCATTGCAAACACTCTTTCCAAAACTGCGGCTTTGGGAATACTTGCTCATCTCTACACTACCATAACCTTGTACCATTTTAGGCTGCTATCTTTCTGCCTGCTCGGGGTCTTGGAACATCTGCAATTTAGCTAAATGGATGCTATTGAATAAAGAGACATGGCATTTCGGGTAGAATGCCATGTCTCTTTATCGCTATTAAAAATGCTGATCCGCTGCGTCTTAGGTTCATAGTAAGTGTGCAATGCGCGGCGCAGAGCGGGAGATTATCCCTGCACAGGCTTTCTCTCGCCGCGGGAGCAGGCCATGGTACGGCAGTTGCTGCCAAGTCAGGTGCCGGTGTTCTTTGGCGGCTGTGGGCGGCCTTACGCGAAAGGGCCGTGTTTCCATCGTTTTAGAGCGCTGGCTCTGACGGAGAGCCGGCGATACCTCCTTCCAGAAAAATACAAAAATGTCGAAGCGGGTCGAGAAGTATTTGTGATGAATCGACAAAAACGCCTTGAAAACGATGTCCGATTCTGGTAATTTAGTAAGCGGCAGGGCGATAATGTGAGGAAAATCACGAAGGGCGGCCCGTCGAATACAAAGAGGGAGGAATAGAGACGCACATGGAAATCAACCCTAAAATCCTGCTGGCTGACAGCAGCGAGGAATTTCGCCTGCTGCTGCGGCACGCACTGGAAGAGACCGGAGAGTTCCAGATCGTAGGCGACACCGGCGACGGTGACGAGGCGTGGGAGCTGATCCAGCAGACGAGACCCGATGTAGTGGTGGCGGACGTGATCCTGCCGGGTCTGGACGGTATCAGCCTGTTGCAGCGGATGCCGAAAAATGTGAAAACCATCATCCTGTCCGCCTTTTGCAGCCAGAGCATGGTGCAGGAGGTCATGCGTCTTGGCGCGTGGTACTTCATCCCCAAGCCGGCGCACGTGGAGTCGCTGCTGGAGCGGGTGCGGCAGGCGGTGCGCCCGGAAAACAGGCCGCTGGCACTGCCGACGCTGGAGGCGGATGTAACGGCCATCATCCATGAGGTAGGCGTACCGGCGCACATCAAAGGCTATCAGTATGTGCGGGAGGCGATCATCATCACGGTGCAGGATATGGACGTGATCAACGCGGTGACGAAGGTACTGTACCCTGAGGTGGCCAAACGGTTCAACACGACACCCTCCCGGGTGGAGCGGGCCATCCGCCACGCCATCGAGGTGGCGTGGGACCGGGGCGATCTGGAGACGCTGCAAAGCTATTTCGGCTACACGGTGAATTCCGCCAAGGGAAAGCCCACCAACAGCGAGTTCATCGCCATGATCGCGGATCGTATCCGCCTGCACAGCAAGCGCCAGATGCGCTGAGGAAACAGACAATCAAACGGCAAGAGGAAACGACTGTATTCCTCTGGCCGTTTTTGTTTTCGGGGAAATGCACAAGAAACTGGCAGAAATACCTGACATAAAGAAGAAAAAACCACAAAAAGGGGACAACGGTGAAAAAACCGGTTGACAAATTAGCATAAGCTAACTATAATGGCGGTGTGGTTAGGAAAGGCTAACCAATTAGTTTTGACAACAGGTTAGCTTATGCTAATAAGGTGCGGGAAAGAAGGGATCGAGCATGATGCCGCTGACATTGGCCGATGTGGGACAAGAGCAGATCATCCGCCGGATTGGCGGAAACGATGAGGTGCGCAGACATCTGGAAAATCTGGGCTTTGTGGCCGGGAGCGAAGTGACGCCCATCTGTTCGCTGGGCGGGAATGTGATCGTCAAGGTGAAAGAGGCCCGCGTGGCCATCAGTGAGGAAATGGCCCGGAAAATCATGGTATGAACAGAAAAAAGAATTTACATAGAAGGAGAGAGCAGCGATGAAAACTTTGCGCGAGGTGAAGATCGGCCAGACGGCCAAGGTGGTGAAGCTTCACGGCGAAGGCCCTGTCAAGCGGCGCATTATGGATATGGGGATTACCCGGGGCACGGAGGTTTACGTCCGCAAGGTGGCGCCGCTGGGCGACCCCATGGAGGTCACCGTCCGGGGCTATGAGTTGAGCCTGCGGAAGGCCGACACGGAAATGATTGAGGTCGAGTAAAAATTTTACAAAGCGGTTAGCGGAAGCTATCCGAAAGGAGCGAGTATGGAAAAACAGATCAGAATAGCCCTTGCGGGCAACCCGAATTCCGGAAAGACCACGCTGTTCAATGCGCTGACCGGCTCCAATCAGTTCGTGGGAAACTGGCCCGGCGTGACGGTGGAGAAGAAAGAGGGAAAACTGAAAAAGCATGAGGACGTGGTCATTATGGACCTGCCGGGCATCTACTCCTTGTCTCCCTATACGCTGGAGGAGGTGGTGGCCCGCAACTATCTGCTTGAGGAGCGTCCTGACGCCATTTTGAACATTATTGACGGCACCAATCTGGAGCGAAACCTCTATCTGACCACCCAACTGACGGAGCTGGGTATCCCCGTTGTCATTGCCATCAATATGATGGACGTGGTTCGCAAGAGCGGCGACCGGATCGACACGGCGGAGCTGAGCCGGGAGCTGGGATGCAAGGTGATGGAGATTTCCGCCCTGAAGGGCGATGGCGTCATGGAGGCGGCGCAGGCCGCCGTGGAGGCTGCGTCCTCTGCCAAGACGGTGCCTATGCACACCTTTTCCGGGCCGGTGGAGCACGCCATCGCCCATATCGAGGAGGCGGCGGTACACAATATGCCGGAGGAACGGCAGCGCTGGTACGCCATCAAGATCTTTGAGCGGGATGACAAGGTACTGGCCAAGCTGAATATTCCCGACGAGACCATGCGCCACATCGAGGAGGACATCAAGGCTGCCGAGAAGGAGCTGGACGACGATGCCGAGAGCATCATCACCAACGAGCGCTATGTGTACATCGCTGAGGTCATCAAGAGCTGTTATCAGAAGAAGAACAGGGGGGCGCTGTCCGTTTCCGACAAGATCGACCGCGTTGTGACCAACCGCTGGCTGGGCCTGCCCATCTTTGCGCTGGTGATGTTCATCGTGTACTGGGTGGCCATGGTGGGCGTAGGCGCCCCTGCCACCGACTGGGCCAACGAAGGCGTGTTCGGCGATGGCTGGCACCTGCTGGGCATTGACGGCGGCTATGGCGAGCTGTCTGAGCGCTACAGCGAGGCGGAGACGCTGGCTGTTGGCTACGACCTCTACATAGCTGAGCACGGCGCACTGGCCGCCGACGGCACCTTTACCTATGATGTAGAGGACGAGGAGACGCTGGCCGTTACCACCGAGACGGCCACGCTGGCGGACTATGAGGCGGCCAAGGCCACGCTGGCGGAGATCGGCGAGGAGCCGGATCCTGCCGACTATGGCGTGTGGGTGCCCGGCATTCCTGTCCTGATCGGCAATGCGCTGGAGTCCGCCGGTGTCTCCGCATGGCTCAGCGGACTGATACTGGACGGCATTGTGGCCGGTGTCGGCGCGGTGCTGGGCTTCGTGCCCCAGATGCTGGTGCTGTTTCTGATGCTGGCGTTTCTGGAGGCCTGCGGCTACATGGCCCGTATCGCCTTTGTGCTGGACCGTGTGTTCCGTAAATTCGGCCTGTCCGGCAAGAGCTTTATCCCGATGCTGATCGGTACCGGCTGCGGTATCCCCGGCATTATGGCGTCCCGCACCATTGAGAACGAGCGGGATCGCCGCATGACCATTATGACCACCACGTTCATTCCCTGCGGCGCCAAGGTGCCCTTTATCGCCATGATCGCAGGCGCACTGTTCGGCGGCAGCGCGTGGGTGTCCACGTCCGCCTATTTCATCGGCATGGCCGCCATCATTCTCTCCGGTATCATGCTGAAAAAGACCCGGATGTTCGCCGGTGACCCGGCACCCTTCGTGATGGAGCTGCCTGCCTACCACTGGCCCACGCTGGGCAACGTTCTGCGCTCCATGTGGGAGCGGGGCTGGTCCTTCATCAAGAAGGCCGGTACCATCATCCTCCTGTCCACCATCTTCGTGTGGTTCACCACCTACTTCGGCTGGGTGGACGGAACGTTCCGTATGCTGGAGGAGTCCGAAATTGACCGCTCGCTGCTGGCGGCCATCGGCGGTGTGCTGGCGTGGATCTTCAAGCCTCTGGGCTGGGGCAACTGGCAGGCGGCTGTGGCCTCCATTACCGGCCTTGTGGCCAAGGAGAACATCGTCGGTACGCTGGGTGTGCTGTACGGCGGCGGAGACGGCACGGTATATGAGGCCATCGCGGCTGCCTTCAACGGGATCACCGGCTACTCTTTCCTGGTGTTCAACCTGCTGTGCGCCCCCTGCTTTGCCGCCATCGGCGCTATCAAGCGGGAGATGAACAATGCCAAGTGGACGTGGTTCGCCATCGGCTATCAGTGCGGCTTTGCCTATGCCGTCTCGCTGATGATCAACCAGTTCGGCGGATGGTTTATCGGCTCCGGCAGTGTCATCGGTACCGTTGTGGCCGCTGCGATTCTGGCCTTCCTGCTGTATCTGCTGTTCCGCCCCTACAGAGAGGCCGCCAGATTGAGCGTTGCCATGTAAAATTTACATGTTTATAGTTTTCAAGAGAAAGGAGCGCACTTGTCATGCTGGCTGATATTTTGATTTGTTTTGTTTTGATTACCATTGTCACCTCTATTGTCTACTCACTCATTAAAAAGAAAAAGCAGGGCAAGAGCCTCTGCTCTGGGTCCTGCGGCAGCTGCTCACATTGCGGCGGCGGCTGCGGACATAAGTAATCGAAAGAGCGGCAAGGCGCCAAAGCCTTGCCGCTCTTTCTCGTCCAAAGGGAACAAGCCGCTTGACACAGGATGTGAATCGGGCTATCATGGGATAGAATTTTGCAGCAAGAGGTATACGGATATGGAAGAGAAACTGACGCCGCGTAAGCAGCAGGCTTTGGAGATGCGCAGCAAAATCCAGACTGTGGCGCTGGATCTGTTTGATAGATCCGGCTTTGACAATGTCTCGGTGGAGGAAATTGCGCAGGCCGCCGGATGCTCTGTGGGGAATATTTATCATTATTTCAAGAGCAAGGATGAACTGGCCATTCAGGTGACGGGCCATGTTGACGAGGCGTATTTGCAGCTGGAGCAGGCATATCTGGAGGATACGGTTCACACGGCCCGTGAGAAGCTGCTGGATTTTGTGGGGCAGTCACTGCGCATCAGTGCCAGCGATCCGGTGCTGTACAAGGCATTCAGCCACGCTATGAAGTTCCCGGAGCAAAAGGTGTTGCAGCGCAATGAGCACCGGGTCTATTTCCGGGTGCTCGCTGAGCTGGTGGAGCTGTGCCGCGCAGAGGGAAGCATCCGGCCCGACTTTGAAGCGGACACGGTGGTGGAGTATCTGGTTACGCTCCAGCGGGGTATGCTGATGGAATGGCGCATTTATGAGGGCGCGTTTGACATCGCGGAGCGGGGGATCGCCGTGGCGGCTGTGCTGCTGGAGGGACTGGCAAAGTAAATGCACAAAGGCGTTTGGTCGTTTTCACGTCCCAACGCCTTTCCTTTTGTTCACACTGCCGTTTTTTTTCGCAGGCGGCGAAAGATCGGGCGGACAGATTGACAAACGGGGGAAGGGCGTGTCATACTGTGAATGATTGATTAAGCAATTCGGCAAAATATCAGGAATAACAGGAAGAAGCAGGGAGGAGCCATGAAAGTACTTGTGATCAATCCCGGAGCCACCAGCACAAAGGTTGCGGTGTATGAGGAGGAGCAGCAGCTTTTCAAGGTAAGCATTGACCATTCCGCGGAGGAACTGGATCAGTTTGCCCATGTGATCGATCAGGCAGACTATCGAAAAGCGGCGATTTTGCAGGCTATCGCCGCTGCCGGTTACAAATTGGAGGCGTTTGACGCGGTTTGCGGCCGCGGCGGACTGTATCGGCCCATTCCTTCTGGCACATACGCGGTGAATGACAGGGTGATGCACGATGTGGAAACGGCACCATACGGTGAGCATCCGTCCAATCTGGGCGCCTATCTTGCCGGGAAGCTGGGGGCTATGGTGGGAATCCCTGCGTTTTTTGTAGACCCGGTCTGCGTGGATGAAATGACCGAGGTGGCCCACTATACCGGCTTTGCCGGTCTGCGCCGCATCTGCCAGTTCCATGCACTGAACCATAAGTCCATCGGCCGAAAAGCTGCCGGGGAGCTGGGCAGGGCCTATGAGGATGTGAACCTTATTGTATGCCATCTGGGCGGCGGCGTCAGCGTGGGCGCGCACCGGAAAGGCCGCGTGGTGGACGTGAACAACGTAAGGGACGAGGGTTCCATGGGCATGGATCGGGCCGGCGGCCTGCCGGTGAACCAGCTGATTGACTATTGCTTCAGCGGCAAGAGCCGGGATGAGGTGAAAAAAACCTTTGGCCGCCGCGCCGGAATGCTGTCCTATCTGGGAACCAATGATTTCCGCACGGTTCGCGCCAGAATGGCAGAGGGGGACAGGGAGGCCGAGGCGGCCTATCAGGCGCTGGTCTACCAGCTGGCCAAGGATATCGGCGCCATGGCCGCCGTGCTGCATTTCGATGTGGACGCCATTGTTTACACCGGCGGTATGGCATTCTCCGAGCCGTTCTGCGATGATATTACCGCTTATGTGGGCAAGATCGCCAAGGTGATCCGGCTGCCCGGCGAGGAGGAGATGCGCGCACTGGCCGAGGGCGCGCTGCGCGTGCTGCACGGCGAGGCGGCGGCGGAATATTGAGGGGCGACGGACGCGTTCTTTCACGGTACCCCCGATTATTCAAAATTTCGTAATGACTTTTTTCCCGGTTTGGGGTACAATGTGTTGCGACTATCGACCGACAGGAGGAACCTTTTTTGAAAAAACTCTATGACGCGGTGCAGCGCTTTTGTGCGCGGCACCCCCGTTTTGGCATCCCCAATCTGATGCTCTACATCGTGGCCGGGAATGCAATTGTCTATTTCCTGATGGCGTTTACCTGGAATACAGATGCAAATGCGCTGTCATTTTTGGCGCTGAATACCGCCGCGGTGCTGAAGGGCGAGCTGTGGCGTCTTGTAACCTATGTGTTTGTTCCCTCCGGCACGGGGATTTTCTGGCTGCTGATCAGCCTGTATTTCTACTATTGGATCGGCACCACGCTGGAACGCCAATGGGGTACGGCCAAGTTTACCCTCTATTACGTCAGCGGCGTGCTTTTGACGGCGGTGGGCGTGATGGTGGCCAGCCTGATCTCCGGCGTCAGCTATACTGTGACCGGCTCTTATTATGTGAACCTGTCCATGTTTTTGGCCTTTGCCTTTCTGTTTCCCAACACGCAGGTGCTGCTGTTCTTTGTCATCCCCATCAAGATGAAATGGCTGGCCTATCTGGACGCGGGACTGTTTGCCGTGGATGTGGTGCGCAGCCTGCTGGTTGGCAACTGGGGCGCGGCGCTGCTGCCGGTGATCGCACTTTTGAACTTTGCCGTGTTTATCTGGCCGGAGGTGCATTATATGGCGGGACGTGCCGCCTATCGCCACAGTGCCCAGACGGTGCAGTTTAAGAAAGCAGTCCGCCAGCAGCGGCAGCAGGAACAGCAGCAGGGCTATCACCACAAATGCGCTGTTTGCGGACGGACGGATGCGGACTATCCCGACCTTCAGTTCCGCTATTGCAGCAAGTGCGCGGGCTACCACTGCTTCTGTCAGGATCATATCTTTAACCATGTGCATTTTACGGAGTAAAAATATAAAATGCCAAAAGGCCTGGGGAGCGGCTGTGCGACTTTGGCAGCGGCGGGCCGCGAGAGATTCATGTGCGCGCCGCGGAGAAAAAGGATTTGACTGATTCTTGCATCGTAAACACTGCAAGACCTTTCAGAACACATAAAAACACCCTGTTCTTATAGAACAGGGTGTTTTTCATACGTTTCAGTTGGTCTTGTTATCCTTTGTCGCGGCAGCGTCCTTCATGGGCCATGTGGTGGGATCAGCGGTATCCTCGATCATCTTGCAGACGACCAGGTAGCGATGGTTATCATCGCCATTCTTGCACACGGACAGGATCAGCACCTTGTCGCCGGCCACAGGCTTGTTCGCCTTGTCCAGATTGGTGGTGCCGTCAGTTTCTTTCCACAGCTGGTCAAAGAAGCTGTTGAACACCTCGGCATTGGTGAAGTCATGGTAGTAGATGATATGGCTCAGGTCGTACTGCGCGCCGCCTACGATCTGATAGGTCACGCGGCGATCCTTCTGATACATGTACACCAGATGCTGCTTGCTGAAATCCATCTTGCTCAGGAAGGTCTGCAAGCCGCCGAACATGGTGCGGTTGGCCATGTTGTGGCCGTAAATCACCGTGACGGGATCGTTCAAATCGCGGCTGTTGATGGTCTTGCCTTCCACGGCGGCCTCGGTGAACAGCGTGCCGGCCTTGTTGGTGTTGCCGTCCAGATCGCGGTTGAGGTAAAAATCACGGTCGGTGGCATGCTGCGCCACAGGGTAGGAAAGCTCTGTGCTGGAGCCCAGTGTAGAGGCGAACTCAGGCACTTCGATCCATGCATACACATCTTTGTACTTGGCAAAGGTGGCCTCCATGCCCTCCGGCTCTACAACGGGGGCGGGCTCTACACGGTTTTCGGTATCATCCGGTTCGGTAATGCTGGGACCATCCGTGTCATCCGGAGGATTGACGGGGTCATCTTTGCCGCAGCCGGCCAGTGCCAGAACCATCACCAGCGCCAGAATCAGCACCAGCATACGAGCGAAGCTCCGATTGCGTTTTTCGAAGCACTGAGCAAGGCGGTTTAATATTTCTTTCATCCTTTTTTCTCCTTTCGCGTGGCCGCGTTGGGCAGCCCATGGAAAACAGCGCCGGACAGTAATTGTCAGCACATATTTAATAATACCATGATATGCCGCTAAAAGCAATATCAATTTGCGCTGTGTCCCCCTTTTTACGGGAAATAAACGTTCCGTCTACTCAGGATAGACCAGACGCTCTACGGTCCAGTCGCGGATTAAATCGAAATAGAACGCGCAGCACTCCCGGGCCAACGCCGTGTCAAGGTTACGGTAATTTCCGCATTCCCGCGAGGACTTTCCGGGCATGGGTTCGCTCCACGCGGCGCCCTGTGCGAAAGCCTGCCGCAAAAGCTCAATGGCCTGAGCGTCGCTCAGCTGTGCGCTGTCAAAGAGAAAATAGAAGCCTGTCTGGCAGCCCATGGGGCCAAAATAGATAACGGCGTCTTTTCGGGCGCTGTTGCGCAGCGCGGTGGCGATGATGTGCTCCACCGAGTGCATCTGCTCGTTGGACAGCAGCTCGCCGGTGTTGGGCCGCTTGAAGCGCAGGTCAAAGGTGGTCACATGCCCGTCCCGGCGGCTGAGATACAGACCCGGCGTCAGCACATCGTGGTTGACGGTAAAGCTTGCGATTCGTTCCATGCTCTATGCCTCCAATTGTTCCGCAAAGGCCATGACGGCAGTGTTCAGATCCCGCATGGCGGTTGGGAAATTAAAATAGTAATCATGCTTGCTGGTCAGACAGTCGGACACCGATTTGAGCGCCATGAAGGGAACGCCGCAGCGGCAGCACACCTGTGCCGCGGCGCCGCCCTCCATCTCGCACAGCAGGGGATGAAAGGTGTCCTGAATCCAGTGAGCCCGCGTGCCGGGGACGCCGAACCAGTCGCCGGTGGCTACCGTGCCGGTACGGAAATCATAGCCGGTTCGCGCCATGGCAGCCTTGGCCCGGTCAAAGTCTGCGGTGGGGAATTCCACCATGTTTACGGTGGACACAAGGCCGATGGGGTCGCCGCAGCCGGTGGTGTCTACATCGTGCTGGATAAATTTTTCCGCCAGCACCAGCGTTCCGATGGGGACTTCTTCAAAACAGCCGGCCACGCCGGCGTTCAGGATCAGGTCGGGATGGTAGCGCTGAATCAGCAGCGTGGCGGCCATGGCCGCATTTACCTTACCCACGCCGCCGCAGCAGGCGATCATGTTATCCCGGATCCGGTAGAAGGAAACGCCGTGAACGGTTTCCATGGGCTGCGCTTCGTGGATCAGGCTGTCGATCTCCGAGGGCATGGCGTAAAAAAGTGCGATATTCATGATAGACCTCGATTCAATGTATTCTCGGTCTATTGTAAGGAGGTAATGGGTCAAATGTCAAGTTGCATTTGCCGCTGCGGTGGGGTAAAATGGAAAAAAGAAAGGGGTGGCGTATGAGCGTTGCAGGGATTGTGTGCGAATTTAATCCGCTCCACAGCGGACATGCCTATTTGATGGCACAGCTGCGGCAGCAGGGGGCGGAGGCGCTTGTGTGCGCTATGAGCGGCAACTTTGTCCAGCGGGGAGAACCGGCGCTGGTGAATAAGCTGGCCCGGGCGGAGATGGCGGTGGATTGCGGCGCCGATCTGGTGCTGGAGCTGCCCACACCCTGGGCTATGGCCACGGCGGAGATTTTTGCCATGGGCGGCGTACAGCTGCTGCAAATGGCGGGGTGCACCCACCTTGCGTTTGGCAGCGAGTGCGGCGAGACGGCGGTGCTGCAAAGGACGGCGGATGTTTTGCTGCTGCCCCGGCTTCAGGCGGATATCCGAACGGAGCTGGCCGCAGGCGTTACCTATGCCGCGGCCCGGCAGCGCGCAGTGGAAAAATATCTGGGCCAGAACGCCGATGCGCTGTCGCGGCCCAATGATACGCTGGCGGTGGAATACCTGAAGGCATGCCGCAGACTGTCGGCGGATATGAAGCCGGTGGCGATCCGGCGGGTCGGCGCGGGCCATGACGGTGGGGCTGCGGCAGGCTTTGCCTCCGCTTCCCATCTCCGCCAACTGCTGCGGCAGGGCGGGGAGGCGGCCTATGGCTATATGCCGATGCAGGCCGCGGCGGTATTGCGGCGCGAGGCGGCTGCCGGCCGCGTGACGGATATGCGCCATATAGAGCGGGCGATTCTGGCCCGGCTGCGGCAGATGGATGAGGAGGAATTTGCCTGTTACGACGGCGGCAGGGAGGGACTATACCACCGCCTGGGCAATGCGGTGCAGCGCTGCGCAACGCTGGAAGAGCTGCTGGCGGCGGCCAAAACAAAGCGCTACACGGCGGCGCGGCTTCGCCGGCTGGTGCTATCGGCGTGGCTGGGACTGGAAAAGGCGCCGGAGGCGGTGCCATACGCCCGCGTGCTGGCGGCAAACGGGACAGGCCGTGAGGTGCTGCGGAAGATGAAGGACAGGGGCTGCCCGGTGCTGACAAAGGCGGCCGATGTAGCGGCGCTGGGGACGGAGGCGGAAACGCTGCTGCGCCGTGAGGCGGCGCGTACCGATCTCTATACGCTGGCCTACCGCTCGCTGGCGCAAGCAAAGCCGGGCGGCGACTGGCGGTTAACACCGGTGATCCGGGATTGAAGCGGACGGCGCTTTGTGCAAATTTCACCAAGATCGGGGGCGCAATTTGCCGGAGATTGGGGAAGAAAAAACTTGCTTTTTTACATGCGGGCCGCTATAATAAGCAAGATCATTTTGAAGGGGAGGGAATCTGCCGTGCTTAAGATGCGCAACAACAATTGCAAAGCGGCGGGTTCCGCTATTTCTGTTTTTGTTTTTCATAGTGGCTTTTGACCGATGTTTTTCATCGGTCTTTTTTTTGGACAGAAATATACCCTTGATCGGGAAGCGGTATATGGAAGATAAAAGAAAGAGAGGAATCATGTTATGAAAAAGAATCTTGGCTATGAAGCCATCTACGATGCACGCGAGCTGGGCATACCCCGGATGCTGCTGTTGGGCTTGCAGCACCTGTTCGCCATGTTCGGCGCCACGGTGCTGGTGCCTATTCTGGTCAGCGGCTACGGCCTGCCCCTGTCCATCCAGACCACGCTGCTGTTTGCCGGTATCGGCACGCTGCTGTTCCACGTCTGCACCAAGTTTAAGGTACCCGCCTTCCTGGGCTCCTCCTTCGCCTTTCTGGGCGGCTTCCAGGCGGTAGCCAATCTGGACAGCGGCAAGTTCGCCGCCATGACCGGCGAGGAGAAGCTGCCCTACGCACTGGGCGGCGTGGTGGTCGCGGGTCTGCTGTATCTGGTGCTGGCGCTGCTGTTCAAGCTGGTGGGCGCCAAGAAGGTCATGCGGTTCTTCCCCCCCATCGTCACCGGCCCCATCATCATCCTCATCGGTCTGAACCTGTCCGGCACCGCCGTGACCAACGCCTCCACCTGCTGGTGGCTGGCTCTGGTGGCTATCGCCATCATCATCGTCGCCAACATCTGGGGCAAGGGCATGGTCAAGATCATCCCCATCCTGCTGGGTGTGGTGGGCAGCTACATCGTGGCGCTGATCTTCCATCAGGTGGACTTCACGGAGGTCGCCAGCGCCAACCTTGTGGGCCTGCAGAAGTTTGTCATCGCTAAGTTCGACGTGACCTCCATCCTTGTCATGGCGCCCATCGCCATCGCCGCCATGATGGAGCACATCGGCGACATCTCCGCCATCTCCTCCACCACCGGCAAGAACTTCATCGAGGATCCCGGCCTGCACCGCACGCTGCTGGGCGACGGTCTTGCCACCGCCTTTGCCGGTATGTTCGGCGGCCCTGCCAACACCACCTACGGCGAGAACACCGGCGTACTGGCTCTGAGCCGCGTGTACGACCCCCGGGTCATCCGTCTGGCGGCGCTGTACGCCATCATCCTCAGCTTCTCTCCCAAGTTTGACGCGCTGGTGAATTCTATCCCCACCGCCATCGTGGGCGGCGTCAGCTTCGTGCTGTACGGTATGATCTCCGCCGTGGGCGTGCGCAACGTGGTGGAGAACAAGGTGGATCTGACCAAGTCCCGCAACCTGATCATTGCGGCGGTGATCTTCGTCAGCGGTCTGGGCTTCAGCACCACCGGCGGCATCACCTTCACGGTGGGCGGCGCTGACGTTACGCTGACCGGCCTTGCCATTGCCGCCCTGCTGGGCGTGGTGCTCAATGCCGTCCTGCCCGGTAATGACTACGAGTTCGGCACCAGCGTCGAGGGAGACAAGTCCGCTGACCTGGGCAGCTATTAAGCAAGTAAGCAAGATACCATATAAAAAATCAGGCTCCCCCAAGGAGCCTGATTTTTTATATGGTGCGCATTGCGGCCGGTAAAGGCCGCGCCGGTCTGTCCGTTCACGGCATTTTGGCGGCGGAGCGTATGCCGGCGGATCAGAATGCGCCCGGACGGTCATTGTAGGCCAGATCCGCCGTGGCGGCTTTCAGCTCCTCCATGCTGCGGATGTCCCGCTTTCGCAGTTGGGTTTGCGTTTCGGCAGGCAGGGCGTAAAAGTAGGTATATGCCTGCGGATCGTTGTTGAGAAGATCGGTGAGATCGATCGCGTACTTCATAAAAAAACACCTCCGCCGGTAGTGTGTCCGGCGGAGGTACTTTTATGCGGTCTCAGTGTTGATACTCAAATTCCAGATCGTACATACTGACGATGTCACCGTCCTGAATGCCCATCTGCTCCAAACGGTCGAACAGGCCGCTCTGGCGCAGCATCTTGTCGAAGTACATCCGGCTTTCATAGTCGGAGAAGTTGATGTTGGCCATAAGCCGCTGGAGCCACGGGCCTTCCACCAGCCATGTGTTGTCATCCCGCTCGATGTGCAGCGGCTCGGAGGTGTCGATCTGGGGCGGACGGGGTACATACTCCGGCTCGTACACCGTTACCGGCGGCAGCTCGCTGAGATGCTGACTGATGCGCTGCACCAGCTCTCGCGTGCCCTGATGGGTGGCGGCGGACATGGCGAAGAACTCGTAGCCCAGCCCCTCCACATGGGCGCGGAAGGCGTCCAGCTGCTCCGTATCCGCCAGCAGATCGGTCTTGTTGGCCACGGCGATCTGGGGGCGGGTGGCCAGCTCCGGGCTGTACTCCCGCAGCTCGGCGTTGATGGCGTCAAAGTCCGCGATGGGGTCGCGGCCCTCGCTGCCGGACACGTCCACCAGATGCACCAGCAGACGGCAGCGGTCGATGTGCCGCAGGAAGTCGTGACCCAGTCCGGCGCCCTCGCTGGCGCCCTCGATGATGCCGGGAATGTCCGCCATGACGAAGCTGACGCCCTCATCCACGTAGACCACGCCCAGATTGGGGTACAGGGTGGTGAAGTGGTAATTGGCGATCTTGGGGTGGGCCTTGCTGACCACGCTGAGCAGCGTGGACTTGCCCACGTTGGGGAAGCCCACCAGTCCCACGTCCGCCAGCAGCTTCAGCTCCAGCACCACGTCGTGGCTCTCACCGGGCAGACCGGCCTTGGCGAAGCGGGGTACCTGCCGGGTGGGGGTGGCGAAATGCTGGTTGCCCCAGCCGCCCCGGCCGCCCTTGCACAGCACAAAGGGGGTGTCGTCAGACATATCCTTGATGATCTCGCCGCTCTCGGCGTCGCGCACCAGCGTGCCGCGGGGGACGCGGATGGTCAGGCTTTCGCCGTCCTTGCCGGACTTGCGGCCGCCCTGTCCGTCCACGCCGTTACCTGCCACATATTTGCGCTTGTAGCGGAAGTCCATCAGCGTGGACATATTGTCGTCCACCTTCAGGATGATGGAGCCGCCGTTGCCGCCGTCGCCGCCATCGGGGCCGCCGGCGGCGATGTACTTCTCCCGATGGAACGCCACCGCGCCGTTGCCGCCGTTGCCGGCCCGCACGGTGATCCGCGCCTTATCAATAAAACCAGTTGCCATGGTGCTTACCTCACTGTATCTGAAAAATGTACCTACTGACCCATAATATATGTATTCTACCCGAAAACGGGGAAAAGGTCAACAAAAAAGCTCCCGCCGGTGGCGGGAGCTTTTGCTGTGTGTTTACTCAGCGGGGTAGACGGAGACCTTTTTGCGGTCCTTGCCCAGACGCTCAAAGCGGACAACGCCGTCAGCCTTGGCGAACAGGGTGTCGTCAGTGCCCTTGCCCACGTTGGTGCCGGGGTGGATATGGGTACCGCGCTGGCGCACCAGAATGTTGCCGGCCAGCACGAACTGCCCGTCAGCGCGCTTGGGGCCAAGGCGCTTGGACTCGGAATCACGGCCGTTCTTGGTGGAGCCCATACCTTTTTTATGGGCGAAGAACTGCAGACCAATGTGCAACATTTCGCAGTACCATCCTTTCTAAAAGATACGGAAGGAGAGAGGCCTATGCCTCCATCACTTCGATGTTTTCCGGATATTCGTCGTGAAGCTGAGCCAGATAGACCATCAGACCCGTCATCAAATTCTGACAGGTGGATTCCGCTGTGGGCGCCAGTCCTCCGGGCAGCCGGAACGAAATGGCGGCGGTCTCCTGATCGACCTTCACCGAGGCGCACAGCCCCATCACGTCGTTGACGGTGGCTTCCACCAACCTTACGGCGCTGGTCACGGCGGCGCAGACGATATCCTCGCCCTCTTCGCCGTATCCGCTGTGGCCCTGTGCATCAAATCCGATGATGCGCTCTTCCACGGTGTGGAAAATGACGCTCGTCATACTGTCACCTTAGAAGCTGATCTTGCCGATCTCAACCTTGGTGTAGGGCTGACGATGACCCTGACGTTTGCGGTAGCCCTTCTTGGGGGTGTACTTGAAGATACGGATCTTCTTGCCCTTGCCGTTCTTCACGATGGTGGCGTCCACCTTCGCGCCCTCCACCACGGGAGCGCCGAACTTGGTGTTCTCGCCGTCCACGATCGCCAGCACCCGGTCAAACACCACGGAAGCGCCAGCCTCGGCGTCCAGCTTTTCGATAAACAGCGTGTCGCCCTCAGAGACGGCGTACTGCTTACCACCGGTCACGATAATAGCCTGCATTACTTGTTGCACCTGCCTTTCCTTAATTACGGACTCGCTGTCGGGGGCGTTTGGCCGCAGCCAAAACTTATGACCCATTCAAAGCGGCCTTAACAGTATAGCAGCGAAAAAACCTTTTGTCAACACAAATTGTGATGTTTTTCCTGCATTTTTACGCACTTACCCCAGCGCGGTTCCGTAAAGGCGCGGGAAAGAGGTATGGTCAGCCTTTTGGCGATTCGAGGGAAGTGAGCAGGGAGGAAAAACGGGCCTTCTGCGCCGGTGTCATACGATGCTGATACTGGGCCAGCAGCGCCTCCGCCTGCCGGGTATGGCCGTTTTTCTGGTAAAGGCGCATGATCCTTTCCAGACTTTCCACCGCCGTGGAGCTGAGCGAGGCGGTATTGCCCGTACTGGATACAGCAGGCTTTTCCGGGTCGGAAAAGCGCATACCCTTTTGCTCGGCCGATGCCTTATCCATGTAGTAATCCAGCAGCAGCTGGTAGTTTTTCAGATCCCGGCTGCTGATCTGCTCATAGGCGTCCTGCGCCTGCGCAACGTCCTTGCGCCATGCATTTACCTGATCCTGCCAGCGGCTGTATGCGGCGGCGTCCTGCCCCTGCAGCAACTTGTAGCGGTTCAGCAATGCGTCGCCTGCATCGCGGTAGCGAGAGTAGGCAGCCGACTGCAATTGCGGCAAAACGTCAGACAGCCGCTGAAGGTACTGCTGATAGGACTGCTGGGCGGCGGACTGGGCATAGCTGGAGCCATAGCCGCCGGTGAGGTGGGCTGCCTGCCCCAGCGTGTCGCGCATGGCGGCCTGACCCTGCCGGGCATACTGCGCGGCATAGCTCTGAAAGGCCGCGTCGGCCGCGGGATCGTAGGAAAAGTCGGGGCGGCCGCTGATCTCCTGATAGAGGGCTTCCAGCTGCGCGGCAAAGCCGGATTGATACGCCTCCGGCTGCTGAGCGGACAGGGTATCGGCCTGCTCTTTGGCCGCCAGTACGGCCTCGGAGGGGGTGTATCCCTGCTCCAGCTGCTTCAGGGCTGCTGCGGTAGCGGAGGAAACCGTGCCGGTGGGGACGATACCGCTGCTGATGCTGCCGCTTGCTTTGCCGGAATAGCCACTCGGCCTGCTGCTGCCCTGTACTCTGTCACTTTGCGCCATTAGGCTGCCCCACGTCTCTTTTCCCGCAATGCCGTCCAGCTTCAGACCGTATTTTCCCTGATAGTCCCGCACGGCTGCCTGCGTTTTTTTGCCGAAGATGCCGTCCTCCGCCAGATCGTAACCGTGCGCATTGAGTACGTTCTGCAATTTGGTGACGGCGCTGCCGGTGGAACCGTAGCCCACCTGACGATAAGTAGATGCCATAGTGATCCTCTCCTTAAACAATATAATAGAATACGGTGTGTGCTCAGCTGAGGCGCTGCCAGATATAGACCGCCAGATAGGGCGGCAGGATGGAAAAGGCCTCCCCACCGCCTGTGTTCTGGGATAGAAGGTCCAGACTGTGGTTATGGCTGAAGCCAACGGTATCCGTGCGCAGATCACGGCTGCCGCTGCCGCCGCCCCAACTTTCGGCATAAGCGCCGCTGCCGCTGCTGCCCTGCGCGATGTTGGGCAGACCGTGGTCATGGGAAAATTCCTCGGCCTGCGTGTGACCCGAGACCTGGTGGGCGTGGGGCGGAAGCTGAGACTCTGTCAGCGTGTGCTGCGCCTGTCCGCCGGTGCTGCCCGGGGCATAAGCAGAACCGGCTGCCAACAGGAAGCGGTCCTGAATCCGCTTCCATGTGCCGCCCAGAACTGTACCGGGGTCTGTGGATACGGTGGAAAGGTACAGGGATCCCACCGGATACAGAAGATCCACCAGCGTTTTGCCGCCAACTGTCAGGCTGCCGACTGCGGCCCGGCCTGCCACAGACAGGGCACCGTCAAAACTGGCATCCCAGGCGCATTGCAGTGCCGGAGCATCCGCCAGCTTGCCGAAGGCTGCCCCCACGCCGCCGCTGCGCAGATGGAAAGCCACCGCCGCATTGGAAGAGGTATAGCTGACCGCCCTGACGCTGCCCACGGTATCCACGGCGGACAGCTCCACCTCGTAGGTGGTATCCCGCTCCAGCGATGCGGCGATCTGCGTGGTCAGAGAATTGACCAGCGTGGTATAGCCGCCATAGCTGCCGCCAACCTTGCGGTATCGTGCCCGCAGCGTTACGGTGTTGCGCCCATCCAGCGGCCAGCAGGAGCCGGCGGATTTTACGCGCAGACACGCGCCGCCGCTGTCCTCGATTCCTGCGGCATTGCAGCGGTAGGCAACGGAGGTTTGCAGAGAGGGCATCTGGTAGTCGAATACCGATATTGCCGCCCCGGTAACGGTGACGGCGCGGCCTCGTGAGTCGGTAACCACAGCGGTGGGCGTCAATGTTCCGGCCATGCCGATGGGAGCCGTGGTGCCCGAAAATCCGTTCACGGACTGTCCGGCAAAGGTAAACCGACAGCTTGTCAGGGATGCACCGCCTACGGCGCTGGCCTGTACTTCATATTGCAGGCGGCTCATGCCCCGCACCCACAGCCCCCATTGCGCCAGCGTGCTGTTGCTGTTTGCCAGCGACACGGCCAGCGTAGCGCTGGGCCGCATGGTATCCGGAATGTAGGCGGTAAAGGCGTAGGTTTTGGTGCAGAAGTTGGGATTGCTGAGCTGCGGAATGCTGCTGTTGAAAGCCACCGTCATTGTCAGGGTACCGCTGCCTGAAACGCTGTCGGGCAGCGACAATGACAGGCTTTCATCCGGCGTCCAGCTATACACGATCCGTGTATCATTTTGGGAAACCACCGTCAGCTCGGGAGCGCCGATAAGCGCGCTGACACCCTGAAAGGTGTAGCGAAATGAAAAACTGTACAGGGAAGAGGGACGGGTCACCACAAGGGTGTTGGCCTGCCCGATGGTGATGTCGCCCCAACTGAGTGAAAAGTCCTTTTCCGTAATCGCCATCTTCAACCTCCGATCCACTTGAATGCCAGCCCATTACCGCTGTCCATGCGCCATGAGCCGATGCTGATGCTGTCCAGTACGGTGATATTCGTGATATACAGGCGGTTATTGGATACATAGGCAATTTCGGTGCTGTCCTGCCAGAAGCTGAGCTTCTGCGCGGTAAAGACTGCCCGGAAGTTGTTCTGCTCCACCACCTGCCGGCCGTCCACCTCCGTGGTGGTCAGATTCTGCCCCACGGCCACGCCGTAAACCGGGGAAGGCCCCTCGTAATACACGATACCGGTACGAATATAGCCCTCTGTATCCAGCCGGTAGCTGGAAAAGGCGGCGTCAACCGCCGCCACATTGGCGGCCAGATCGCTGCAAAAGCTGTAGTACTGTGTCAGCGCCTCGGGATTGGCCTCCAGATAGGCACTCAGGCGCTGGACGTAGGTGCCGAACTGTGAGGCGGCCACATACTCCTCACCCAGCCGCACCTCCAGCTGCTCCATACTGCGTGACACCTGCTTGGCGGTCTTGACGATCATTGCCCGCAGATTCTGAAACTGCTCATTGTCTGCCGCAGCAGCCGCGGCGGCGGAAGCGGCGCCGCGGCTGCTGCGCGAGGCACTGCTGCTTGCGGCCGATACGGCGCCGCCCTCCAGCGCGGACAGCGCCATATTCAGCTGCTGGGCCATCTGAAAGAGGTAGGAATACTGCTGCGTCAGCTGCTGCTGCACCGAGCCGTTGGGATAGGGCGGCATGGGGAAATCACTCACGGCAGATCACTTCCCTTCTCATATACGGCGCTGATGCTGTAAATGCGGCAGCCGCCGTGTCCGCTGAGCCGCAGCCGCAGCTGGGGACAGCGAATGGGCCGCACGGTCAGCAATCCGTGTCGCCGCTGCCGCCCATCGCCCTGCAAGCGCCCGGCGTGGTGCCAGCTTTTTCCTCCGTCGTAGCTGATATGCGCATCCACGGCGGCACCGTTTTCAGGCAGCAGCCGCAGCTCAATGCGCTGAAGGTACTTCTGCTCGGGCATGTCCAACCCAAGCTCGCCGGTTTCGGCATACCACGACAGCTCGGCCTCATCATGCTGCTCGCTGCCGTGCAGCGCTGTGATGCCGTGGGCTGTCAGACCGTACAGCACGCCGCCTGCGGCCGCAAATTGCTTTACCCGCAGATGATCCTGCCGGTGCCAAAGCCTGCGCGCCGTGTCATAGACGAAGAGGTGGTTCTCTCCATCGCGCTGCACCGAGAGCCAGTATTGCCCCTCCGCTCCGCCGCCGACGGCATTTTCATACCGCTCATCCCCAAAGACGGCGGATACCAACTGCGGCATACTGCCGTCAAAGGCATAGACGCCCAGCATGCCGTGAAAGTACAGCACGCCGTCTACCACAGCCGGCGAGCGGCTGCTGCCCGGCTTGATCCCGGGACATTGCAGCGATGTGATCTGGTGGGCGCCGGCGGCGCTGATATACAGCCGCTCCATGCTTTGCGCCTTGAAAAACAGTACCGTTCCCAGATAAGCCGCCGCCCCGGTAAAGGGGCCGTCAGAGCCGCGGTCGGCGGCATAGCTGTCGGTGGCAAGGCCGGAAAAGACGTTCCAGTTGCGAAAGTCTCCCAGCGCGCTGCCATATACGGCGTTTACACTTTTTCCGTCCACAATGCCGTATTTGCAGCCCCACAGACGGTTGCCGCATTCCACCACATAGTCCATGTCCGGCACCTGGCGGCGCACGGTCACGGAGGTGGTCTGCTGGCCCTCGATTACCGCCGATGCGCCGATAACGATGGTGTTGTCGCTGCATTGCAGCAGCGTCCATGTGCCGTTTACCGCGGCTCCGGTGCAGCCGGAAACAGTTACGCCGTCCCCGGCGGAAAAACCTTTGCCGATGTTGGCGGCGCACAGCTTCATGGCCACATCGCCTGCCTCTTGCCACATGACGCCGTCGTACTGCATCAATACAGCGCCGCTGCCGGTGTCCAGCCACAGCGCGCCGCTTTCGGCGTTGGCCGGGGCCGCCGCGCCGACGGTATAGCCCTCATAGTCCGCGCCGCTGGCGCGGCACAGGGAAAAAGTGACGCTGCCGGTGGTCTGGCTGGTGTTCTCCATGCTGCCCTTGTCGCTGAGATTCTGGGTGTTGACATATTTCTTGTCCGGCCAGATCAACAGATAGGCGCCCATGGATACCAGCTGCTTTTCACCGTCTGTCAGCGTCAGGTCGATGGAAGCTCCGTTGATGTACAGCGTGCCGCCCTCCACCCAGATCAGGCAGTCCTTGGCGGCCAGCGCGTTTGGCCGATCCAGCGCAATGACCGTCTTGCGCCTGTGCCGGACTGACAGCGTGGGATAGCCGTCCCCTGTCAGATTTTCCATTCTGGCAAAGGCACCCAGCGGCGTGCGCCGCCGTGCGTCATAGCCCAGAAAACTGCTGACTGTTACACGCTGCTGTGTCGGTGGGGGAAGCTGCGATAAAAACATAGTATCTCTCCTTCCTGAAAAAAGGGCGGGAGGGGGAAGCCCTCCCGCCCTGCGGGCCGCAGTCAGCACAGTTTCAGCGCCTGAACACCGCCTATGGCTGCCGCTGTGCGGCACATATAGTCCCGATAGGCGGCAAAGGCGTTGTTCCAGCAGACGGCGGCGCTGTTATAGCGGGCCATCTCGCCGTTGCAATAGTGGATCTGCGCCTCCACATAGTGGCGGTACAGCACATCGTAGGGGGCCTCTGCCGTTAAAGACGATTGGTCTGTCAGCGGCGGCAAGTCGCCGCTTGTGCGGCAGACCTCCCGCAGCACATAACCCTCCGCCTGTGCCAGCCACCGCAGTTTTTCCGCCCGGGTATACTGGTTGGGCAGCAGGGCATCCACCTGCTCCAGTACCTGTGCGGCCGTGATGCTGCCCATTGGCTTCACCTCCTCAACCGGCCATTTTGTCCACATAGCGGCGGGCGGCATCCGCCATCATCCGGCCGTTTTCCAGCACCTCCGCCACATAGTCCGGCACCTGTACCTGCACGCCCTTCATGATTTTCCAGCTTCGGCCGTTGACGGAAACGATGACGAAGTTTTCCTCCTGCTTGCGGCCTCTGGGAATGGTCACGCTGACCATCTGCTCGGCTGCATCCTGCTTTTTTGCCATATTGTATTCCTCCTGCTATTTGGTAATGTGAGAGTCAGAAAAGCCGTGAGGCTTTGCGCTGTTTCAGTTCGCCTTGTCCTCTGCGGAGTAGCTGGAGCCGCATTCCACGCGGACGATGTACTCGTCGTACAGAATGGCGGCGGCGTGGATGCCCTTCCAACCCACACTGGAGCGCTGATCCAGAGGATCGGCGGTGCCGGAGGAGCCGCGGGGCTTGACAATGACCTCGGTCCCCTCGCTCAGATCCACCACGCCGTAAGCCCCCTTGCCGATAAACAGGCATCCGTAAGCGGCCAGACCGTCCTTGCCGCCCTCACCGGGATAGATGACTTCCTTGTCGGCCACGGTGACGGCGCTCTCCAGCGTCAGCTGGCTGGCGGTATTGTCCAGCACCTTTACGCGCTTGCCGCCGCACAGGATATAGCGGCCTGCCAGCGCGCCGGCGGCCACCGTGCCGCCGTCAAAGCTGACGGTGGCGGAATTGCTGGCGGCAGCGCTAGCTGCCAGAGTGCGGCTGTCGCTTGCCAGGTCATCGCCGCGGAAAATTTTGGCCTCCGTGGTTTCCACAAAGCGCACGCCGTGCAGCTCGCCGATCTCACCGGAAAACAGTTCCGTGGCGGCGGCGTACTGATGAGCGGCGATCCAGTCGGGGTCATTGCGCAGGTCGAAGGCCACACTGGGATGAAGAATGCACACATACTTTCCTTCAAAAGTGGGGGCATTCATCTTCTTCAGCGCCGTGGCCGCGCGTGCGACCAGCTCGGCGTTCAGGGTGCAGCTCTTATCCAGCTGGCAGCGGTGCAGCACCTCGACCTTTTTGCCGTCTGCGCTCTTACCGGGCGCATAGATCACATGGTTGCCCTGCTGGATCTCGTTGCGGGTCACGGTGTCCAGCGTCAGACCCATGTTGGCGCCATGGCGGTCGGTGATCTCCAACACCACGTCGTCAATGGCGGTCAGATCCAGCATATCGGAGACGGTGGTGTAGTCGCCGTACTGGCTCAGCTCCTTGGTGATATAGCTGACGGTGATGCCGCTGCCATCGGGCGTTACACCCTCAGTCAAAGGCGTCAGCGCCTTGTCGAAGGAGCCGAACTTGCGCCATTCCACGGTCTTGCCGCCGCCCACGGGAAGGGGCTTTGTGGCGGCAAACTGGTTGTGTACCAGAGCGGGTTTGGCATTCTCCAGCAGCTCCATGCCGTAATAGGTTTTCATCTCGGCACTGAGGCTCTGGGCTCCGGTGGTCTGCACATTGCTGTCTGCAAAGCGCTGCAAATCAAAGAGATATTCGTTCATCCTTTTGTTCTCCTTTATCCGTTTTTTGTATTTGTTCCCCGGCGTCGGGAACGGTCTGCGCCCGAAATGCCTCTGCGGTAGCCCGCGAACCCATCCGGCAAGGCATGCCGGATATCTATATGAAAAGACCGCTTAAAAGCGGATCTTCTCGCCCTGACGAACCCGCTTTCTGATTTCCGCCAGCTCTTGTGAGGTCAATGCGCCGGGATCGCTGCGCGTCACCGCGGCGCTGCCGCCGCCGTTTTCTGCAATGCGCCGTCCGCCGCTGGCTACGGCGCGGCTGACCTGTTCACAGCCGCGTTGGGCGGCATAGCGCATGGCCTGCGCCAGCAGCTCGCGGTGGTGTATGGCCTCGTAGGCGGTGCGCCCGTCAATGCCTGCGGCAATCAGGCGGCCAAAAGTGGGGTTTCGCATTTCTTCCTGCCAGTCAAAGCCGTCATACAGGCGGCGGATATCCGCCGCCTCCTGCGTCAGACGCTCGACACAGCCGGCTTCATAGCGGCGCTGTGCCTCGGCCTGACGGTGCAGCAGCTCGTTTTCCTGCCGCAGCGTCCGCAGCCGCCCGTCCAGAATCTTCTGTACCCGATCCTGAAAGGGCTGCTTGCAGCGCCCTTGAATCAATGCTTCAAATTCCGCAGCAGCATTGTCTGTCGTGGAGTCCTCCGGTGTACCGTTTAGCTGTTGGTGTTCATCGTGCATGGTGTATCCTCCTTGCTCGCAGATCACGGATCTGCACATACTCGGCGTAGTGATGCGCCAACAGGGAAAGCCCCTGCCGCGCCGTTTCCAATGCACCGCTGTCCTTGCCCGCGGTGATCATATGAAGGCCCTTTCCGCGGATGTCCAGCACCGGCGCTTGTTCCTTTCGCAATACTGCCGCTGCGGCCTCCATCAGAATGCTGACTGCGGCACATATGATGTCCTGGCCTGCCGGACCGCAGCCGCTGTGCCCGCTGACGGTGATAGCATGCTCGTGAAAGGTGGCGGTGATCATCGGGGATGCACCGCCTCCCGTGACTGCTTGCGGCTGCGCTCCATGGCGCCGCTGCTTTTCTGCGCGGACATTTTCCCGGTGGGAGAAATACCTTCTGTTGTGCCGCTGTCCGTTTGGGATGTCAATGCCTGCGTCAGATGGGTGCCCTTGACCTCGTCCACGATTGCGGCCAGCTGTAAGAGCTGGCGGCGCAGTGCGTCGATCTCTGCGGCCTGCGTTTTACCCCGCAGCAGCACCTGCGTCAGCTGATCCTTATTCTTGAACTCCATCAGTTCCAGACAGCGCAGTGCCTGATCCGCCGCCTCCTCCCGGAAAAAGCCCATCTGAAACAGCTGCATGGCCAGTTGGTTATGCTCTGCCGTGCGGTAGGGGCTCTCCTGCTCTGCGCCAATCTCCAGATCAAACTCCGGCACCCGGTAAGATATGTTCACACCGTCGTCTATGGGCTGGGGCTGCAAAGCGGCGCTGTTGTAGCTGACAAACTCCTCCGTGCCCATGGCGCCCAACAGGCGGAACTGACGGGGCATTTGATAGAACTGGCGGATCAGCTCGATGCACAGCGTTACAACATCGGAAAAGGCCTCGTAACCATCGTCAATCATGTTGCGGCTCAGCTTTCCGCCGCTCTCCTGCAAGGCGGCAATGGCGGTGCCAGCCGTTACGCCGGAGAGCGTGCCGCCGTTGGCTACATCCCGGTTGCCGGCCGTCTCCTTCATTTCCGCGATTTTGTTGTTGACGATGGCCACATACACGCTGTCAAGGCTGCCGGCGTGAATGGGGGCAATGGAGTCGGCTCCCAGATTTCCGTTGGTGTGAACAAAGGGCCGGGTCCAGTCGGCATATTCATTTTCGTTCACAGCGCCGTCAGAGCGAATAAAGAAGCGCGGCGTGGCGTTGGCCAAGGTGTTTTTCAGAATTGCCTGATTCATCAGATCGATCTGCTTCTGCGGGCTCTTGCACAGATCCACATAGCCATACCCGCAGGGCGTCCCCTCCTCGGGAAACAGCACATCAAACACAAAGGGATACTGTCCGTGATCGTACCAGCCCCGCTGCGCCATGCTGGGGCCGCAGGGAACCTGCTCCATCAGGGGAGCGCCGTTCTCGTCCACGCCTGTCATTTGCGGCTGTGTCGGCTGAGCGGTATCATTTTCCGTGGCGTACAGTACGGTTTCCCCTACATATTTACAGTATTGCAGTATTCGCCGGCCCTCCGACTCGGTATGGTAATACCAGTCCACCACCAGCGATTTGCCGGAGGTGTCCACTGTGTCATCATAAAGATACCGGCTCAGCGTGAAGCTGCTCTTTCCCAATTTTCCCTCCAACTGCGGATAGCGCTCCAGCAATCGCTCGTTGTCCACCAGCTCGGTGGAAAAGAAGTGAGCGCTTTGCTGAATGTCAGTAATACCGGGCTCCCAGAACAGGTTGAGCAGATCCATCCGCTTCACGCTGATGTCACCCAGTCCGTTCAGCTTGCTTCCGTCCCAGAATACGCCGTATACGGCACAGCCTGATTTCAGCTTGTACCACCAGGCGGAGGAATAGGTGCGCTTGAAGCGGTTTTTCTTCAAGATGACAGGCAGAATTCGGCTCAGCCTCTGGGCCTCCTGCCGATCGTCCGGCTCACGCGGCAGCACGGTGGGGGAAGGGTAGCAGTCCATGGCGTCGGCATGCTTTGAAAGAATACAGTTGACCAGCCAGCCGCTGGTGGGCTGGGGATCGGCGTGGTTGCCGGCCTGCCCCTCCTTTTCCATCTGCTCCCAATGCCGAAGCTTCCAGAACTGCTCGTTGTCGATAATGCGCTGCTCCAGCTGGGCTTTGCCAAGCTTGTACTTTTTCAGGATTCCGTTGGCCTTGCGCAGCTCCTCCGGGCCGATTTTTGGCCGCGAAAGAATTCCTGCGTCGGGTACGCCGCCGTTCGCCGCCTCTGCCGCTGCGGCATGAGGTGCGATAAGAGAACGGTCCATGTTGTTTTGTTCCATGTGTACCTCCTTATTTACTAAGCTGGTGCGGCAGAACGCCCCACACTAAGGGCGTGTCTGCTCCGCCATGGTTGCATCGCAGAGAGCAACAGGCGGCAAATTTTTTGAAACTTTTTTAAAGAGGACAAAAGGATACCGCAGCCTTTCCGGGCCGCAAAAGGCGATAGCCTTGTCCAACGGACTTGCGGTATGAACGAATAGATGCGGAAACGATGCTCCACGGAAAAGAGCGGATTGGGAAGCTTGTCGGGCCGGGAAATAAAAAGATGGAAGAGGCAGGAGAAAAGCGCGGAAATAGAGGTGGCGAAGTGACCGGTCAGGGGGTTGACAAACCCGTGAAGGGACAGATATAATGCTATATTTGGAAGGAACACTTTAGAAAGGATTACACTATGAGAAATATTACATGCAGCATTGCGGATACCCGTAAGCGCGTTTTCGCCGAGGTGGCGAAGATGGCCTATGACGAGGACTACTCCCGTATGGAAAAGCTGCCCTATGAGATTATGCCCGGCGAAAAGGCCACCGTCCGTGAATCCATCTTTTTGGAGCGGGCCATCGTGGGCGAGCGCATCCGCCTTGCCATGGGCTTGCCGCTGCGTTCTGTGTCAGAGCATAATCTGCTGAGCGATGGCGTGGAGGAAAGCGCTATTGCCGAAAAATACTACGATCCTCCGCTGATCAATATCATCAAATATGCCTGCAACGCATGCCCGCCTACCCATTATGAGGTGACCAACATGTGCCAAGGCTGTCTGGCACATCACTGCTATCACGCCTGCCCCAAGGATGCCATCTCCTTTGTCAAGGGCAAGGCAGTCATTGATCAGGAAAAGTGTATCAAGTGCGGCCGCTGCAAGCAGAGCTGCTCCTATCAGGCTATCGTCAAGTTCGAGCGCCCCTGCACCGAGGCCTGCGGCATGAACGCGATTACCAGCGACGAGCTGGGCCGCGCCCAGATCGATCAGGATAAGTGCGTGTCCTGCGGAATGTGTCTGGTAAACTGCCCCTTTGGCGCAATCGTGGACAAGGGACAGCTGTTCCAGCTGATTCACGCGATCAACAAGGGACAGAAGGTCATTGCCATTATCGCACCGGCCTTCTGGGGCCAGTTTGGCGACAAGGTCACCACCGGACAGATTAAGGCGGCGATGCGAGAGCTGGGCTTTGCCGCGCTGGAGGAGGTTGCCATCGGCGCCGACCTGTGCGCGATTGAAGAGGCAGAGGAATTTTTGCATTGTGTTCCGGAGAAGCAGCCCTTCATGGCAACATCCTGCTGCCCGGCATGGGCCATGATGGCAAAGAAGGAGTTTCCCGGTATGGCGCCCTACATCTCCATGACGATGACGCCTATGGTACTGACGGCGCGGCTGATGAAGCGCCGTGATCCCAATTGCCGTGTGGCCTTTATCGGCCCCTGCGCCGCCAAGAAGCTGGAAGCCAGCCGCCGCAGTGTGCGCAGCGAGGTGGACTTTGTGTTGACCTTTGAGGAACTGCGGGGCATGTTTGAGGCCAAGAATATCGATTTTAACAATATCCCGGATGAGGAGTCTTATCTGGAGGCCAGTGCGCCCGGTGTAGGCTTTGCTGCCAGCGGCGGCGTGGCTAAGGCTGTGGAGGATGTGATTGCCCGAGAGGCACCGGGACGGGAGGTCAAAACCGTATATGCCGAGGGCTTGCGGGAATGCCGCCAGATGCTGCGTATTGCTCGTACCGGTAAATATGACGGCTATCTGCTGGAGGGTATGGCCTGCCCCGGCGGCTGCATTGCAGGCGCAGGTACCGTCCGGCCACCGGAGAAATCCAAAGCATGGCTGGAGAAATACAAGGCGGCGGCACCACTGAGCAATCCACTGGAGACGGCATACATCAAAGACCTTTCCCTGCTGCATGAGGGCAGCGAGGAATGGGATCGGGTCAGCCATCATTGATAATCAACCAAATTATATAAATAGGAGCGGAACCGCCCATCCCGATCGGGCGGTTCCGCTTCCACAAACAGGCGCAAACGATGCGGAAAATTTCTCCATTACTTTTTTTGAAAAAGGGGTTGACGTAATGGGAGAAATATGGTACTCTAATCCTTGCCAGTATCCGCCGGTGTGGTGGAATGGTAGACACAGGAGACTTAAAATCTCCCGGTAGCAATACCGTACCGGTTCGAGTCCGGTCACCGGCACCAATTCCGGTACAAGTCAATATCGCGGAGTAGAGCAGTTGGTAGCTCGTCGGGCTCATAACCCGGAGGTCGCAGGTTCAAGTCCTGCCTCCGCAACCATCTTGAGTGACCAAAATAGATACACTCACCTGAAACCCCTGAGA
>CABSAW010000012.1:0-28898 GCA_902475745.1 uncultured Oscillospiraceae bacterium
GGGGCTTTGCGCCGCAGCAGATGATATCGTTGACGCACATGGCCACGCAGTCGATACCCACCGTGTCATGTTTTCCCATCAGCTGGGCAATCCGCTGCTTGGTGCCCACACCATCGGTGCCGGATACCAGCACCGGCTGGGCCATACCCGTCAGCTCAGGCATAAACAGCCCGCCAAAGCCGCCGATATCGGACACCACACCGGGGATCATGGTTCGGGCCACATGCTTTTTCATCAGCTTTACGCCCTCATAGCCCGCCTCGATGTTAACGCCGGCGGCCGCGTAGGCTTCCGAATGAGAAATACCCATTTGTTTATTCCTTTCCGGTCCAGCAATAGGTGCAGACCTTGTCCTTATCGATACCGATAGCCTCCAGCAGTCCATCGATGGACTGATAGGCCAATGAATCAAAGCCGAATTGCTCGCAGATGGTGTGCAGCAGGCACTGGCCCCGCTGGGTACTGCTGTCGGCATATTCCTCCAGATGCCGCTGGCCCTCGTCGCCCTCCAGCTCCTGTACCACCCGCCGCGCCAGCAGATCCATGGGGCTGTTTCCCCGCGAGAAGTTCAGATAGCGGCAGGGATACATAATGGGCGGGCAGGCGGAACGCATATGTACCTCCTCCGCGCCGGAGTTATACAGGAATTCCACCGTCTCGCGCAGTTGGGTGCCCCGCACGATGGAGTCGTCCACAAACAGCAGCTTCTTCCCCTCGATCAGCTCCGGCACCGGGATCTGCTTCATCCGGGCCACCCGGTTGCGCACCTGCTGATCTTCCGGCATAAAGGAGCGGGGCCATGTGGGCGTATACTTCACAAAGGGCCGGGCGAAGGCCTTTCCGCTGCGGTTGGCAAAGCCGATGGCGTGGGGCACGCCGGAATCGGGCACGCCCGCCACATAGTCCACCTTGGGCAGCTGTCCCCGGCTCACCTCATCGCGGGCCATGATCTCGCCGTTGCGATAGCGCATCACTTCCACGTTCATGCCCTCATAGTTGGAGTTGGGATAGCCGTAGTACGTCCACAAAAAGGCGCAGATTTTCATCTCTTTTCCCGCCGGCGACAGTGTCTGGCAGCCATCGGCGCTCAGCCGGACGATTTCCCGCGGTCCCAGCTCATAGGCGTCCTGATAATCCAGCTTGTGGTAGGCAAAGGACTCAAAGGAAACACAGTATCCGTCCTCCCGCCGTCCCACCAGCACCGGCAGGCGGCCCATGTTGTCCCGGGCGGCGATGATCTCGCCGCGCTGCGTCAGCAGCAAAATGGTCATGGAGCCGTCGATCACTTCCTGCGCGTGAAGGATACCCTCCACCAGATCGTCCTTCTGATTGATCAGCGCCGCCGTCAGCTCCGTCACGTTGACATGGCCGTTGCTCATGGCCATGAACTGCCGTCCCTCATCGGAGAAATAGTCCTGCACCAGTGCCTCGGCATTGTTGATGATGCCCACCGTTACGATGGCATACAGACCCAGCCGTGAGCGTACCAGCAGCGGCTGGGGATCACTGTCGCTGATGCAGCCCAGTCCCGCGCAGCCGTGGAATTCGGCCAGATCCCGCTCGAATTTCGTGCGGAACGGGGTATTTTCAATATTGTGTATCTGCCGCTGAAAGCCATCCTTTTCGTCCAGAATGATCATTCCGCCCCGGCGTGTGCCCAGGTGGGAGTGATAGTCCGTTCCAAAAAATACATCCAGCGTCACATCGCGGTTGGATACCGCGCCGAAGAATCCCCCCATTACGCAAAGAACAGCTCAGACAGGGTCATGGGATCGATATACTTTCCGTCCTTATAAACCCGCATGTTGCCGGAGGCGATCTCGTCGATGAGCATCACGCTGCCATCGGGCGCATAGCCGTACTCAAACTTGATATCATACAGCACCAGTCCCTTTTCCTTCAGGTCGTCAGCCACGATCCGGGTGATCTGCTGGGTCATGGACTTGATGTCGTCATACTGCTTTTCGGTCATAACGCCCAGCGCCACCAGACCGTCCTTGGTAACCAGCGGATCGCCCAGCGCATCATTTTTGAAAGTGGTCTCCACATAGGCGGGCAGATCGGCACCCTCCTCAATATACTCGCCGTAGCGGCGCAGGAAGCTGCCCACCGCCTTGTAGCGGCAGATGACCTCCAGACCGTGGCCAAACACCTTGGCCGGCAGCACCTCCATGGTGGTGTCCGCCAGATTGGCGGATACATAGTGGGTGCGGATCCCGGCGGCGTTGATCTTCTCAAAGAAGTACATGCTCATCCGCAGGTTCACATCGCCCACACCTTCAATGCTCAGCCCCACGCTGTTCTCGCCGGGATCGAACACGCCGTCCTTGCCGGTGCAGTCATCCTTAAACTTCAGCAGATAGTTGCCGTTGTCCAGTGCGAAAACGTCCTTGGTCTTGCCGGTATATACGAGTTTCATGATCTGTCTCCTCCGTTTTATCGTTTTAGTGATCCGTGTTGGAATATCTCTTCGTAAGTCAGGCGCGCTCCTTACTGAAATTGCGCCTTCAGCTCTTCATCCGCCTGCAGCACAGCGGCCTTTTCCCGTGCCCGTGCCTCGTCAAGTCTCCGTGCCAGCTCACTGTCGGTAACCGCCAGGATCTGCACCGCCAGCAGCGCCGCGTTCTTTGCCCCGTCAATGGCCACCGTAGCCACCGGAATGCCGCCCGGCATCTGTACCGTGGCCAGCAGCGCATCCATTCCGTCCAGCTTTCCGCCGCTGCACGGAATCCCGATCACCGGCAGCGTGGTGTTGGCCGCCATGGCCCCCGCCAGATGGGCCGCCATTCCGGCCGCCGCAATAATAACAGAAAATCCGCTCTCCCGTGCCGACGCAGCAAATTCCCTTGCTTCGTTCGGACACCGGTGGGCGGATAATACGCGCACTTCCATCTGGACCCCATACTCTCGCAATACGCCAATGGCCTTTTCCACGGTAGGCAGATCGCTCTTGCTGCCCATCACCACCGCGACTTTGTTCACGACACATTCCCCCTTACTGTATCATTTTCCGCTCCCTTTCCCGAGAGCTGTTATCGCTTCTAGCATAGCATACCTTTCCGCTTCCGTCTATCCCATAAAAGATAGAAAAACACCCGTCCGTTCCATAAGCTCTTTGACAATAATATACATACCTCATAATCTGTACTTATGTTTGAGAGTACTGCAGGCATATTCGGTCCGCCTATAGCGAAAGGGCACGCAAATGCGTGCCCTTTCGTTTTTACTTAATTGTATTTTGCGCCGGTGCGACAATGCGTCAGCACTTCTCGAACACCACCGCGGTGCCCATGCCGCCGCCGATGCACAGCGTTGCCAGACCCTTCTTGGCCTCGGGACGCTTCATCATCTCGTGCAGCAGGGTAACGATGATACGGGCGCCGGAAGCACCAACGGGGTGACCCAGAGCGATAGCGCCGCCGTTGACGTTGACCTTGCTCATGTCAAAGTGCAGCTCGCGGGCCACAGCGATGGACTGAGCGGCAAATGCCTCGTTGGCCTCCACCAGATCGATATCCTCGATGGTCACGCCGGCCTTCTTCATAGCGTTGCGGGAAGCCACCACGGGGCCGACGCCCATGATCTTGGGATCCACGCCGCCCTGACCCCAGCCGATCAGCTTGGCCATGGGCTTCAGACCGTACTTCTCCACAGCCTCGCCGGAGGCCAGCACGATGGCGGCAGCGCCGTCGTTGATGCCGGAGGCGTTGGCGGCGGTGACGCGCTGGGTGCCCTTGTCAGCGGCATCCTGGATGCCGGTGGGCTCGAAGGTGTTGACCACCACGGGGTTGGGGGACTCGGGACCCACGGGGAACGCGCCCTTCAGCTTGGCGATGCTGTCAGCGGTGACGCCTTCCTTCACATACTCGTCGCGCTTGAACTCCACGATCTCCTTCTTCACCTTCACGGGCACGGCCACGATCTCATCGTCGAAGCGGCCGGAATCCCGGGCGGCGCAGGCCTTCTGCTGGGAAGCGGCGGCGAACTCGTCCTGCTCGCGGCGGGTGATGCCCCAGATGTCGTTGATATTCTCGGCGGTGGTGCCCATGTGATAGTTGTTATAGGCGTCCCACAGGCCGTCCTTGATCATGGTGTCCACCAGCTTCTTGTCGCCCATGCGAGCGCCCCAGCGGGCGTCCATGGAGGCAAAGGGAGCGGCGCTCATGTTCTCGGTACCGCCGCAGACCACGATGTCGGAATCACCGGCCAGGATGGAGCGGGCGCCCTCGATGACGGACTTCATGCCGGAGCCGCACACCATGCCGACGGTGTAGGCGGGCACGGAATAGGGGATACCGGCCTTGATAGAAACCTGACGGGCAACGTTCTGACCCTGAGCGGCGGTCAGAATGCAGCCGAACATCAGCTCGTCCACGTTCTCAGGTGCCACATTGGCGCGCTTGAGCGCTTCCTTGACAACGATCGCGCCCATCTCAGCGGCGGGAGTATTCTTCAAAGAGCCGCCAAAAGAGCCAATAGCGGTACGGCAGCAGTTGACAACATACAGATCCTTCATAATGAGTTCCTCCTAAAATAATTGGAAATATTTTTCAGCACACGTAGTGTGTTCCATCTCTTCTATAATAGTTAATTTTTTAACATATGTCAATCGTAAAAACAGTTTTCTTGAAAAATTGTCATATGTGGCAGAACTTACGGTAGTTTTTCGTCAAAACAACCATATCGATTCCGTCACGCCTGCATCAGCTGCTGATACAGCCGCTGCTGCGCGGCGGAAAACTTGGTATAAAAGGCCGCCAGATCGATCTTATGGTACACCGCCTCATTATATACCACCTCCGCATTCGCCATGCGGGCGGACAGATCCTCGCCAAACGCCATCTCGGCTGCGGCGTTCAGGTCGGTCTGGCAGCGCAGAACCACGAAATACCCGGCGTTATCCTCGACCACGTCGCTGACCTGTCCCGGCTCCAGTGCGGCCAGCGCCGTGTTCAGAACCGTCTCCTCGCAGGCGTCATAGGTCGCGCCGGTATAGGCGGCCACATTTTCCGCCGTTTCCAACGCGGCAAAGGCCGCCTCCTTGTCGTTGGCCTCCTTCAACTGTCGGGCATAATCCTCCATCAGGCTCTTGGCCTCCGCCTTGGCCGCGTCGTCCAGCTGAGCGGTACCCACATACAGCACATTGGCGGTCATCAGGCCGTGCTCCTCCGCCAGCGCGGTCAGGTCGCTGTCACTGGGCCGCATTTCACCGTCCTCGCCGCAATAGGTCTTATATAGATTTTCATACAGGCAGGAGGTGGCGGATACCTGATCGTACAGCGCCTCATCGATGCCGTTGATCCGCAGCAGCATCTCAAAGCCGCCCTCGCCGCCGAAGCTCTCCTTTCTGTTGGTCAGAGCGGTCTGGTCATCCTCCGTGAGCGTCACATTCATCTCTTTTGCCCACTTGCGGACCACCGCCTGCTGCACCGCCTGAGACTGCGCCTGCTCAGCCACATAGTCGGCGGCGGTATAGCCCTCGCCCAGTTGGGTATTGAGATCCGTGATGCCGTAATAGGACAGGCTCTGGGCGGAATAGTTGGCCATATACAGGTACTCCTCCGCCGAAATCTCCTCGCCGTCCACGGTCATCACTATCTCCGTTCCCTTCAGGCCGCTGGCCTGCTGGATCAGCGGCTTGCTGCTGACCCATTTGCCGCTCACGATCATGCCGGCGCAGATCAGCATGGACACTGCCGCACCTATCAGAAAGCGGATGATCATGTTGAAGGTCTCTTTTTTCATGTGTGCTCCTCCTTGTTTTTCATAGCGGAGATTTTTCCTCCCCGCCAGTCTCTATTGGTTCTGCCGTCCTTAACGCGGCAGTCCGTCACGTTTTCTCCTCCGTATGCCGCACTGCCAGCTCTTCCACCAGCTTTCCGGCGACGGAGAGCGCCTCCTCATTTGGCTGCAAGTACAGCGTCAGCTTCGGCTGGGCCGCCGCGCTCAGCTGCAAGCGCTGGCGGTAGCAAGCCATGCCGCACACGGCGGCCACAGCGGCGATGTCCGGCTGCGGGCCGAAAGAGAATACCACCTGCCGTCCCCGCTGGGTAATGTCGCAGATACCGGCCCGGGCCGCCGCAGCGCGCAGCAGCGCCACATCCAGCAGCGCCTTCACCGCCGCCGGCACGTCCCCGAACCGGTCCAGCATCTCGTCCATCAGCTCCGCAGCGTCTGCGTCGGTGCGGATGGCGGCAATCCGCCGGTAAAGATCCATCCGCTGCTCGGCCGCCGGCACATACCGCTCCGGAATATAGGCCGACACCGTCAGATCCGCCGCGCATTCCGGCATGATCTCCGCCTGCTTCCCCTGCTGCTCCAGCACCGCGTCGTTCAGCAGCTTCAAATACATGTCGTAGCCCACGCTCATCATATATCCGGATTGCTCCGGCCCCAGCAGATTGCCGGCGCCGCGAATCTCCATATCCCGCATGGCAATGCGGAAGCCGCTGCCGAACTCCACATATTCCCGGATAGCCGACAGCCGCTTGGAGGCCACCTCGCTGAGCACCTTGCCGGCGCGGTAGGTCAGATAGGCGTAGGCCCGCCGTCCGGAGCGGCCCACGCGGCCCCGGATCTGGTGCAGCTGGCTCAGTCCCAGCCGGTCGGCGTCCTCGATAATCAGGGTGTTCACATTGGGGATGTCAATGCCTGTTTCAATAATGGTGGTGCACACCAGCACCTGTATCGTGCCGTCAGCCATCTGCTGCATGACACGGCTCAGCTCTCGTTCCCCCATTTTCCCGTGGGCAACGGCAACGGTCGTCTCCTCTCCCAGCATCTGCCGCAGCCGCCCGGCGGTGTTCTCGATGTTCTCCACCCGGTTATGCAGGTAATAGACCTGTCCTCCCCGGCTCAGCTCCCGGCGGATGATGTCCGCGATGATGCCCCAGTCATGCTCCAGCACATAGGTCTGTACCGCCTGTCGGTCACGCGGCGGCTCCTCAATGGTGCTCATGTCCCGGATACCGCTGAGCGCCATGTTCAGCGTCCGGGGAATGGGTGTGGCGGACAGCGTCAGCGTGTCCACCTGCTCTGTCCGCTGGCGCAGCTTCTCCTTATGGGTTACGCCGAAGCGCTGCTCCTCATCGATAATCAGCAATCCCAGATCCTTAAATACTACATCCTTATTCAGCAGCTTGTGGGTGCCGATCAGCAGATCCACCCGGCCTGTTTTCACCCGCTCCAATATCTCCTTGATCTGCTTGGGCGTGCGAAACCGGGACAGCACCTCCACCGTCACCGGGAAGGAGCGAAACCGGTTTTGCGCCGTGGCGTAATGCTGCTGGGCCAGCACTGTGGTCGGCACCAGAATGGCCGCCTGTTTACCGTCCAGAATGCACTTCATTACCGCCCGCAGCGCCACCTCCGTCTTGCCGTAGCCCACGTCGCCGCACAGCAGACGGTCCATGGGGGCGGGCTTTTCCATATCGCTCTTGATCTCCTCGATGGCCCGCAGCTGGTCGCCTGTCTCCTCATAGTCGAAGGCGTCCTCAAACTCCTGCTGCCACGGGCTGTCCGGCGAAAAGGCAAACCCCGGCTGCCGCTGGCGCTGGGCGTACAGCTGGATCAGCCCTGCCGCCAGCTCTTTGGCGGCAGCCTTGGCCCGGTGGGTGGTCTTGGCCCACTCGGTTCCCCCCAGCTTGTTGAGCCGGGCAGGCTTCTCCCCGTCCTCGCCGCTGCCTGCGCCGATATATTTGCTCACCAGATCCAGAGAGGTAGCCGGCACATACAGGCAGTCGCTGCCGGCATAGGCGATCTTGATATAGTCCTTCTCCACCCCATCCACCGGCAGGCGCAGCATCTCCACAAAGCGGCCGATGCCGTGGTGGGCGTGTACCACCAGATCGCCGGGCGTCAGATCGGTATAGGATTGCAGCTTCTGGCGGCTGCTGTCCTTTGTGCGCCGCGGCTTTCCTTTTTTGCCGCTGACGCTTTCCGTCAGCTGGCCCTCGGTCAGCACCGCCAGCTTCAGGGCGGGCCACTCGCTGCCGGCGCTCAGTGCGCCCAGCATGATGGCCGCCTGCCCCGCCTCCGGCAGCGCGCTGCCGTCCAGCACCAGCGCCGCCGGTATCTGCTGACCCCGCAGCAGCTCCTGCATGTTGCGGGCGCGTACCTCTCCGCCGCACAGCACCACCACCCGGTAGCCTGCGCTCAGATAGTGGGTCATGTCACCTGCCGCCGTTTCCAGCGAGCCGCCGTAGGTACTCAGCTGCCGGGCGGAGATCTGCAAAAGCTGACCCGGCGCCAGCAGATACCGGCTGGTGGGCAGGCTGTCCAGCTGGCACAGGGCGAACCGGGCCAGACGCGCCATGCTCTCCCCTTCGCTCAAGGCCAACTCTCCCATAGCCGGCGCCATAAAGCCGTTCTCCGCCGCCGCAGTCACATCCTCCTTCATCTGCCACAGGCAGGCGCGCAGTCCCTCGCTGACCCGTCCGCTCTCGCACACGCAGATGATGGCGTCCTCCGGCAGATAATCCAGCGCCGCGGTCTTTTCAAAATATATGGCCGCCATATAGCGGTCGCAGCCGTTGGGGGCGACCCCCTGCCGCAGCGCCGCCGCGTCCGCCTCCAGCTGCCGCAGCAGCGGCTGGATATTTTCCTTTTTCTTCAGGCGTTTTGCCGCCGCGTCCAGCGCCGCCGCTGCCTTTTCCGCCGTATCCGCCGCCCGGAAGGGCAGCACCTCACCGGCGCTCAGCAGCAGCGTTTCCTCCAGATTGTGTACCCGCCGCTGCGTAACCGGGTCAAAGGCTCCCATGGCGTCCAGCTCGTCATCCCAGAATTCACAGCGCACCGGCTGATCCATCGCCGGGGAAAACACATCCAGAATGCCGCCTCGCACCGCAAACTGGCCGGGCCCTTCCACCTGCTGGCAGCGGACATAGCCCGCCTGCGTCAGCCGCTCCGCCAGCGCCGCGATGGGATAGTGCTGTCCTATCTTCAGTGTGATGGCCGCCGCCAGCAGTGTTTCCTTGGGAATGCAGCGCTGCACCGCGGCGTCCACCGCCGCCACCGTCAGTCTCGTCCGGCCCGACGCCATGTCGTACAGGGCGGACAGGCGCTGGTATTCCCAGCTGCGGCTGGCCGCAGCCGTGGGCCGCAGCTGCCATTCCCGCCGCCGCAGCAGCGTTACCGCCTCGCCGGTCATGGCCTGTAAATCGGCCCGCAGGCGAAGGGCCTCCGTCTCGTCGCCGCACAGCAGCAGCATGGGCCGCCCGGTCTCCTGCGCCATGGCGGCGGCCAGCATGGCCCGGTGCACGGGGGACAGGCCCGTAACCAGCGGCGCTTCTTTTTTTAATGTGCTCTCCAGCAGCAGCCGTGCCTCCGGCTGGCGCAGCAGCTCGCTTGCAATTCCGTTCATGTCCCCCTCCTTTCTGCGTGTTCTTTTCTGCGTGTTCTTCTCTATCAGGGTATGCAGAACGCCCCCATAAAGACCTGCTTATGGGGGTCATTTATATCGTTTTATGGTACAAATAGCGCCCATTTTCGGTACAAATACTGCCCTTCTTCGGTACAAATACCGCCCATTTGCGGTACACCCAGGCATCCTCAGCCATTAAACCGGTTCATGGCCCTGTCCGCGCCCTCTTCCATGATGCTCAGCGCCGACTCCGCCGCCCGGTCCAGCGTCTGGCGCAGCAGCTTCGCCTCCTCGCCCTGAGGCTTTCCGATGACCCAGTTGATCATCTCATGGTCAGGATGCTCCGGCATCCCCACCCCCACCTTGATGCGGGGGAACTGATCGGTGCCCAGATGGGCGATGATATTTTTCAGGCCGTTATGACCCCCGGCGCTGCCGCCCTTGCGGATGCGCAGCTTGCCCACCGGCAGGGACACATCGTCGGAAATCACCACCACATGATCCGCCGGAACTTTATAAAAGCGGGCAGCCTCGCCCACCGACTCGCCGGAGAGGTTCATATAGGTCTGGGGCTTCATCACCAGAATTTTATTGCCCTTTCGCTCCAGAATACCGGTCCACGCCTTAAAGCGCAGCTTGGTCAGCTTGAAATTCTCCTTTTCCATCAGGCTGTCCAATGCCAGCCAGCCCATGTTGTGGCGGGTGGATTCGTACTGCTTGCCGGGGTTGCCCAGTCCTACCAGGATCCAGTTGACACCGCCGCTTTGATTGCGGTTGAAAAACAAGGAGATCCCTCCTTCACTCTACTCTTGGCACAGCGCAGAATAGGGGAACTGCGCGGCGCAGTTCCCCTATTATAGCACGGTAAAATGAATTTGAAAAGTATCAGTTGAACAGCTTGGCGATAGAAATCTCCTGATAGATGCGCTCGATGGCCTCGGCGAAGATGGGCGCCACGGACAGATACTTGATCTTGTCGCAGCCTGCACCCATGTCCTCGGGAATGGTGTTGAGCAGAGCCATCTCCTTGATGACGCTGTTGTTGATGCGCTCCAGCGCGGGGCCGGACAGCACGCCGTGGCTGGCGCAGGCGTACACGCTGTGGGCGCCGCCCACCTCTACGATGGCCTTGGCGGCGTTGCAGATGGAGCCGGCGGTATCCACCATGTCGTCAAACAGGATGCAGTCCTTACCGGCCACATCGCCGATGACGTTCATAACCTCGCACTGGTTGGCCTTCTGACGGCGCTTGTCCACGATGGCCAGATTCATGTGCAGCTTCTGGGCGAAGGTACGGGCGCGGGCCACGCTGCCCACGTCGGGAGAGACCACCACCATGTCCTCGCACTTCTCGCCGAACTTCTTGGCGTAGTAGTCCACGAACACGGGGTTGCCCAGCAGGTTGTCCACCGGGAGATCGAAGAAGCCCTGGATCTGGCTGGCGTGGAGATCCATGGTCAGCACGCGGTCAGCGCCGGAGGCGGTGAGCATGTTGGCCACCAGCTTGGCGGAGATGGGGTCGCGGCTCTTGGCCTTGCGATCCTGACGGGCGTAGCCGAAGTAGGGGATCACGGCGGTGACGCGGCCTGCGCTGGCGCGCTTGCAGGCGTCGATCATGATCAACAGTTCCATCAGACTGTCATTGACGGGCTTGCAGGTGGAGTTGATGAGGAACACGTCGCTGCCGCGAACCGTCTCGTACAAAGAGACGCTGGCCTCACCGTCTGCGAAGCTCTTGACTTCCGCCTCGCCCAGCTTGGTGCCGATGATCTTGCAGATCTCCTTTGCCAACGCGGGGTTGGCGTTGCCGGTGAAAATTTTGATGTCCTTACCGTGAGAAATCATGGGGGATATCCTCGCTTTCTGTTTTTCTTTTTTATGTAAAATTTCTATTTACTGCTGCCCTTATTTTTACCCGGAAACAGGAAAAACCGCCACTACCGCAGACCGTCCGCCTTCGCCGGTGGGCGAGCGGCAAGGTATGCAGTATCAGCGGTTACAAGGCGGTAAAGGCGCCGGTTCCGCCGGCGCAGTAATCGACAATGAGCTGATTGTAATCCATCGGAACGACACCTCCCTGAGACACTGTTACGCGATTCCGCCGGCCATAAGGCCTTTGGACGCAAAGCGTTCGAGTCGGCACGCTTGATGCATGCACAAACCTATTATAACATGTTCTTTACAAAAATCCAGTCTTTTATCATGAAAATGCAACAACTTTTTTTATATGGCGGCGCAAAAAATCGGGAGATATGTCGAAATGCGGTTTTTCTGCGGTTTTTATCATTCAAAATCAATATTTTTATGAGAAAAATCCTCTTTTTAACAATTTCGATGTTGAATTTTCCAGCGGTTTGCATTATACTAGGCAGAGCTTTTTGAACGCAAGGAGAGAAAGCTTCATGCTGAACATTGTACTGGTGGAGCCGGAGATTCCGCAAAACTGCGGCAACATCGCCCGCACCTGCGCCGCCACCGGCGCCGCGCTGCACCTGATCCGCCCGCTGGGCTTTGATATTTCCGACCGCGCCGTGAAGCGGGCAGGTCTGGACTACTGGCATCTGGTGACGGTGCGGGACTATGAGGGACTGGACGATTTTTTCCGCCGCAACCCGGAGGCCGCCGATAACATGTGGCTGGCCACCACCAAGGCGCCGCAGGACTATACCCGCGCCCGGTTCTCACCGGAGTGCTGGCTTTTTTTCGGCAAGGAGACGGCGGGACTGCCGGAGGATTTCCGCATGGCCCACTATGACAGATGCATCCGCCTGCCCATGCGCGGCGAGGCGAGAAGTCTGAATCTGAGCAACTCCGTGGCCATTCTTACCTACGAGGCGCTGCGGCAGAACGGCTTTCCCGGGCTGAGCGGCACCGGCGAGATGGCACAGGCGCAAAAGTGAACACCCAAGAGACCCCACTTCTGAGATAAGGAGATAGAGCAATATGAATTACAACAAGAAAACCGTCATGGACGTGGACGTTGCAGGCAAGAAGGTCTTGCTGCGCTGCGACTTCAATGTGCCTCAGGATAAGGCAACCGGCGCCATCACCAGCGACAAGCGCATTGTGGCCTCCCTGCCCACCATCCGCTACCTGCTGGAGCGCGGCGCGGCGGTCATCGCCTGCTCCCATCTGGGCAAGCCCAAGGGCGAATGGAAGGAAAAGCTGAGCCTTGCCCCTGTGGCAGAGCGTCTCAGTGCGCTGCTGGGACAGGAGGTCATCTTCGCCAAGGACATCGTGGGCGAGGACGCCAAGGCCAAGGCCGCAGCTTTGAAGGGCGGCCAGATCATGCTGCTGGAAAACCTGCGCTTTGATATCCGCGAGGAAAAGAACGATCCCGACTTTGCCAAAGAGCTGGCCTCTATGGCGGAGCTGTATGTGTCCGACGCCTTTGGCACCGTGCACCGCGCCCACGCCTCCACCGCCGGTGTGGCGGCCTATCTGCCCGCCGTGTCCGGCCTGCTGGTGGCCCGGGAGCTGGAAATCATGGGCAAGGCGCTGGACGACCCCAAGCGGCCCTTTGTGGCGGTGCTGGGCGGCGCCAAGATCAGCGACAAGCTGAACGTGATCCGCAATCTGCTGGACAAGGCCGACACCGTGATCATCGGCGGCGGCATGGCCTATACCTTTGCCAAGGCACAGGGCGGCTCCATCGGCAAGAGCCTGTGCGAGGAGGATAAGCTGGACTACGCGCTGGAGATGATCGAAAAGGCCAAGCGCAACGGCGTGGAGCTGCTGCTGCCCGCCGACACCATGGCGGCGGACGACTTCTCCAACGACGCCAAGCGTCAGGTGGTCAGCACCATGGCCATTCCCGACGGCTGGGAGGGCATGGACATCGGGCCGGAGACCATCAAGAGCTTCTGCGCCGCCGTGAAGGGCGCAGGCACCGTGGTGTGGAACGGGCCCATGGGCGTATTTGAATTTGAGAACTTTGCCGCAGGCACCCGGGCCATGGCGCAGGCGCTGGCCGACAGCGGCGCGGTGACCATCGTGGGCGGCGGCGACAGCGCGGCAGCCGTGGAGCAGATGGGCTTTGCCGACAAGATCACCCACATCTCCACCGGCGGCGGCGCTTCGCTGGAGTTTTTGGAGGGCAAGGAGCTGCCCGGTGTGGCGTGCCTGCTGAATAAATAAGCAATATCCCGGACTCTGCCGCATCGCCGGGACAGGTATGATGCGGACAGGATTTATTTCTTAATTTGATGATTTAAAATAGACAGAGGAGTTAAAACTATGAATCGCAGATATCGTAAGACGATCATCGCCGGCAACTGGAAAATGAACATGACCGCCAGCGAAACCAAGAAGTTTGCCGAGGAGCTGAAATCCCTGATGCCCAAGGCCAAGTGGTGCGACGTGGTGGTGTGCGTGCCCGCCGTCAACATCTCCACCGCCATCCGCGCTTTCAAGGACCTGCGGGTGTCCGTCGGCGCTCAGAACGTGTTTTATGAGAAGTCCGGCGCTTTCACCGGTGAGGTGTCCGCCGAGATGCTGAAGGATCTGGGCGTGAAGTACGTCATCATCGGACACTCCGAGCGGCGGCAGTATTTCGGCGAGACCGATATGACCGTCAACAAGAAGGCACTGGCCGCACTGGAGGCGGGACTGCACCCCATTATCTGCGTGGGCGAGACGCTGGAGCAGCGGGAGCTGGGCATCACCATGGAGCTGATCGCCCTGCAGGTCAAGTCCGCGCTGGCCGGTGTGCCCGCCGAGAAGCTGCGCAAGTGCGTCATCGCCTATGAGCCTGTGTGGGCCATCGGCACCGGCAAGACCGCCACGGCGGAGCAGGCGGCGGAGGTGTGCACCTTCATCCGCACCACCGTGCGCCACCTGTACGGCGCCCGTATCGCCCGCAGCATCACCATCCAGTACGGCGGCTCCATGAAGCCCGCCAACGCGGCGGAGCTGCTGGCCCAGCCGGACATCGACGGCGGCCTTATCGGCGGCGCCTCTCTGAACCCTGAGGACTTTATCGCCATCATCAATGCTGCCAACCAAGGCTGAGCATTTCCAAGGAGGAACGGCATGAATAAGACCCCTACCACCCTCATCATCATGGACGGCTTCGGCATTGCGCCCCCCGCGGATGACAATGCCGTCACTCTGGCCAAGACGCCGGTGCTGGATAAGCTGTTTCAGGAATACGCCCACACCACGCTGTCCGCCAGCGGACTGGACGTGGGTCTGCCCGCCGGGCAGATGGGCAACAGCGAGGTAGGTCACACCAACATCGGCGGCGGCCGTGTGGTGTTTCAGGATCTGCCCCGTATCAGCCGTGCCATTGAGGACGGCAGCTTCTTCCGGAACGAGGCCTACAACAAGGCCATGGACGACTGTCTGAAAAACGACGCCAGCCTCCACCTGTACGGCCTGCTGTCCGACGGCGGCGTACACTCCCACATCGACCACCTGTACGCGCTGCTGCAGATGGCAAAGGACAAGGGGCTGCACCGCGTGTATATCCACTGCTTCCTGGACGGGCGGGACGTGTCCCCCACCAGCGGCAAGGGCTTCGTGCAGGCGCTGGCCGACAAGTGCGCCGCGCTGGGCGTGGGCAAGATCGCCACAGTCATGGGCCGCTACTACGCCATGGACCGCGACAAGCGCTGGGAGCGGGTGCAGATGGCCTACGACGCCATGGTGTACGGCGAGGGCAACCACAATGCCGACCCCGTGGACGCCGTGGCACAGAGCTACGCCAACAACGTCACCGACGAGTTCATGGAGCCGGTGGTCTGCGACAGCGACGGCACCATCAGCGACAACGACAGCGTGATCTTCTTCAACTACCGCCCCGACCGGGCCCGCGAGATCACCCGTGCCATCGTCGACCCCGAATTTGACGGATTCCAGCGGGAGTTCTTCCCCACCACCTATGTGTGCAACACGGAGTACGACGCCTCCATGCCCAATGTGCTGGTGGCGTGGCCCCGCATCGCCGTGAAGAACGGACTGGGCGAGTACCTCAGCAGCATGGGCATGACCCAGCTGCGTATCGCGGAGACGGAGAAGTACGCCCATGTGACGTTCTTCTTCAACGGCGGCGTGGAGACGCAGTACCCCGGCGAGGACCGGGTGCTGGTGCCCTCTCCCAAGGTGGCCACCTATGATCTCCAGCCGGAGATGAGCGCCGTGGAGGTATGCGACAGGTGCGTGGAGCGCATTGAGTCGGGCGCGTATGACGTGATCATCCTGAACTTTGCCAACTGCGATATGGTGGGGCACACCGGCGTGCTGGCGGCCGCCGTCAAGGCGGTAGAGACGGTGGATACCTGCGTGGGCCGCGTGGTGGAGGCCACCTTGAAGATGGGCGGCATCGCCATGGTCACGGCCGACCACGGCAACGCCGAGGACATGAAGCAGCCTGACGGCAGCCCCATGACCGCCCACACCACCAACCTCGTACCCTTCATCCTCTGCGGCGCCGGCACCGAGCTGCGTCCGGGCCGTCTGGCGGACATCGCCCCCACCATTCTGGATGTGATGGGCCTTGCCTGCCCGGAGGAGATGGACGGCAGAACGCTGATCGTAAGATAAAAGGGCGGCATGAAATCTTCGTTTTCATTGCCAAAGGGATTGCGGCCGACTGCGGGCGTCCTTCGGACACACCGGCAAACCGGAAGCTGATTGCCGGCTGATCGCCGGTGCGCACACCGGCAGAAGAGGATAAACAGGCGCCGCGGCATCCGTGCCGCCAACGCCGCAAGGCTTTTAACAGGGGTGGACCGCGTCGTCCGCCCCTGCCATATAGCACGACATACTTTAACTATTCCCTCAACTCAGGAGGAACCTCATATGAATATCACCGTTATCGGCTGCGGGCGCTGGGGCTCGCTGATTACATGGTATCTCAATCGCACAGGACACAGCGTGACGCTGTATGGCCGGGCAGGCTCGGCGCGGATGCAGCGGTTTATGGAAAGCCGCAGCAATGATTTGCTGACACTGCCGGAATCCATCACCCTGTCCACCGATCTGAACTGCGTGAAAAACGCGGAGGTCATCATTATTTCCATTGGCTCCCAGAGCCTGCGGGGACTGATGGAGGAGCTGCGCCCCATGGCGCTGCGGGATAAGATTTTTGTGCTGTGTATGAAAGGTCTGGAGATCGGCACAGGCAAGCGGCTCAGTCAGGTGGCCCGCGAATATCTGGATCCCTCCAACGCCATTGCCGTCTGGCTGGGGCCGGGCCATGTGCAGGAATTCTACCGCGGCGTGCCCAACTGCATGGTCATCGACAGCGAGGATGCGCAGGTAAAGGAGCGTTTGGTGCGGGAATTCTCCAGCAATCTGATCCGCTTCTATTACGGCAACGACCTGCTGGGCAACGAGGTGGGCGCGGCGGCCAAGAATGTGGTGGGCATCGCCGCCGGATTTCTGGACGGCGCCGGTCTTGTGACGCTCAAGGGCGCGCTGATGAGCCGGGGCACCCGGGAGGTGGCGCGGCTGATCCGGGCCATGGGCGGCAATGAGCTGTCGGCCTACGGACTGTGCCATCTGGGCGACTATGAGGCCACCGTATTCTCCCCCTACAGCCACAACCGGCAGTTCGGCGAGTGCTTTGTTCAGGGCAAGCCCTATACAAAGCTGGCCGAGGGCTACTACACGGCCAAGGCGCTGGTGCAGCTGGGACAGGAATACGGCGTGGAGCTGCCCATCTGCCAGTCGGTCTATCACATCCTCTATGAAAACGGCGACCCCCATGAGGCGATACGGATGCTGATGGGACGGGATCTGAAGGGCGAGTTCGACAACTGAGAAGGCATCTGCCAAGGCGGCAGATTTTCCTGATAAACCGGCGTTCTCCGTAAAAATGTATAAAATGACCTCTGCTTGACCAAAATAGGCGGCAGAGGTCTTTTTTCATTCCGGCCGGCCGCCGGCCGTAACAGGCGGCCATCGGAGAGCATCCGGTGAAAGGAGACGCTATGGAGTTTATCAAACAGCATCGCCGCGCCCTCTACATCGCGCTGGCGCTGTGCGCGGCAGCCGCCGTAACAGGGTTTCTGGCGCGGAGCCGGGAGACGCCGGTTCAGCCAGCCTCCACCGCGCAGCCCACCGTTGAGGTAAAGCCGCCGGTGGTGACGCCGGTAAAGCCCGAGCTGCCGGTGAAGAAGGCAGAGGAAAAAAAGGAGGAGCCACCGGTGGAGACCGTGAGAGAGCTGCTGCCGCAGGTGGTTTCGCCGCTGGACGGCACCACGGTAACGGTGTTCAGCATGTCGGAGCTTTTGTATGACGAGACCATGGCCGACTGGCGCACCCACAACGGGCTGGACATTCAGGCCGCCGAGGGCGACGCGGTGAAAACCGCGGCGGCAGGCGAGGTGGTATCGGTGACGAGGGACGATCTGATGGGCACCACCGTATGCATCGCCCACAGCGGCGGCTATGTGACGCGCTACAGCAGCTTGCAGGAGAATCCGCCCATCAGTCAGGGCCAGCAGCTGGCCGCCGGAGACATTGTGGGCTATGTGGGCACCGCTGCCGCTGAGGCCAGCGTAGGCCCCCATCTGCATTTTGCCGTGGAGCGGGACGGCGAGCTGATCGATCCCAGAGAATACGTGAAATGACCCCTACAGAAAGCAGCCGGTTTTTTCAAAACCGGCTGCTTTTTTGCCGGGAGCGGGAACTTTTTGCCGTGTCTGTGCGTCACATAGACAGGAAGATCCAAAAAAAGGAGGTTTTTGTCTATGAAACGCATGGTATCTCTCTTGCTGGCGCTGGTGCTGGCACTGGTACTGGCAGGCTGCGGCGCCAGCAAAGACACGGCAGGCGGCGCAAGCGACAGCATGGCTGCCAGTGAGCCGGAAACCGGCTACTGGAGCAACAACAGCAAATCCGATGACAACTATGACGAAGGCGGTTACGACGCGGAGGGAACGCCCGCCAGCGACCCGGCCAGCCGGCCGGTCAAGATGATCTACAACGGCTACATGGAGATGCAGACGCAGGACTTTGACGCCGCCGCCAGCGGCATTGAAGCCCTTGTCCGCGAGCTGGGCGGCTATTTCCAGCAGAGCAGCGTATCCAACCGGGGCAGCAACAGCTATCGCTACGGCAGCTACACCATCCGGATTCCCGCGGCACAGTTTGAAGCCTTCTTTCAGCGGGCAGGTCAGCTGTGCCATGTGACCTATACCAACACCACGGCAGACGATGTGTCGGAGAGCTACTACGACACCGAGGCACGGCTGGAGACGGCCCGGATCAAGCTGGAGCGCTTGCAGCAGCTGCTGGCCAAGGCCACCAGCATGGAGGACATCATCACCATTGAAAGCGCCATTTCGGAGACGGAGTGGGATATCGAGAATCTCAGCGGCACGCTGCGGCACTACGACGCGCTGGTGGATTACGCCACCATCAACGTGGAGCTCAGCGAGGTCTATAAGCTGTCCGGACAGGATGAGGCCGTCACCACCTTCGGCGGGCGGCTGGGGCAATCCTTTACCAATGGACTGAGGGCCGTGGGCAGCACGCTGGAGGACTTTGCCGTGTGGCTGGCATACAGCTGGGTATGGTTGGCGGTGATCGCCGCGGTGATCGTGGTCAGCATCCGTCTCATCCGCCGCAAGCGCAGCGGGAAAAGGTTTTCGCTGCGGCGCAAGGGGCAGGAGCAGCCGCCGAAGGAAGAGGAATAACAACAGAAGATGACCGGCGCTTTTGATGCGCCGGTCATCTTCTTATTTTCCGCTTTTATTCTCCGCTTTTATTTTTCCGACCGGCGCTGGAAGAACTTTACCGCCTCCACGATGGGGATCACGCACACGGCCAGTGCCAGCGCGATCAGGTATTCGCTTACTTCCACGCTGGTGAAGCCGAAGGCGGCGGCCAGGAACGGCACCTCGCACACCAGTGTGGTGGCCAGCAGGCTGCCGATGGCAGCAAAGGTCATCAGCTTATTGCGGGTATGCAGGTGGAAGATACTGCCCCGCTGGGAACGCATGTTGAGGCTGTGGAAAATCTCCGCCATGGACATGGTGACAAAGGCCATGGTGGTGCCGTCGGGGCTGAGGCCGCTTGCCGGGATCTCCCACATACCGGACTCCATGAAATGGCCGATGAAGAAGGCGGCAATGGTCAGGGCGGAGATCACAAGGCCCTGATAGGCCACGTCCACGCCCATGCCGCCGGCGAAGATGCCCGCCTTGGCGTCACGGGGACGGCGGCGCATGATGGCAGGCTCCGCCTGCTCCATACCCAGCGCCAGCGCCGGGAAGCAGTCGGTTACCAGATTGATCCACAAAAGGTGCACCGGCTCCAGAACGGTGAAGCCCAGCAGCGTGGCGGCAAAGATGGAGAGCACCTCGCTCATGTTGGACGAGAGCAGGAACTGGATGGCCTTGCGGATGTTGTCATAGATGCGGCGGCCCTCCTCCACCGCGCCTACGATGGTGGCGAAGTTGTCGTCGGCCAGCACCATATCCGCCACGTTTTTGGTGACGTCGGTGCCGGTGATGCCCATGCCCACGCCGATATCGGCGGACTTGATGGACGGCGCGTCGTTGACGCCATCGCCGGTCATGGCGGTGACATAGCCCGCCTTGCGCCAGGCATTGACGATGCGGGTCTTATGCTCCGGCTGCACGCGGGCATAGACGGCGATATGGGACAGCTGGCGGTCAAATTCCTCGTCGCTCATGGCACTCAGCTGTGCGCCGGTGACGGCCTTCATACCATCGGTGAGGATACCCAGCTCCCGGGCGATGGCCACGGCGGTATCGATATGGTCGCCGGTGATCATGATGGGGCGGATGCCCGCCTCGCGGCACTCTTCGATGGCGGCCTTTACCTCCGGGCGGACGGGGTCGCTCATGCCGGCAAGGCCCAGGAAGCACAGGTCATGCTCCAGCGCGGCGGCCTCCATGGAGGCGGGCAGCGCGTCATAGGTGCGCTGGGCGGCAGCCAGCACGCGGAGGGCACGGTCGGCCATGGCCTTGTTGGCGGCCAGAATCTCGGCGCGCTTTTCCTCTGTCATAGGACGCGCCGCGGCGCCGTCCCAATAGGTGGTGCAGTGCTCCAGCACCACATCGGGGCCGCCCTTGGTGAACTGAAGGAAGCCGCCCTCCGTGCGGTGGACGGTGGACATCATCTTGCGGCCGGAGTCAAAGGGAGCCTCGCCCACGCGGGGAAGCTTTTCCTGAAGCTCGTCCTTGGGCAGGCTGCACTTGGCGCTCCACGCCACCAGCGCGGCTTCGGTGGGTTCGCCGGTCACGCTGCCGTCTGCGTTCAGCGCGGCATCGGAGCACAGGGCCATGGCCGCGGCGGTGCGGTCACGCTCCGCGCCGTAGTCCTCCACCACGGTCATTTTGTTCTGGGTCAGGGTACCGGTTTTATCCGAGCAGATGATCTGGGCACAGCCCAGCGTTTCCACGGCGGTCAAGCGGCGGATGATGGCGCTTCTTTTGGACATATTGGTAACGCCGATGCTGAGCACCACCGTCACCACGGCGGCAAGGCCCTCCGGGATGGCGGCCACCGCCAGCGACACGGCGATCATGAAGGAATGGAGGATCACATCCGGCGTGAACGCACCGGCGCGCAGCAGCTGCACGCCGAAGATCAGCACGCAGATCACCAGCACCAGCCTGGTGAGGATGCCGGAAAGCTGGGTCAGCTTGCGCTGAAGCGGCGTCTGCCCCTCCTGCGCGTTGGCCAGCGCATCGGCGATCTTGCCCATCTCGGTGTCCATACCGGTATGGGTGACCACCATGCGGCCACGGCCATAGACCACGGTGGAGCCCATATAGACCATATTGCGGCGGTCACCCAGCGGGATATCCTCCGCCTGTGCCCGCAGGTGCAGAAGATCCACCAGCTTGGTGACGGGGACAGACTCGCCGGTAAGGGCGGCCTCCTCCACCTTCATGCTGGCGCTCTCCAGCACACGGCCGTCCGCCGGGACGGCATCGCCCGCCTCCAGCAGCACGATATCACCCACCACAAGCTCCTCACTGCGGACGGTACATTCCCGCCCGTCACGCAGCACCTTGCTGGTGGCGGCGGCCATCTGCTGCAGCGCCTCGATGGCTTTTTCCGCCTTGCTCTCCTGATAGACGCCCAGAACGGCATTGACCACGACCACGAAAAGAATCACGATCACATCGGCAAAGCTTTCGTTCTGCATCACCGCCAGCGCGGCGCTGATGGCGGCGGCGGCCAGCAGGATCAGGATCATGGGATCGGCCAGCTGCTTGAAAAAGCGCTTGACCAGAGAATCCTTTTTCCCCTCGGCCAGCTTGTTTTTTCCGTTCGCGGCAAGGCGGCGCTCCGCCTCGCTTCCCGTCAGGCCGCCGGGGTCGGCGTCAAGCGCCGTCAGCACGGCTTCAGGGTGCTCCAGATAATACTTCATGATGACAACTCCTTCTTTTGACCGGTATTTTACCCGTAAACACAAAAAAGCGAGACATCCATGCACAGAAAACACTGTACATGAGTCTCGCTGTGAAAAGTTAAGCCAGACGCTGCCGCGCCATGTATGTTGACTTAACTCACGCCCGCAGGCGCGCAACTACTCCCCCATGAAAAACATAGGATATTCACTTCGACCGACAGTATAACAAAGCGCCCCGGGAAATGCAAGCACTTTTCAGCGGGCAGGCAGAAGTTTTACAGATTCTTCACAAAATGAGTGCGATACCCAGACGGGGAGGCATAGCCTCCCCGTTTTTCGGCTGTCAAAAGGCGGGATACCGCCCGCTAAGGCCCGGCCTTTTATTCGTCCAGCTTGCCGCGGGCATGGAGCACATCGTCCGCCGTCAGCGCCATCAGGTCGTCCCGGGTGACGTTCTCCATTTTGGCAAGGCGGTTATTCTGGGCCACCAGAATATGCTCGAAAATATTCCGCACGCCGCGGGCGTTGCCAAAGCTGTCGCCGGCGGCGCTCTCCTCGGCAATATAGTCCCGCACCAGCGGCTCGGCCTCCGGCGTCAGCACATAGCCCTTGCCGCAGCGCATCTTGAAGATGGCCATCATCTCGTCCACCGTGTAGTCGGGGAAGAGCAGGAAGCGGTTGAAGCGGCTCTCAAGGCCGGGATTGGAGTGGATGAACTTCTCCATCAGGTCGGTATAGCCCGCCACGATCACCACCAGATCGTCCCGGTGATCCTCCATGGCCTTGAGCACGGTGTCAATGGCCTCCTGACCGAAGTCGTTCTCCGACTTGCCGTTGAGAGCGTAGGCCTCGTCGATGAAGAGTACGCCGCCCATCGCCTTTTCAATGACCTTCTGTGTTTTCAGCGCCGTCTGCCCCACATAGCCGGCCACAAGACCGCTGCGGTCCACCTCCACCAGCTGGCCTTTGGACAGAATGCCGAGGCTGCGGTAGATCCGGGCCATCATGCGGGCCATCATGGTTTTGCCGGTGCCGGGGTTGCCGGTGAACACCATATGGAGCGACATGTCGGTGGTGGGCAGATCATGCTCGCGGCGCAGCTTGTAGACCTGCACCATATTGATGAGACTGCGCACCTCCTCCTTGATTACGTCAAGGCCGATGTAGGTATCCAGCTCACCAAGCAGATCCTCCAGCTTTTCCGGGGGCGGCAGCGTCTCCTGAGGCTCCGCCTCCTTCTGGCCGGTGGATACGGCGGTCTTTTTCTCCGCGCCGCCGTCCGACGGCGTCTGCGGTGCGGCAGGCTTCTGCGGTGCGGCAGGCGCGCCCCAGAAGTCGCTGTTCATCCGCTTCATGCTGCTTTCCGTCATGGAGCGGATCACATCCAGCTGCTGCAAAATGATCTTATCTTTTTTATCCATTATAGCTTCCTCCTGACAGGGAGTAAATTAGGCGAGTCGATGTGGGCCGTATGGTAAAATACACCGTCTTTTATTTTGACAGCCTGACATGGGCCATGGCCCGGAAGAGCAGCGCCGACACAAAGCCTGTCAGCGTTCCGGTAACAAGGGATATCGCCAGCAGGAAGGGCAGATAGCCCAGCACCATGGTATTGCCCAGCGTGATGACCGCAGCCGCCATCTGCCCAAGATTGTGGGCCGCCGCGCCGCCGATGGACACACCGTAAATGCTCAGGCGGCGGCAGCGCTTTAACCCGATCATGGTCACCATAGCGGTCAGCCCGCCCAGCAGGGAAAACAGCAGCGCCGAGGCATTACCCGCAAAGAGGCTGCCCAGACAGCACCGGGCCAGCAGGATCACCAGCGCAGGCGCGGCCCCCAGCTCATACAGGGCAAACACGGTAACAATATTGGCAAGGCCCAGCTTCACGCCGGGCAAGGGGATCACCAGCGACACAGGAAAGAGGTTCTCCAGCGTGCTCAATCCCAGCGCCAGCGCCGTGAGCACGGCGCACAGGGCCAGATTTTTCGTTGTCCACTGCATTTTTCTCATGGCGCTCACCCCACGATCACGTCAGGCGCGTCCGGCGAGGCGGCGCCTTCCAGATGGACCACCACCTGCGCAGGAAGGCAGACGATGGACTGGCCGCCGCGGCGGATATGGCCGGTATGAACGCAGTCCTGCGTGGGACAGTCGCTGCTGGCGATCCACACGCTTTCCCCGTCGGAGGCGATGTGGAGGGTATAGCCGCCAGAGGAAACGGTGGTCTGCGTAAAGCGGTCCAGCCGAACCCGCTCCGTCTGTTGGCCATCCACGGAGATAACCACCGTCAGGCCGCTGCTATTCACCTTGGGCAGATAGAACCACAGCGCCGCCGCAACAGCCAGCAGCGCCACAATAAGCACCGCCACGGCGTCATAGCGGTTGAATTTCAGTTCAGGCTGCGAGGCACTGGTAGTCATAGCCGCTTCCCTCCGTTTGATTGAAGCAATCCGACAGGCCGGGCGTGTAGAGCACGCGCCCATCTTCCGTCACCAGCACCATGTCGAAGCTTCCCTGCTGCCGCCAGAAGTCCACGGCGGCCTCCTCGCCCATCACATACAGGGCGGTGGAATAGGCGTCGGCCATGGTGCCGGTGCCGCCGCTATCGCGGCGGGTCACGATGGAGACACTTAAAAGTCCGTTATCCACCGGATAGCCGGTGGCGGGGTCAATGATATGCTGGTACACCGTGCCGTCCGGGGCGGTGAAGTTTCGCTGATAGCCGCCGGAAGTCACCACAAAGGCGTCCGTCAGGCGCAGCGTACAGGCGTAATTCCCGGTATTCCGGGGATCCTGAATGGCCACGTTCCACAGATTTCCCTCGGCGGTGACACCGTGGACGTAGACATTGCCGCCAAGGCTCACAAAGCCGCCAGAGAGGCCGCTTTCGGAAAACAGCTCCGCCGTCTTGTCGGAGGCATAGCCCTTGCCGATGCCGCCCAGATCGATGGCGCAGCCCTCGTCCAGCGCGGCGGTATCCCCGTCCAGATGGACGTGGTGAAAGCCCACCTGCGGCAGCAGCGCGTCGATCTCCGCCTGGGAGGGAACGCGGGGCGCGTCCGTGGTGATGCCCCACAGGGATACCAGCGGCGCGACGGTTACATCAAAGGCACCGCCGGTCGCCTCGCTGTAGTCCAGCGCCGCACGCAGCAGCGCCGCTGTATCCTCGCTCAGATGGGCGCTGCCGCCGGCGTTCAGGCGGGATACGTCGCTATCTTCGATGGTGCGGCTCAGCTTCTGCTCCAGAGCGTTGATCTGGGCGGAGCACGCTTGCAGCACCTCTGCGCCGCCATCGCCGATGGCCGCCAGCGACATGTAGGTATCCATGGCGAAGATATCCAGCGTTTCGGTTTTGGGGGCGCCGCAGCCCATCAGCGGCAGGGCCAGCGCCAGCGCCAGCGCAAGGCAGATCAGGCGCTTTTTCATAGCTCCTGCCGCCCTTCCAGCGCCCGCATCAGCGTGGCATCGTCTGCAAATTCCAGATGGCCGCCCACCGGAATACCGTAGGCAAGGCGGGTCACCTTGACGCCGAAGGGCTTCAAAAGCCGGGCGATGTACAGGGCCGTGGCCTCCCCCTCGGTATCGGGGTTGGTGGCCATGATCACCTCGCTGACACCGCCCTTTGCCACCCGGTCCAGCAGGGGTTTGATCTGAAGATCGTCCGGCCCCACATGGTTCATGGGGGACAGAACGCCGTGGAGCACATGGTAATGGCCGCTGAACTCACGGCTGCGCTCGATGGCCAGCACATCCCGCGGATCGGCCACCACGCAGATCACCGTCTCGTCCCGGCGGGGATCGGCGCAGATGGGGCACAGGCCGCCCGCCGTCAGGTTGCAGCACACAGGGCACAGCGTCACGCTGCGCTTGGCGTCCACAATGGCGTCAGCAAAGGCCTGCGCCTCGTCCATGGGCAGGTTCAGCACATGGAAGGCCAGACGCTGGGCAGATTTACCGCCGATGCCCGGCAGGCGGGCAAACTGCTCCACCAGCTTTTCAAGCGGTGCGGGGAAAAATTCCATGGGATCAACCTCTCAATTCCCGGATGCGGCCGGGGATATCCGCCGCCTTATACACGGCGCTGCCGGCCACCAGCACGTTGGCCCCGGCATGGATGCACGGATGGCAGGTATTGGCGTCCACGCCGCCGTCCACCTCCAGCTCGCAGGCGGGATTCATCGCGTCGATATAGCCGCGGATGGCCTGCACCTTGGGCATCATGTCGGCCATGAATTTCTGGCCGCCGAAGCCCGGCTCCACGGTCATCACCAGAATGATATCGCATCGATCGATAAAGGGCAGCACGGCGCTGGCCGGGGTCTTGGGCTTGACCACCACGCCGGCCTTTTTGCCCTTGGCATGGATCTTATCCAGCGCGGCGAGAATGTTCTCCTCGCTGTCCGCCTCCACATGGCAGGTGACGATATCCGCGCCGGCATCGCAGAACTGATCCACATAGCGGACAGGCTGCTCGATCATCAGGTGGACATCCAGCGGCAGAGCGGTGGTGGGGCGGATGGACTTGACCACCGGGATACCGATGGAGATATTGGGCACGAACATGCCGTCCATCACGTCCACATGGACGTAATCGGCGGTGGCGATTTTCTCAATATCCCGCTGGAGGTTGGCGAAATCCGCCGAGAGAATAGAGGGGGCGATCTTGATCATGATGGAGCTCCTTTCACCGCACCGATCACAGCGGCGCGGCATATGATGCACTAAGCGGCCCACAGCCCGTGCTGTTCCGCGCAGCGCTTCCCTGCCCTGCCCGGGCGGACGCCGCTTTTCAGATAGGGGGTCGGCGGGCGTTATCCCGCCGGCTCCCAATGTGTGCTTTAACCAATTTATTATAGCAACTCCCCCGTGGGATTGCAACAGAGAGTTCCCGGCTTCTCTGTCAGGGGCAAAATATTTGTCCAATTTGTTAATTTTCCCGCTGCGCTCTTTACCTTTCCCCTGTTTTCCGCTAAAATAGCTTATCGTACCAATACCACACAGGGAAAACGAGGCAGAGCTATGAGTTTTTTTCAACGGCTGCGCAACGCGCTGAGCCGATTCATGTATGGGCGCAACGGCGCAGACCAGCTGGGCGTGTGTATGATCTGGGGTGCTATCCTGCTGGATCTGGCAGGTATGCTGACGAGAAAGAGCAGCATCGCATCCACGATCGTCTCCTTTGCCGCCACGGTGCTGGTGATCTGGGCGCTGTGGCGGGTGTTTTCCCGAAATCTGGAAAAGCGCCGGGCGGAAAACGCCGTCTTTTTACAGAAGATCTGGTGGCCTGTCAAGCGGCGCTTCAGCAGCGGCAGGCAGCAGCGGATGGATCGGGAGCACAAGTATTTCACCTGTCCCCGGTGTAAGACCGTGTGCCGCGTGCCGGTGGGCAAGGGCAAGATCGTGATCACCTGTCCCAAGTGCGGCGCGGAGATCCGGGGCAAGAGCTGAAATTGCGGCGAAGGCTTGACAAACCGGACGGCGGTCTGCTACAATAATCGGTACCGCGAGTGAAAAGCGGTTCGCCTTTTTCAAAAGGCAACAACTAAACAGCGCGAGGATCGGAAAGAGTATGTCCACCCCACGGGGATAGAGAGAAGGGGCCACCGGCTGAAAGCCCCCTTACCCGCTGCGGACAGAAAGTGCGTCCGGGAGCGCGGGGGATCTGGATGCCCTCCGGCCAGCCGCCGTAAACGGCCGAATTCGAGCGATAAACGAGAGTGGAACCGCGGATTATTTTCGCCTCTCATGCCTGCGGGCATGGGAGGCTTTTTTCATGCCGGCATGCCCGCGTCACACAAGCAAATACAAATTAAGCATAAAGAAGGAGAAAACACTATGTATCTGTATAACTCCGCTACCCACAAAAAGGGCGAATTTGTCACCCACACCCCCGGCCATGTGGAAATGTACACCTGCGGCCCCACGGTATACCACTTTGCCCACATCGGCAACCTGCGCTCCTATATTATGGAGGACGTGCTGGAGAAGTATCTGCGCTACGCAGGCTACGACGTGAACCGCGTCATGAACATCACCGACGTGGGCCACCTGACCTCCGATGCCGACGAGGGCGAGGACAAGATGCTCAAGGGCGCCAAGCGGGAGCACAAGTCCGTGATGGAAATCGCCCGGTACTATACCGACGCCTTCTTTGAGGACTGCCGCAAGCTGAACATCAAGCGCCCCGACGTGGTGCAGCCCGCCACCGGCCTTATTGACGACTATATCAAGATCATCACCAAGCTGCTGGACACCGGCTACGCCTATGAGGCAGGCGGCAACATCTATTTTGACACCAGCAAGCTCCAGCGCTACTATATCTTCAACGACCACAACGAGGAGGATCTGGCGGTGGGCGTCCGCGAGGGCGTGGAGGAGGACACCAACAAGCGCAACCGCAACGACTTTGTGCTGTGGTTCACCAAGTCCAAGTTTGAGGATCAGGCGCTGAAATGGGACTCTCCATGGGGCGTGGGCTATCCCGGCTGGCACATTGAGTGCTCCGGCATCTCCATGAAGTACAACGGCGAGTACCTCGACCTGCACTGCGGCGGTGTGGACAACGCCTTCCCCCACCACACCAATGAGATCGCCCAGTCCGAGAGCTATCTGGGCCATCCCTGGTGCCCCCAGTGGTTCCATGTGGCGCACCTGAACACCGACCACGGCAAGATGTCCAAGTCCAAGGGTGAGTTCCTTACCGTTTCGCTGCTGGAGCAGAAGGGGTATGACCCGCTGACCTACCGCTTCTTCTGCCTCCAGAGCCACTACCGCAAGGGACTGCTGTTCAGCTGGGAGAATCTGGACAACGCCACTGTGGCCTACAATAAGCTGCTGACCAAGATCGCCGCGCTGAAAGATGAGGGCGAGGTGGAGCAGGCGGCCTTTGACGAGTACAAGGCCAAGTTCATGAAGGCCATGGACAACGACCTGAACACCTCCATGGGCGTGACCGTGCTGTACGATGTGCTGAAGGCCAAGACCAACGACAAGACCAAGCTGGCGCTGCTGGACAGCTTTGATGGCGTGCTGGGCCTGAAGCTGCTGGAGAAGGCGGCGCAGCTGCGCGCCAAGCAGGCGGCGGCCGCGCCCGCGGCAGGCAGCTTCACCGTCATCAGCGAGGATGGTCAGGAGGACGCCGCGGTGGAGGCGCTGATCCGCGCCCGTGCCGACGCCAAGAAGGCCAAGAACTTTGCC
>CABSAW010000013.1:0-28815 GCA_902475745.1 uncultured Oscillospiraceae bacterium
GCAGGGACATATTCCAGATCAGCTTCGTAATGGGCATGACGCCCAGCTTGTTTTCGTTTTCCATACGGACTCCTTTATTGATAACTTGAATGTAACTCAATATTTTATCATGTCCCGGCAAAAAAAGAAACCCCCGAATATGTGTGAAACGCACATATCCGGGGGTGAAAATTTGTGAAAAGCGGGGAAAATATTTCGTATGGCGAAGGAATTACCGCGCTTGGAAGAAGGTGCGTACCTCCTCGGCCGTGCAGGCGGCGCTGCCTTGGGCAAAGCCGTCCCGTCCGCCGCCCCGCCCGTGGAGGGCGGTGTTCATGTCCTTGATGAACTGGCGCAGGTCGCCGCCGCTCTCGATAACGGCGTACCGGTAGTCGCCGTCCTGTCCGGCAAACACGGCGCAGCGTCCGCCGGCGGCCTTGGCGATGGCGTCGCACAGCCGCCGCGCACCATCACCGTCCAGCGGCTCCGCGATGTGCAGGACACTGCCAGCGCCCCGGTACTGCGCCGCGACGTGGGCGAAGTCAGCCTCCTCCAGCCGGGCGGCCTTCTCCTTGAGGGAGAGCAGCTCCTCCTGCAAGCGGCTGACGGCGGCAAAGGCGCTCTGGGGCTTGACGGACAGCGCCTGCCCGATCTGGCGGGCCTGCTCCCAGCCGGAAGACAGGCAGTCCAGCGCCCGCTGGCCGCACAGCAGCTCCAGCCGCACGCCGTCCCGGAATTTCTGGCAGCTCAGCAGCTTCAAAAGCCCCACCTGGGCGCTGCTGGTCACATGGGTACCGCAGCAGGCGCACCGATCCGCGCCGGGGAACTCCGTGATCCGCACCGCACCGGTCAGCTCCTTTTTGCTGCGGTAGGGCAGGGCGGCCAGCTCCTCCGCCGAGGGATACCAGATGCGGATGGGGTGATCCGCCCAGATGTAGGCGTTGGCGCGCCGCTCCACCTCCAGCGCCTGCTCCCATGTGATGGGGGCGTTGTAGTCGATGGTGACCACGTCCGCGCCCATGTGGAAGCCCACGTTGTCGCAGTGGAACGTGCTGCACAGCAGGCCGGAGATGATATGCTCGCCGGAGTGCTGCTGCATATGGTCGAAGCGCCGCGCCCAGTCGATGCGGCCGCCCACCTCCGCGCCTACGGACAGCGCCCGGTCGCACAGGTGGGTGACGACGCCGTCCTTCTCGTGTACATCCAGCACGCGGGCCTCGCCCAGCGTGCCGTGGTCGGCGGGCTGACCGCCGCCCTCGGGGTAGAAGGCGGTGCGGTCGAGGGTGACGGCAAAGCCGTTTTTCACGGCCTCGCAGGACGCCACCACGGCGGTGAAGTCCTGCGTATAGGCGTTTTCGTAGTAGAGCTTGACGGTGTCCATCAGTCGTCCTTTTCCACGTCGCCGACGATGGCGATGTGCAGCTCATCCAGCTGCTTCTGCTCCACGACGGAGGGCGCGCCCATCATCACGTCCTGGGCGTTCTTGTTCATGGGGAAGGGGATGATCTCGCGGATGGAGCTTTCACCGGCCAGCAGCATGACCATGCGGTCCACGCCCGGAGCGATACCGGCGTGGGGAGGCGCACCGTAGCAGAAGGCGTTGTACATGGCGGGGAACTTCTTCTTCACGTCCTCCTCGCCCAGACGCACCAGCTCGAAGGCCTTGACCATGATCTCGGGGTCGTGGTTACGGACAGCGCCGCTGGACAGCTCCACGCCGTTGCACACCAGATCGTACTGGTCGGCGGTGATGGTCAGGGGGTCGATCTCGCCCCGCTCGGCCTTCAGCAGCACCTCCAGCCCGCCGCTGGGCATGGAGAACGGGTTGTGGCAGAACTCCAGCTCGCCGGACTCGTCGCCGATCTCGTACATGGGGAAGTCCACGATCCAGCAGAACTCGTAGCGCTCCTTATCGAAGTGGTTCTCGCAGGCGGCGCCGAAGGTCTTGATCATCACGCCCACAGACTTGGTGGCGTACTCGCCGGCGGCCACCACCACCAGCGTGTTGGGCTTCAGGGTCAGCACCTTGTCCAGCTCCTCCTTGATGGGGGCCACGAACTTGGCGATGCCGCCGGCCAGCTGGCCGTTTTCGTCCACCTTGAACCAGTAGCCCTTGGAGCCGGACTGCACCTCACAGTCGGTCAGCAGCTTTTCGATCTGCTTGCGGGTCAGGCTGCAATCGGAGATGTCCACCATCTTCACGGTTTGGCCCTTGAGCGTCTCAAACTCGCTGTCGGCAAAGAGGGCGGTCACGTTCTTGCAGGTCAGGTCGATACGCAGGTCGGGCTTATCGGAGCCGTAGGTCTCCATGGCGTCGTTATAGCCGATGCGGCGGAAGGGGGCGGAGGAGGCCACGTTGTAGGTGCCGAACTTGGCGAAGATGGGGGGCAGCACGTCCTCCAGCACGGCGAAAACGTCGTCCTGGGTGGCGAAGGCCATCTCCATATCCAGCTGATAGAACTCGCCGGGGGAGCGGTCGCCCCGGGCGTCCTCGTCCCGGAAGCAGGGGGCGATCTGGAAGTAGCGGTCGAAGCCGGAGGTCATCAGCAGCTGCTTGAACTGCTGGGGCGCCTGGGGCAGGGCGTAGAACTTGCCGGGATGCTTGCGGGCGGGTACCAGATAGTCGCGGGCGCCCTCGGGGGAGGAGGCGGTGAGGATGGGGGTGGTGATCTCCAGGAAGCCGTGGTCGGTCATGGCGGCACGGAGGGCAGCCACCACCTGACAGCGCAGGATGATGTTCTGCTTCACGGCGGGGTTGCGCAGGTCGAGGTAGCGGTACTTCAGGCGCTGCTGCTCGTCGGCCTCGCGGCTGCGGTTGATCTCAAAGGGCAGGGAGTTGTAGCGGCAGCGTCCCAGCACCTCGATCTTGCTGGGGACTACCTCGATATCGCCGGTGGCCTGCTTGGGGTTCTTGCTGGCGCGCTCCCGGACGGTGCCCTCCACGGAGATGGTGGACTCCTTGTTCAAGCTGCTGATGATGCTCATCATCGCTTCATTTTCCACCACCACCTGTGTGGTTCCGTAGAAGTCCCGCAGCACCACGAAGGCAAAGTTCTGCCCCACGGCGCGGACATTCTCCATCCAGCCAACCAGCTTCACGCTCTGACCCACGTGGGCCAGACGCAGCTCGTTGCAGGTATGTGTACGCATCTGCATCATACTGATTTTCGCTCCTTTGTGATAATGTTTTGTATAATAATGGAATGATATTACTGATTGTTGTTGGTTTGGGAGACTTTTCTGTGTCGAAGAGGCGCGTTTCGCTCTCTTGAACGACCTACTTTTGCCAATAGCGGCAAAAGTAGGCAAAAGCGCCAGCAAGAACCAAGGTTCCTGCACCTCCTTGCGCGCTATCATGTGCGCTGATTTGAAAAGCCTTACCGCGCGTTTGCGTGAGATATCCGGTTTCGTATCGTCATCGAATGGTTTCAGCACCCGCGCCGCTGCCGCTGATGCCTGCGCCGAACAACGCGATTGGTTCTACCGTTGATTCTGTCAGCGGCAGCGGCGCTGGAGCTGAGACGATTCGATGGCGACCCGAAAAAGAAAGCTTTGCGTGAACGTGTGGTAGGGATTTCAAATTTAATTCGGTGTATAGCGCGCCGGGAGGTGAAGGAACCGAAGGTTCCTTCCGGTGTTTTTGCCTACTTTTGTCACTGTTGACAAAAGTAGGTTGCGCTCGGAAGCGCGAAACACCCTTTACTCCACGATGACCGTTCCCTTATTCCGCTGGGCCAGATCCTCCCGGATCAGGGTGATGGCCTCGGACACCGGCAGCTTGATCTGCGCGCCGGTGGTCATGTTCTTGCACGACACCATCTCCGCGGCGATCTCGTCCTCTCCCAGAAACAGCACGTAGGGGATAGCCAGCTTGTCGGCATAGTTCATCTTGGCCTTGAACTTTTTCGGCTCGGTATACAGCTGGGTGCGGATTCCGGCGCGGCGCAGCGCGGTGGCCGCGTCGATGGCGGGGGACAGCTCCTCCGTCATGGGCAGCACCAGCACATCGCAGGGGGCGGTGGGCAGGTGGTCGTTGAGCATCTTCTGCTCGCCCAGCACGTAGAACAGGCGGGTCAGGCCGATGGAGATGCCCACGCCGGGCAGCTGCCGGTCGGTGTAAAACTCGGCCAGATTGTCGTACCGGCCGCCGGAGCACACAGAGCCGATCTCCGGGTGATCCAGCAGCGTGGTTTCGTACACGGTGCCGGTGTAGTAGTCAAGACCACGGGCGATGGTCAGGTCAACGGCGAAGTTTTCCTCCGGCACGCCGAAGGAGGACAGGTACTTCACCACGGTTTTCAGCTGCGCAAGACCCTCGTCAAAGACCTCGTTTCGTCCGGCGTAGCCCTCCAGCGCGGCGATGACCTGCGCGTTATCGCCGGTGATGGCGATGAACTTCAGAATCTCCGCCGCCTGCTCATCGGTCAGCCCCACGTCGTCCATCAGGAGGGTGCGCACCTTCTCCGCGCCGATCTTGTCCAGCTTGTCCACGGTGCGCATAATGTCGCCGGAGCGCTCCGTCAGACCCTGCATGGCGTAAAAGCCGTTGAGGATGCGGCGGTTATTCACCCGGATCTGGAAGCGCCTGAGCCCCAGGCGGGTAAAGGTCTGATAGATGATGGCGGGGATCTCCGCCTCGTTGACGATGTCCAGCTTCCCATCGCCGATCACATCGATGTCGGCCTGATAGAACTCACGGAAGCGGCCCCGCTGTGCCCGCTCGCCCCGGTAGACCTTGCCGATCTGATAGCGGCGGAAGGGGAAGCTCAGCTCGTTATAGTGCAGCGCCACATACTTGGCCAGCGGCACCGTCAGGTCAAAGCGCAGGGAAAGGTCAGCGTCGCCCTTGGTAAAGCGGTAGATCTGCTTCTCCGTCTCGCCGCCGCCCTTGGCCAGCAGCACCTCGCTGGACTCGATCAGCGGCGTATCCAGCGGCGTAAAGCCGTACAGCGCGTAGGTTTCGCGGAGGATCTCCATCATCCGCTCCATCTGCTGCTGGGGTGCAGGCAGCAGCTCCATAAACCCGGACAGCGTCCGGGGCTTCATTTTTTCCATGGGAATCTTCCTCTCTATTGGTTGGGTTGGGTGGGGGATGCGTCCTGCGCGTCCTCCGCCGGGGCTTCATCAAAAACATCCAGCGTGTCGATCAGACCGTGGATATTGTTTTCAACATGGATGGGGTTGACCGGCTGCTCGCTGGCGGATAGCTGGTTGACCACCTCCTGCCAGAGACGGTCGGCCTCGTCGCCCTTGCAGCGGCCGATACGATAGCCGATCACGCCCAGCGCCGCTGCCGCCGCGGCGAACAGCAGCCCCAGCCGGGGCAGCAGGCAGACCAGCACCGAGCCGATCAGGATCCCGGTAAAGGTGCCGATTTCCCGGTATTGGCTGCCGACGAAGCGAAAGACGCTCTTTTTGTCCCGCAGGCGGCGGATATGGTTCAGCTCCAGCAGGCAGACCACGATGCGCAGCACGCACAGGGCGCAGATGGGGATCATATAGTTGTAGAGGTTGTCGTACAGCCAGCTCAATACGGTTTCGATCAATGCTTTCGCGCTCCTTATCGCTTGTCCCCCCTCAGGGGAAGGCGGTGCTCCGTCCGCTTTACGCGGTGAAGGGCTTGGTCTTGGGGTTGACGATGTCGCGCCAGTCCAGATCGCCGCGGGCCAGACCCAGCACCAGCATTTCGGCGGTGGCCACGTTGCTGGCAAAGGGAATATTGTTGGTGTCGCACAGCTTGGCGATATAGAGAATGTCCTCGTGGGTGGTGCGCTTGTTGGGATCGTCGAAGCACAGCACCATGTCGATCTCGTTGTAGGCGATGCGGGCGGCGATCTGCTGGCCGCCGCCGTTGTCAAAGGAAAGAAAACGGTGGACAGGCAGGCCGGTGGTCTCCTGTACCTGTTTGCCGGTGTTGGAGGTGGCGCACAGGGTATGCTGGGACAGGATGCCGCAGTAGGCGGTGCAGAACTGCACCATCAGTTCTTTGCGGTTGTCATGTGCAAGCAGCGCAATATTCATGTTCTTCATACTCCTATCTTCATCTCTTCATCGTTTACCACCGGGCCCGCAGCAGGGGTACCCGCTGCCCGGTGATGCGGTGGGCAATATTTTCATAGGCCCGCTGGGCGTAGTAGTTCATGTCCCGCAGCGGGATACCCCGGTTCAGGGCCAGCGGGATATCCATATCCTCCGGGATCACGCCCAACAGCGGCAGACCCGCCGTATCCATGGCGTCGTCAATGGTGGTGTGCAGAGCCTTGAGCATCTTCTTGCGTACCCGGTTGACCACCAGATGGATCTTGCCCGGGCCGAAGCGGCGCAGCTCGGTGACGGTGCGCTGGGCGTCCCGCAGTGCGGCGGGGTCGGTGGTGGTGACCACCACCACGCTGTCGGCAATGTCAGTGGCCAGCAAAAAGCCCTGTCCCAGACCGGCGGGCGCGTCCACCAGACAGTAGTCGTACCGCTGGCGGATCTGATGGCCCAGCGCCTGCATGGCGCTGGGGGAGAAGCAGGTCTGACGGGGGGCCAGCGGCGCGCACAGCAGCGACAGCTTGGGATAGCTGCGGTGGCTTACCGCGGCGTCGCTCAGCGTGCAGCGGCCCTCCAGCACATCGGAGAAGTCCATCACGGCGCTGTCGGACAGGCCCAGCGCCAGATCCAGATTGCGCAGCGTGATGTCGCAGTCCAGCGCCAGCGTTTCATAGCCCATGGCGGCCAGCGCCAGCGCCACACAGGCGGTAAAGGATGTTTTGCCTGTGCCGCCCTTGCCGGACACCACGGCGATGATCTTACCCATGGGGAGGTTCTCCTTTCGTAAGGAAGTAGGTCGTGCTTATGGCGGGAAGCACCCGCTATTTCAGCGGCGCTTTCTTTATTTTGGCCCAAGCGCGGGGGAACTGGGGCGGCGTGTCCTTCACCTTGCGGATGATCACCGCCCGGTGGACAACCTTCGTGCCGGGAATGGTATAGTCACGGATGGCCTCGATCCTTCCGCCCAGCTGGCCGATGGCGCCCCGGGCGCTGTGGATCTCGCTGTCGCTGTCCACAGACTTCATGGCCACAAAGCAGCCCCCTACCTGTACCAGCGGCAGCGCCAGCTCGCTTAGCAGCGGCAGCGCCGCCACCGCCCGTGAGGTGGCCACATCGTAGTGCTGGCGCTGCTGGGCGGCAAATTCCTCGGCCCGGGCGTGAACGCACGCCACGCGCGCAAGCCCCATTTCCTCGCAGGTCTGGCGCAGCCAGTCCACCCGCTTGCCCAGACTGTCCAGCAGCGTCAGGTCGAAGTCCGGCTCCAGAATGCGCAGCACCATGCCGGGAAACCCGGCGCCGGTGCCAACGTCCACCACCCGCTTTCCCCGAAGGTCGCACAGCGTCAGCAGCTCGGCGCAGTCCAGCAGGTGCAGCGTGGCCACATCCTGTGGCTCTGTGATGGCGGTCAGGTTCATCACCTGATTCTTCTCCAGAAGCCGCCGGGCAAATTCCAGCAGCTGGGGCACGCTCTGGCAGGAAAGGCCCAGCTCGGCCAGTCCTGCGCGCAATGTTTGCTCCATCACTGCTTATCCTTCAACAGGTCGCGGATCTCCGCCAGCAGCTCCTCGCTGGTGGGACCGGGCTCCTCTTCCGGCTCCGGCTCCTTGCCGATGCTGCGCAGCTTGTTGATGGCCTTGACCACCGCGAAGAGCACCAGCGCAATGATGAGGAAATCCAGAATGACCGCGATCAGGCTGCCGTAGTTGACGGCGATCTCCGCCGCGGTTTCCGCGCCGGTTTCGTCCAGCTCGGCGGCCTTCAGCACCCATTTCCAGGCGCTGAAATCCACGCCGCCGGTGATGCGGGAGATCAGCGGCATGATCACGTCGTTGACCAGCGAGGTGGTGATCTTGCCGAAGGCGCCGCCGATCACAACGCCGATGGCCATATCCACCACATTGCCCTTCATGGCAAATTCTTTAAATTCTGCAAGTAGCTTTTTCATTTTCCCGATCCTCCAGATAACGCTTCGTATAGTTATGATGCGAGAATATTACGAATCGTTGTCAATGAGTGGGGGTCAGCACGGTTTTGCCGCCCATATAGGGATGCAGCACCTTGGGCACCAGCACGCTGCCGTCCGCCTGAAGGTTGTTCTCCAGCAGGGCGATGAGCATACGGGGCGGCGCCACCACGGTGTTGTTCAGCGTGTGGCACAGCTGCATCTTGCCGTCGGCGTCCTTGTAGCGGATCTTCAGGCGGCGGGCCTGTGCGTCGCCCAGATTGGAGCAGGAGCAGACCTCAAAATACTTCTGCTGCCGGGGAGACCACGCCTCGATGTCGCAGGATTTGCACTTCAGGTCGGCCAGATCGCCGGAGCAGCACTCCAGCTGCCGCACGGGGATATCCAGCGAGCGGAACAGCTCCACGCTGTACTGCCACATCTGCTCGTACCACTTCTTGGAGTCCTCGGGCTTGCAGACCACGATCATCTCCTGCTTCTCGAACTGGTGGATGCGGTAGACGCCGCGCTCCTCGATGCCGTGGGCGCCCTTCTCCTTGCGGAAGCAGGGGGAGTAGGAGGTCAGGGTCTGGGGCAGCTTGTCCTCGGGGATGATCTGGTCGATGAACTTGCCGATCATGGAGTGCTCGCTGGTGCCGATGAGGTAGAGATCCTCGCCCTCGATCTTGTACATCATGGCGTCCATGTCCGTCTGGCTCATGACGCCCTCCACCACGTTGCCGTGGATCATGAAGGGGGGGATGCAGTAGGTAAAGCCCTTGTCGATCATGAAATCCCGGGCGTAGGCCAGCACCGCCTCGTGAAGCCGTGCAATATCGCCCAGCAGGTAGTAAAAACCGCTGCCGGACACCCGGGCCGCCGCGTCCAGATCAATACCGTCAAAGCGCTCCATAATGTCGGTGTGGTAGGGCACCTCGTAATCCGGGGTTTTCGGCTCGCCGAAGCGCTCGACTTCTACGTTGCAGCTGTCATCCGGGCCGATGGGCACGCTCTCGTCGATGATCTGGGGGATCACCAGCATGATCCTGTTCAGTGCGGCCTCCGCCTGATTCTTCTGCTCCTCCAGCAGTGCCATACGGTCGGCGTCCGCCTTGACGGCGGCGTTGTTGGCGTTGATCTGGGCCTGAAGGGCGGCCTTTTCCGCCTCGTCGGTGCACTTTTTCAGCTTGCCGAACAGGGGGCCGTTGGCCTTGGACAGCTTGTTGCGCTCGGCCTTCAGCGCCTCGCCTTCGTTGATGGCCTGACGGCGCTGGGCATCCAGCGCGATGGCCTCATCCACCAGCGGCAGCTTGGCGTTCTGAAACTTCTTGCGGATGTTTTCCTTTACGATTTCCGGGTTCTCCCGGACAAATTTGATGTCAAGCATGACGGATTACCTCTTATATCTTCAGATTTGGATTCTTTTACGCAGGGAACTGCTTTCCCGCACCGCGGGGGAGGGGAATGTTTCACGTGAAACAGTTATTTTTTGATTTGATGCAGGGCATCCAGCAGGGCGTTCAGATCGTCCACGCCGTAGTACTCCAGCTCGATACGGCCCTTCTTCTTGCCGGTCAGGATCTTGCAGGGACGGCCCAGCCGCGCAGTCAGCTCCCGGGCGGCCTCAGCTGCGTAGTCCACGCCGCCGGTTTTGACGGCCTTTTCCACCTTTTCGGCGCTCAGCCGCTTGACCAGCAGCTCGGTCTGGCGCACGGACAGGGCGTCCTTCATAATGGCGGCGGCTGCCTTCTTCTGAAGCTCCGCCGTCAGCGGCACCAGCGCCCGGGCGTGTCCGCCGGACAGCTTGCCCTCCTCCACCAGCGTGCGAACCTCGCCGCACAGGTGCAGCAGGCGCAGGGCGTTGGCCACGGCACTGCGGGATTTTCCCACCTGCTGGGCGGTTTCCTCCTGCGTCATGCCGTACTGCTCCATCAGCACCCGATAGCCGTCGGCCTCTTCAATAGGATTGAGATCCTCCCGCTGGAGGTTTTCGATCATGGCCAGCTCCATGGCCTTGCGGTCATCGGCCTCGATCACCACCACCGGCACCTGCGCTAGGCCCGCCATTCTGGCGGCCCGCCAGCGCCGCTCACCGGCGATGATCTGATAGTATCCGGATTGCAGCTTGCGCACCGTCAGCGGCTGGATGATGCCGTGCTGCCGGATGGAATCCGCCAGATCGGCCAGCGCCTCGGGATCAAACTGCTTTCGGGGCTGTCCGGCGCAGCTCTCCACTTGGGAAATGGGGAGAAAAAGGCTGCTCTTGACCTCCTGCTCGCTGGCGAAATCATCGCCCAGCAGCGCGTCCAGCCCCTTGCCCAGACCCTTCTTGTTCGCCATATGCTCTGTACTCCTTTCACCCGGGGGACAGGCCCGTCAGGGGTTTTTCTTCAAAAACTCCGCAGCCAGCGCGGCATAGGCGTCCGCGCCGCGGCAGGTGCGGTCATAGCCGCAGATGGGTTTTCCGTGGCTGGGGGCTTCGCTGAGCCGCACGTTGCGGGGGATCACGGTGGCATAGACCTTGCCGGGGAAGAACCGCTTGATCTCCTGCGCCACCTGAATATTCAGGTTGGTGCGCCCGTCATACATGGTCAGCAGCACGCCCTCGATGGCCAGCTCCGGGTTCATGCTGCGCCGCACCAGACGCACCGTGTTCATCAGGTCGCTGAGACCCTCCAGCGCAAAATATTCGCCCTGCACCGGCACCAGCAGGGAGTGGGCGGCGCACAGCGCATTAAGCGTCAGCAGCTCCAGAGAGGGCGGACAGTCGATAAAAATAAAGTCGTACCGCTGCGCCACACGGCTGAGGGCCCGCTTCAGCAGGAACTGCCGGTCGGCCATGTTGATCAGCTCCACGCCGGCGCCAGCCAGCGCCTTGCTGCTGGGCAGCACGTCGCCATAGGGGGTGGAGACGATGGCCTTTTCCGTGTCCATCTCGTTGATAATCACGTCATAAATGCCGTTTGACACGGTTTTATCCACGCCCATGCCGCTGGTGGCGTTGGCCTGCGGATCAAAGTCGCACAGCAGCACCCGCTTGCCCTGCTGGGCCACGGCTGCTGCCAGATTGACGCAGGTGGTGGTCTTTCCCACGCCGCCTTTCTGATTCACGATCGCTATAATCTTTGCCACGGTTTCTTCCTCACATTCAGTAATGAATTCAGTATACCACAAACTAGAGAGCTTTCAATACTTTTTTCAACGGTGCTTGATGAATTTTGTAAAAATTTTGCCTTAATGTTTCACGTGAAACACGGAGGATACGAAAAAAGGGAGGATGTTTCACGTGAAACATCCTCCCGCAAGGGTCAGATCAACACAAGGCCATCGCAAGGGGGCAGCTCCAGATGCAGCTGGCCGTCCCGCACCAGAAACTGCTGTAGGCTCACGGCGTCCCGGGCCGCCGCACCGGGCCAAGGCAGCGTGACCGTCCGGGTAAGCGAGCCGGTGTTCAGCAGCGTATAGGTGACCTCGTCCTGCCAGCGGCGGGAATAGATCAGCAGGCCGTCATCGGCCGTCAGGTAGGTGATATCCCCCTTTTGGAGAGAGAGCCGCCGGCAGCGCAAAGCGCCCAGCGTGCGATACAGCGCCAGCAGCTGGCCGTTCTCCCGTTCCCACGGGAAGGTATGGCGGTTCATGGGGTCCTCAAAGCCCTCCATGCCTGCCTCATCGCCATAGTAGACGGTGGGGGAGCCGGGGAAGGTGTATAGCAGCATGGCGGCCAGCGTCAGGCGGCGCAGACCGGTTTGCCGCTGGGCAGGGGTCAGACGGAAGGCGGCGCGTTCCGCCTTGTCCTGCGGTATCTCATCGGCTCCCAGCAGCGTCAGAATGCGCGGGGTGTCGTGGGTGCCCAGAATGTTCAGCCCGCCATAGAAGGCGGCAGGGGGGTAGTTCTCCCGCAGCTCCTCCATGGTGTCCCGAAAAGCGGCGGCGCTGCCGCCCCGCAGGTAGGCCAGGGCCGCGGTGCGCAGGGGATAGTTCATCAAGCCGTGGGTCTCCCGGCCCAGCAGGTAGCGGCGGCGCTGGGAATAGGCGATCTTGTTGCTGCCGTCCTCCCATACCTCGCCCAGCAGATAGGCGTCCGGGTTTTCCGCCTCCATGGCGGCGCGGATCTCCTGAATGAAATCATCCGGCAGCTCGTCGGCCACATCCAGCCGCCAGCCGGAAGCGCCGCAGCGCAGCCAGTGGCGGATGACGCTATCCTGTCCCCGGATGATGAAATCCCGGTAGGAGGCCGCGCCTTCGTTGACGGCGGGCAGGGTGTCGATGCCCCACCACGCGTCGTACTTGTCGGGCCAGTGCTGGAAGCAAAACCAGTCGTACCAAGGGGATTCCATGCTCTGATAAGCGCCGGGGGTATCGAAAAAGCCGTGGCGGTTAAAGTAGCGGCTGTCGTCTCCGGTGTGGTTGAATACGCCGTCCAGCATCACCCGGATGCCCCGCTTTTTCGCCTCGGCGCACAGGGTACGAAAGTCCTCCTCCGTGCCCAGCATGGGGTCGATCATCCGGTAATCCGCCGTGTCGTACCGGTGGCAGCTGGCGGCGTAAAAGATGGGGTTGAGGTACAGCGTGGTGACCGACAGGCTCTGGAGATAGTCCAGCTTGCTGCAAATGCCGGCCAGACTGCCGCCGAAGAAGTCGCTGTTCCAGCGGCCTGTCAGCGGATCGGGGCCAAGGCGGGGCGGCTCGTCCCACCGGTCGTGTACCGTGCGGCAGCCCAGCAGCCCCTTGGGGTCAGGCGGGGTCAGGCGGCAAAAGCGGTCCGGGAAAATCTGATAAGTCACGCCTTCACCGAACCATTCGGGAGTGGGACGATCCTCATATACGGTCAGCTGCCACGGCTGACGGTCGGCCTCGCCGCCCAGACCGTTGCGGCCCAGAAAGACGGCCTGACCGTCCGCGCCGGTCAGGCGGAAGGTGTACCACACCAGCTCGGGGGTATCCGGCGCGGTCAGCACGCCGGAAAAGCCGCCGGGGCAGGGGGTAAGCGGAAGCTCCTGACGCCGGGCGGCAAATTCGTCTGCTGTCAGCAGGGAGCAGGCGCAGTACTCGGGGCCCGGCGTCACGGTAAAGGAAACGTCCGTGCCGCAGCTGACGGCGCCGAAGGGGGATTTATAATAGGTGTCGCGGGAATTGAAAATGGTCATAGGGAACTCTCTTAAAACAGTGAATTTGGATGAATCGGGAAAGTGCGGGTCTTACTTCAGCAGGGTATTCTCACCGGTCACATCGCCGCCGGCCACATGGTCAGCAAAATAGGCGTTGATGATCTCCACGGCGGTGGAGGCCAGCGCCGCGCCGGCGCCGCCCTTTTCAATGACGATGGCAACGGCGATTTCCGGGTTTTCATAGGGGGCATAGGCCACGAACACGCCGTTGGCGATTTCGGTGCCCACCTGAGCCGAGCCGGTTTTGGCGCCGGCGGAGACCACGCACTTGTCGAAAGCGCCGGCCAGCGAGCCGGTGGTCAGATTGTGCATGCCCCGGGTCACGGCGCTGATGGTGGCGTCGGACATCTCCACCACATTGAGGGGATCCTCGTCATAGACGTACAGCAGCTTGCTGTTATCATAGGTCTTGACGCTTTTGAGAAGATGGGCCTGATAATGCTGGCCGCCGCCCACCAGCGTGGCGATGTAGTTGGCCAATTGCAGGGGGGTAAACAGGTTGTAGGACTGGCCGATGGCGGCGGTCAGCGTCTGGCCGTCAGTCCACTCCAGATCGTGGGCCTCGGCATATTCCGGCGAGGCCAGCGCGCCGCGGCTGTCGCCGATCTCGATGCCGGTGGAGCTGCCCAGTCCGAATTGCAGGGCATAGTCGTCAATGGTCTGGATACCGGTCAGGCGGCCCACCTCATAGAAGAAGTAGTTGCACGAAACGGTGATGGCCTGCGACACATCCACGCGGCCGTGGGTATAGCCCATCCGCCAAACCCAGCACTGGGGCTGGGGATATTCGTAGAAGGTATACACGCCCTTGTCCTGAATGGTGGACGAGGGGGTGATGATGCCGGATTCCAGCGCCGCCACCGCCGTGACCATCTTGAAGGTGGAGCCGGGGGCATAGGTGCCGTTCACGGCGCGGTTGAACATGGGCAGGCGCTCGTCAGCCAGCAGGTTGTTGTATTCCTGGCCGAAGGTGGACAGATCGAAGCTGGGGTAAGAGGCCAGCGCCAGCACCTCGCCGGTGCCGACCTTTACCACGGCGGCCGCGCCGCCCCGCTGGTCGCTGTCCTTGTCGATCATGCCCTCGATGGTGGTGGAAAGGGCTTCTTCGGTGGCGGTTTGCAGATCCAGATCCAGCGTCAGCGCCACGGTGCTGCCGGGCTTTGGCTCTTCAACATACACCTCGCCGGTGATCTTGCCCTTGTCGTCGGTGGTGACAAGGCGGGTGCCGTTTTTGCCCCGCAGCCATTCCTCAAAGGCCTTCTCCGCGCCGCTCTCACCCACCAGCGCATCCATGGAGTAGCCCTTGTCCCGGTATTCCGCCCAGTCCTCGGCGTAGATGCGGGAGATACGGCCCAGAATGTGGGCGGCGGCGGTGGTGTTATACTCCCGCAGGGAGGACTGGCCCGTGGTTACGCCGAGGAAGTGCCCGTCGGTGATCTGGGAGATCAGCTGGGTAGAGGCGTCCTCCACAAAAACGTAGCTGCTGCGGCGATACAGCTCATAGCGGACGCCGGCGATCAGCCGCGCCTGCCCATCGGAATAGCGCGTATCGATTGCGAACAGCCGGCGCAGCGCGTCAAGCATCTGCGGCGCGGTCAGCTCATCGCTCAGCTCCGCCTTCTTGAGAAAGGCGGTAAAGTCCTCCTCGTGCCGGGAGGCCAGATAGAGGAAGGGGGAGGATTTTGACAGGGGCAGCGTATCCACCCAGTCGGTGTCGTTTTCCTGACACAGGGCGATCAGCCGCCAAATGGCGTCGTTAAAGGCGGCGTCATCGGCAAAGCCAGTTTTGCTCAGCGTCAGGGTATAGGCCAGCCGGTTGGACACCAGCACCTTGCCGTTCCGGTCGGTCAATACGCCGCGGCGTGCCTCCACAGATTCACGGGTCGCGTTGGAGGCGATGGATTTGGCCCGGTTTTCGCTGCCGTGCAGGATCTGGGCATCATACAGCGCCACGAGAAACAGCAGCAGCATCAGTCCCAGCGCAAGAGCCAGCGCAAATAGGCGGCTGCGGGCGGGACGGGGAGATTTTATCATGGAAAGGCGCTCCTTTCAGGGCTCAGCGTCCGGCGAAGCGGCGGTGTACGCGGAAAAATGCCAGATGGATCAGAATGGAAAAGGGCAGCGAGACCAGCACCTCGCGGACCATCAGCCACAGCGCCGAGCGCAGGGGCGTATCGAAACGATAGAGAAAGGCCAGTGCGTTCAGCAGGCCCGTCAGCAGCAGCGCCGCCGCCGAAACCGTCAGCGAGCAGATAAGCCCCGGCATGATGATATGCCGGGCGGCAAAGCCTGCCGCGGCGGCGCAGGCCAGCAGGGCGATGGCGTAGAAGCAGGGGAACGCGCCGGTAATCAGTGTGTCGCACACCAGCCCCAGCACGAAGCCGAACAGCGGCCCCTCCCGCTTGCCCTCCAGCGAGGCTGCCACGGCGCTGAGCATCGGCAGGAGAAAAGGGTGAACGCCTGCTATGTGCAGATAGGGCATCACCAGCTGCTGCACCAGCAGGAACAGCAGCGTCCACATGCCGTACAGCGTCCACTTGATGGTAATCAGTCGTTGTGTCATGGCCTTACTCCACCACGTCGAATTCGGTGACGAGGAACACCTGCGTCAGATGGGTAATGTTGGCCTTGGGCGTCACCACGGCGTACTGAGTCAGGCCGCCGGCATCGGTGCGCAGCTCCGTCACCGTGCCGATGGAAAGACCGGCCGGGTAGTAGCCGCCCAGCCCGGAGGTCACCACCAGATCGCCGCTGATCAGCGTATCGGCGTCCTCAAGATAGGTCAGGGACAGCTGCCCATCGCTCATCAGGCCCAGCTTACCCTGGGCCACCGCTACCTGCTCGGTGCGGAACACCGTGGCGCCAATGGAGCTGGAGGTATCCAGCACGGTGGTCACGGTGCACCAGTTCATGCCCGCGTCCGTCACCACGCCCACCAGATTGCCGTATTCGTCAATGGCGCAGTTGCCGATGGCGATGCCGGCGGCGGTGCCCCGGTTCAGGGTGATGGTGCTGGCCCAGTTGCTGACCGAGCGCTCCGACACCCGGGCCGACACGGTTTTCAGATCCCGCCGCTGGCTGGCCAGCTCCAGCAGGTTCCGCAACCGGCGGTTTTCCTCGCTGTCCTTCTGGGCGTTGCGCAGCTGGCGCTCCAGCTCCGCCACCTGTGCGCGCAGGGCGTCGTTTTCCTCCTGCAGGCTGTCCACCCGGTCAAAGTGGTCGTCGATGCTGTCCACCCAGCCGGATACCGCCGCGCCCGCCGAACGAAAGGGAGAGGCGATCACACCGGCGATATTGCGCAGCAGCGGCGTGCCGGAGCTGAGGGCGGAAATAACGCACAGCGCCACCACCATCACAGCCAGCCCACCCAGCAGCCAGATACCGTATTTGGCAATAAATCGTTTCATAGAATACCGTTCCTTACAGCAGCGTTACGCCGAATTGGGCCAGCATACGGCTCAGCAGCACCACCGGCAGGCCCATCACGTTGAAAAAGTCGCCGTCGATACGCTCTACCAGCAGCGCCCCCAGCCCCTGCACGCCGTAAGCCCCGGCCTTGTCCATGGGCTCGCCGCTGCGGATGTAGGCTTTCAGCTCCGCTTCTGAGGCCGGGCGGAACCAGACCTGCGTGGTCTGGGCGCGTGTGAGCAGCGTGTCCGCCTGCCGCACCGTCACGCCGGTGCACACCAGATGGCTGCGCCCCTGCAAGGCCGACAGCATCCGCAGGGCGTCCGCCTCATCCCGGGGCTTTCCAAGACGCTTGTCATCCAGAAACACCATGGTGTCGGCCGTGATGACGATATCCTCCGGCCCGGAGGCCACGGCGGCGGATTTCTGCCGGGAGATATGGCACACGGTTTCCTGGGGTGTCAGCCCCTCCGGGCAGACCTCCTCCACCTGCGGCACGGAGATCTGAAAATCCCGGATGCCAATGCGGCCCAGCAGCTCCTGCCGCCGGGGAGAGCCGGAGGCCAGAATGATCTTTGCCATCGCCCCTCACCTTCCCGTAGAGCCGAAGCCGCCCTGACCCCGCTGCGTATCATCCAGCGCCGCGGTCACCTCCAGCGTGGGCTGCACCACCGGCAGCACCATCAGCTGGGCGATCCGGTCGCCATCGCGGATGGTGTAATCCGTGTCCGATTCATTGTACAGGGCCACCAGCAGCTCACCCCGGTAATCGCTGTCGATCACCCCCACGCCATTGGCCATGGTGATGCCGTGGCGGGCGGCAAGGCCGCTGCGGGCGCAGATCAGCGCCACATGCCCGGCGTCAGGCAGGGCGATGGCGATGCCGGTGGGCAGCACCTGCCGTGCCCCGGCCCTGAGCACCACATCGGCATCGATGCAGGCGCAAAGGTCCATGGCGGCGCTGCCGGGGGTGGCGAAGCGGGGCATGGGAATGGTATCGCCGATCTTGGGCGAAAGGGGTTTTATCTTTAAAATCATGGGTTTTTCTCCTGAAAATTGATTACAGATTGTATTAAAGCGTATGGATATTACGGATTGGAAACGGATTTGTGCGTCCGCCGCGGCGGGAAGCACAAAACGACGCTCACTCCACGCCGCGATAGAATAAGCCGCGGGTATATTCCTCCGGCGTCCAGTCACTCTCGCCCTGATAGCGCCGCAGCACCGCCTCGCACTGGGCAGGGCTTTCGGTGGTAAAGCGCAGCCGTGCCCGGGCCAGGCCGCAGCGCCGCCACTCCGGCTTGTCCGCCAGAAACAGCACCCGGCTATTCTCCACCTCGCAGCGGCAGCCGAACTGCCCCAGCAGGGGGAACCGGGCACCGGTACGGTCGGTCAGGCTGTTGTCACCGCGGCACAGATGCTTGTCGCCGCGGCAGCCGCCGGCGTTGCCGATCATGCAGTTTTCCGTGATCATCAGCGGCAGGCGGCCATAGACGATGGCCTCGCAGGGCAGATACTTGGTCAGCTCCCGCACCTGCTGGTGGCGCAGCTCGAAGGAGACGGTTACGCTCTCAAGCCCCTGCGCCCGCCAGAAGGCCACGGCGCGGGAGTTGAACACGTTCAGGCCGAAGTCGCCCCACTTCTCAAGGGGCAGCCCCTCCACAATGGCCATGTGGCCCGCGTTGCCGATGGCAACGGCAGAAAGGGCGGGGTTGCTTTCCAGAATCCTCCGGAAGAGCGCCTCGTCGCCGCTGCGCCATACCCGGGGCAGCAGAGCGCACAGCTTGGCCCGTCCCCGATAGTCCGCCAGCTGCCCCAGCAGCTCGATGGGCACATAGACCGCCTCCGCGCTCTCGGCTATCGCGTCGGTCAGCTGTTCCGGGCGGGCGATGGAGCAGGTCAGCACCGGCGCGGCAGGGGAGAAGGTCTCGCCCTCCGGCAGCGGCGCATCCGGCAGACAGCGGCGCGGCGGTACAGCCGTCCGCTCTGCCGCCAGTGCCTCCAGCGCGTCGCGCCGCAGGCCGTTAAGGGCCGCCGCGCTCAGCATCAGCCCCGGCTCGACCACCGCCTCCGCCGCATCGCACCGGAACACGGTGCCGCCGGTTTTTTGCAGCCGCTCCGCCGCCTCCTCCGCGCTCAGCGCCCGGTTCCGTGCCGTCTCCGGCACAGGGCCGGTAACGGTGACGGTGTGAAGGCCGTCACTGGCTGTCAGCGCGGCGCTCCGGTCTGCCCGGATCTCCGCGTGCAGGGTGATGGGGATCTTTTTATGTTCGCCGTTTTCATAAAGCCGCCGGGCCTCCTGAAACAGCTCCTTAGGCTCCGGGGCATTCTCCGGACGGGTGCCGAACATGGCCGGGCCCTTCCGGTGCAGATAGTACCCGTCGGTAAAGCCGCTGCGGGAGAAGGCCTGCTCCAGGGCGCGGCGCTCCTCCGCCGTGGGGCGGCGCTTTTCATCGATAAGCCGCCGGTAAATGGCCGTGACCACCGCCACATACTCCGGCCGCTTCATGCGGCCCTCCAGCTTCAGGCAGGCCACCCCCATGTCCGACAGCTCCTGCAGGTAATCCGATAAATTGGCATCCTTCAGGCTCAGGGGGAATTGATTCTTACACGGGCCGTTGACCCCGTAGGGCAGGCGGCAGGGCTGGGCGCAGGCCCCTCGGTTTCCGCTGCGCTGGCCGATAAGGGCGCTCATGGTACACTGGCCGGAATAGCACATGCACAGTGCCCCGTGGACGAACACCTCGATCTCCGCGCCGCAGCCGCGGCAGACGGCGGCGATATCCTCCCGGGACAGCTCGCGGGCCAGCACCACCCGCTCCATGCCTAAGCCCTCCGCCCAGCGGGCGGCGCCGGGGGTAAAGAGGCTCATCTGGGTGCTGGCGTGAATGGGCAGATCGGGGGTCACCGCCTGCGCCAGGGTCAGCGCGCCCCAGTCCTGCACCAGCACTGCGTCCACCCCCATCCCGGAGGCCTTTCGCAGCACCTCGGCGGCTTGGGGCAGCTCACGGTCTGTCAGCAGGGTGTTGAGCGTCAGGAATACCCGAACGCCCCGCAGGTGACAGTAAGCCACCGCGTCGGCAAATTCCGCATCGGTGAAGTTTTTGGCGCTGCGCCGTGCGTTGAAGGCGCCAAAGCCCATATACACCGCGTCGGCCCCGGCCTGCACCGCCGCCTCCAGCGAGGCGCGGGAGCCGGCGGGAGAAAGCAGCTCCATCATTTGCCGTTATTCCCCCGCTGCTGAGCCTTGAACAGCTGGCGCTTCAGCTCGCTGACCTCGTTCTTGGCGGCGGTGGCCTCGTCCAGATAGGTTTTCAGCTGGCGGCGCAGGTTTTCGCCGCCGTCCTGCTGCTTGATCAGCTCGTCGGCCAGATTGATGGCGGCCAGCACCGCCGCATCGTAGCGGCTGACATGGGCATCGGCCATCAGCTCCGTCATCTTCTCATCCACCAGCGTGCCCACCTTTTGCATATAGGCGGCGCTTTCATCGGCCACAAGGGTGTAATCCTGGCCGCAGATCGTCATCGTCACACGGTTCGCCATGGTAAAGTCCTCCTATGATATACTCATACTGATACAGAATCCATTATACCACAAATTCATACCGGTGGAAGAACTTTCTGTAAATTTCCGAAAATCGTCGCCCGGGCGCTTTACGAAAGGGGAGTTTTCGTGTAGAATAGGGGAGAATTATTTTGCCCTGCTGGGATGCAGCGGCGTTTCGCGGCCTTGGCCGCGAGGTACTTTTGCTCATGGCGGCAATTACCTGTTGCGGTGCCCAAAATTTCTGCGCTGCCTTGGGGCGGGCACTTGAAATTTTGACCGCTGCCACTCGCTCACCTCGCTGTATCTGCCACAGGCAGCGCTCGGATCGCTCCCCAAAAACGCCACTTAAACCTGCGGTTTAAGAATTCGCCCACGGTGTACCGTGTATGTATTGGCTGCCGTTTACCACGCGATTGCGAAGGGTGGTTGCTATCGCTTCGTATGACGTATCGACTTTCTTCCTGCGTCGCTGCCGCTGGCTGGTGCAACGGTAGAGAAAACAGTGCTGTTCGGTGTAGGCATCAGCGGCAGCGGCGCTGGTGCAGAGACGATCCTTTTTACAGAGCGAAAATGAAAATCTCGCGTGATCGTGTGGTAAAAACATACAGATTCGCACAACGCATAGCGCGCCGGGAGGTGAAGGAACCGGAGGTTCCTTCCGGTGCTTTTGCCTACTTTTGTCACTGTTGACAAAAGTAGGTCGCGCCGCCAGCGCGGAACAACAGCAATGGGAGGCAATTAAATCGCCAGATCAGGAGAGGAGGAGATCACCATGGCGGGCTATATCACACGGGGACAGGAAAAGAGCGTGGTGCTCTCCGCCGCGCAGGTAGACGCGCTGGTGCATGGCGGCAGCGGCGATGCGGCGCTTTTATACCTGCTGCTGCAGCGGCTGGACGGCCCCGTTACCCCCGAGGCGCTGGCGGAAAGGCTGCACTGGAGCCAGCTGCGGTGCGCCGCCGCCGAATCGGCCCTGCAGGACATGGGCCTTTTGCAGCGTGCCGCGCCGCCGGAACCGGCGGCGGAGGAACGGCGTTCCTATTCCGCTGAGGAGCTGGCCGACCTGCTGGAGAGCGACGGCGGCTTTCAGATGCTGGTGCCGCAGGTAGAGGAACGGCTGGGCAAAAAGCTGAGAACCGCCGAGCTGCAAATTCTGGCGGGCCTGTATGACGATATGGGGCTGCCGGTGGATGTGATCTACCTGCTGGTGTGCCACTGCATCGAGCGGACGGCCCGCCGCTTTGGCCCGGGCCGCCGCCCCACGCTGCGGCAGATCGAGAAGGAGGGGGCCTATTGGGTGCGCCTGGGCATCTGCGATCAGGACAGCGCCGGGCGCTATCTCAGCGACTACGCCCGCAAGCTGGAAAAGACCGCCGCCTACATGCAGGTGCTGCAATTGGGAAACCGGGCGCCGGTGGACAGCGAGCAGCGCTATATACTGGACTGGATCGACATGGGATTTACCCCGGATGCGGTGGCGCTGGCCTATGACAAAACGGTATTTTATAAAAAGGAACTGAACTGGCGCTATCTCAACGGGATCCTGCGCCGCTGGCATGCGCAGGGCTGGCACACGGCGGAAGAGGTGGAGCGCGGCGAGCAGAAGCCAAAGAACGCCGCACCCGCCGGCGGAAAGACCGACTGGATGGACGAGTATCTGTAAAGGAGGGCCCAATATGGCATATGACGGACGTATCATGCGTCAGGCGCTGGCCCGGTTCGAGGAGGACAAGCAGCGCCGTGAGGCGGACTTCAACCAGCGGCGCCGCCGCCTCTATGACGCCGAGCCGCGGCTGCACGAGATCGAGCAGCAGCTGCGCGCCACCATGCCCAAGCTGATCGCCTCGGCGCTGCGCCGCGGCACGGATCCGCTGCCGGCTGTGCGGGTGCTGCGGGACGAAAATCTGGAATTGCAGCGAGAGCGGGCCGCCCTGCTGAAGGGGATGGGCTATCCGGAGGACTATCTGGAGGAAAAGCCTGCCTGCCCCCTGTGCGGCGACACCGGGTATCACAACGCGCAGGTGTGCCGCTGCCTGCGGGAGTACTACAAGCGCTTGCAGCTCTCCGAGCTGTCCCGTATGCTGGATCTGGGCAGCCAGAGCTTTGAAACCTTTTCCTTCGACTGGTACAGCACGGACCGGGGCGAGCGGAAGCTCTCCCCCCGGGAAAATATGGAGCGCAACTACGATGTCTGTCAGGACTACGCCCGGCAGTTTTCCCTGCGCAGCGACAATTTGCTGCTGATGGGTCAGCCGGGGCTGGGCAAGACGTTTCTCTCCGCCTGCATCGCCCGGGTGGTCAGCGAGCGGGGCTTCAGCGTGGTATACGACACGGCGGAGCATATCTTTTCCCAGATGGAGGAGGAGAAATTCCGGCCTGACGACTCTCCCGCCGCCCGGGAGGATGTGCAGCGCTATCAGCAGTGCGACCTTTTGATCATCGACGATCTGGGCGCAGAGATGGTCACCAGCTTTGTCCAGAGCGCCCTGTACCAGTTGGTAAACGGCCGGCTCATCAGCGGCGGGCGGACGGTGATCAACACCAACCTGACGCCCCGCCAGCTGGGCGAGCGGTACTCGCCGCAGGTGCAGTCCCGGTTGGAGGGGGAGTATCACATCCTGCCTTTCTTCGGCGAGGACATCCGCAAGCTGCGCCGCAAGCAGATGTGACGCCCCGCGCCCGCGGCATAGAGCGGGGAAAAGACCGGTTAACAGAAGAAAAAGCAGCCGTTTTTGCGAAACGGCTGCTTTTTTTCCGCCGCGCCGACGCCGTTCGCCGCCATCCGCGCGGCAGACGGCGTACAATGTGGAAAAAGGAGGGAACAGCCATGAAAAACCGCCGAACGGGAGACTTTCTGTCCCGGCGCGTGCAGTACATACCGCTGGCGCGGCTGCGGCCCAATCCCCAGCAGCCCCGCCGCCGCTTTGACGAGGCGGCGCTGCGCGAGCTGGCCGACAGCATCCGCGCCTATGGGATCCTTCAGCCGCTGACGGTGCGCCGGGTGGAGGACGGCTATCAGCTCATTGCCGGCGAGCGGCGCATGCGGGCCGCCGCCATGGCGGGCCTGCGGGAGGTGCCCTGTCTGGTGGCACAGGTGGACGAGCAGGATGCCGGCATGCTGGCGCTGATCGAGAATTTGCAGCGCCGGGATCTTGACTGCTTCGAGGAGGCCGCCGCCATCGCCCGGCTCATTAGCCGCTACGGGCTCAGTCAGGAGCAGGCGGCGGAAAAGCTGGGCAAATCCCAGTCCGCCGTGGCCAATAAGCTGCGGCTGCTGCGCCTGTCGGAGCCGGTGCGTCAGGCGCTGCGCCAGAGCGGCCTGACGGAGCGCCATGCCCGGGCGCTGCTGCGTCTGCCGGATGAGGAGGCCCGCTTGTCGGCGCTGGCGGAGATCGTGCGGCGGCAGATGAATGTGGCCCGGACGGAGGAATATGTGGAGCAGCTGCTGGCGGAGAAGCCTGTCCCTGCGCGCAGCGCCACCTACATCATCAAGGATGTGCGGCTGTTTCTCAACAGCATCGACCGCAGCTTTCAGCTGATGCGGCAAAGCGGGGTCAACGCCGATCTGGGCCGCCGGGATACCGACAGCGAGATCCTGCTGACCATCCGCATCCCCAAGGGCCGCGCCGCCCGGGGGACATAGGGGGCATAGAGACCCTATAGAGCAGATAGAGAAGAAAAAAGAGAGCCGCACGGCTCTCTTTTTTACACAGGGGGCAGCCGCCTCATCGTATTGTTCTGCCTTTTTTGCTGATTGCCTCCATAGATAGTTCCCCGGCCAGACGGAGAAGCGCGTCCTCGATGGTCATTTCCGGCGTTTTCCCCACGTTGTTCCCGATTTTCCGGTAAAAATCATACAGAAAATCATCGATGGTAATGGTTAGCTGTTTCATGTGCTCTCCCTCCTTTTTGATGCATTCAGTATAGCACAACTTGCTTGAATAGTACAGTTGCATGGACTAAATTTTTGCAAAAGCTTCCTATAATGGCCGTACAGCAACAGGGACGGTGATGGAGTATGAAGCTGAACGAGGCCGTCAGCCGGAGGTTGACAGAGCTGTTGGCGGAAAAGAATATGACGCAGTATCAGCTGTTCCTGAAAAGCGGTGTGCCGAAATCGACCATCGGCAATGTGGTCAACTGTGCCTATGATTCGGTGAAGCTGCGGGTGGTGCACGAGCTGTGTCAGGGACTGTCGGTGGGCTTGGATGAGTTTTTTACCTCGCCGCTGTTCCGGGAAGAAAATCTGGAGCCATAGATATGAAAAAGAGAGCCGCAAGGCTCTCTTTTTCATATCCTTTTATATACGCGTTATTCCGCTTCGGTTTCCGCCAGATATCGGGCCACGAAAATGCCGCTGGCGCTGGCGTGGGACAGAGAATGGGTCACGCCGCTGCCGTCGCCGATGACGAACAGACCCTTGTGGGGGGTCTCCAGATGCTCGTCCAGCGCCACCTCCATGTTGTAGAACTTCACCTCCACACCGTAGAGCAGCGTGTCGTCGCTGGCGGTGCCGGGGGCGATCTTGTCCAGGGCGTAGATCATCTCGATGATGCCGTCCAGGATCCGCTTGGGCATCACCAGACTCAGATCGCCGGGGGTGGCCGCCAGCGTGGGGGTCATGAAGCCCTTTTCGATGCGCTTGGGGGTGGAGCGCTGGCCCCGGATCAGGTCGCCGAAGCGCTGCACCATCACGCCGCCGCCCAGCATGTTGGAGAGGCGGGCAATGCTCTCGCCATAGCCGTTGCTGTCCCGGAACGGCTCAGTAAAGTGCTTGGATACCAGCAGGGCGAAGTTGGTGTTCTCCGTGTGCAGGGCGGGGTCTTCATAGCTGTGGCCGTTGACGGTGACGATGCCGTTGGTATTCTCGTTGACCACCGCGCCCTTGGGATTCATGCAGAAGGTGCGCACCTTGTCCTGATACTTCTCGGTCTTATAGACGATCTTGCTCTCGTACAGCTCGTCGGTGATGGGGGCGAACACCTCGGCGGGCAGCTCCACCCGCACGCCGATGTCCACCCGGTTGGACTTGGTGGGGATGTCCAGCGCGTCGCACACGGACTCCATCCACTTGCTGCCGCTGCGCCCCACGGAGATGATGCACTTGCGCCCCACGAAGGTGCCCTTGTCCGTCTCCGCCTCGTAGGTGCCGTCCCCGGTCACATTCAACGCCTTCACCGGCGTCAGGAAGTGGAACTCCACGTGCTCCTTCAGCTGGGCGTACAGATTTTCCAGCACCTTGTAGTTGATGTCCGTGCCCAGATGGCGCACGGAGGCGTCCAGCAGGTGCAGGTTATTTTGCAGGCACAGCCGCTTGAAACCGCTGTCCGCCGTGGAGTACAGCTTGGTGCCCGCGCCGCCGCAGGCCACGTTGATGTCGTCCACGTAGCGCATCAGCTCCATGGCCTTCTGCTTGCCGATGTACTCGTACAGCGTGCCGCCGAACTCGTTGGTCAGGTTGTACTTGCCGTCAGAGAAGGCGCCGGCGCCGCCGAAGCCGTTCATAATGGCGCAGGTCTTGCAGTGGATGCAGGACTTTACCTTTACCCCGTCGATGGGACAGCGGCGCTTTTCCAGCGGATTGCCCGCCTCCAGAACGGCCACCTTCCATTCCGGCTTGCGCTTGGCCAGCTCATAGGCGGAGAAAATGCCGCCGGGGCCGGCGCCGATGATGATCACGTCATATTGCTTCATAAAAAATCGTACTCCTTTCGCCGCGCCTGTCAGCGGCACACATAGCAGAACCAGCCTTCGCTGGCGCTTTCTTTGACAATGTCCCAGCCGGCGGCCCTCAGTGCCGCGGCCACCTCGCCGGCGCGCTGGTCGATGATGCCGGAGGTCAGGAACCAGCCGTCCTTTTTCAGAAAGTGCCGCACCTGCGGGGCAAGAGAGATGATCACGTCTGCCACAATGTTGGCCACCACCACGTCATAGCCGGTGCCGATGGCGTCGCGCAGCGCGCCCTCCCGGGTGGCGTCTCCCTGCCGCACGGTCAGACGGTCCCGGCCGATGCCGTTCAGGGCCGCGTTTTCATAGGCCACGTCGATGCACTTTTCATCGATGTCGCAGGCAAAGGCGCTCTGTGCGCCCAGCCGCAGCGCGGCAATGGACAGAATGCCGCTGCCGCACCCCAGATCCAGCACCCGTTCGCCGCCGTGGATGCGCTCCTCCAGCGCCGTCAGGCACAGGCGGGTGGTGGCGTGGCTGCCGGTGCCGAAGGTCAGGCCCGGGTTCAGCGTCAGCGTCACCCGCTGCCCGGGATCGGCCTGCTCCCACGCGGGGATTACCAGCAGCCTTTCGCCAATCTCCATAGGTTTATAGAACTTCTTCCAGTTATTCTCCCAGTCCTCGTCCTTCACGTTGGCCATGGTCAGCAGCAGCGGCGCGTATTCCGGATGGTGCTGCTTCAGCTCATGCATGGCCATGCGGACGGCGGCGATCATGCCGTAGCCCGCCGGCGAGTTTTCCACATAAAAGGTTACCCGGCTCAGACCCTGCTTTTCCCGCACCAGCGCATCGTCCACATAGTCCCAGTAAGCCTGATTGTGGGCCATAAAATCCTTGAAATCCCGTGCGTCGTCGATGATCACGCCGCTGACGCCCTGCTCCTCCAGCAGCTCCGTCACCGCCTCGATCCCGGCGGGGGAGGTGTCGATCTTCAGTTCCAGCCAGTCCATAGGCCGCTCCTCACTTTCCTACGCAGAATCGGGAGAAGATGGTGTCCACCAGATCCTCCCGGATGTGTTTTCCGTTCAGCTCACCCAGCGCCTCCAGCGCACCCTCGGTATCGGTCAGCACGGCGTCGGGCGTCATGCCCGCCTCCAGCGCGGCGCGGGCGTGCTGTACGCCCTCCAGCGCCCGGCGCACCGCGTCGGCCTGCCGCGCGTTGGTCAGCAGCTGGCCCTGCGCCTGTGTCCCGGCCGGGAACAGCTGGGCCACCGCCTGCTCCAGCGCCGCCAGACCCTCGCCGGTTTTGGCGCACAGCGGCAGCACCCGGCCAAAGCGAGCCTCCAGCGCTTTTAAATCCATCCGCCGGGGCAGATCGCTCTTGTTGACCGCCACCAGCAGATGGGGAACGGTTTCCGCCACGGCCATGGCCGCCTCATCCTGCTCATCCGGCGGCGCGGAGCCGTCCAGCAGCAAAATGGCCAGCGCCGCCTGCTCCGCCGCTTTGCGGCTGCGCGCCACGCCCAGCTGCTCCACGGCGTCGCCGGTCTCCCGGATGCCCGCCGTGTCGGTCAGCCGCAGCAGCACATGGCCCAGCGCCAGCTTTTCCTCCACGGTGTCCCGGGTGGTGCCTGCCACGTCGGTGACGATGGCCCGGTCATATCCCAGCAGCGCATTGAGCAGGGAGGACTTTCCCACATTGGGTTTGCCCAGCAGCACCGTGGGCACGCCCTGCTTCATCAGCTGTCCTCGGTCATAGGTGGCCAGCAGCGCCGAGAGGGTCTCCTCGCTGCGGCGCAGCGTGTCCAGCAGCCGGGGCCGCTGCAGATCCTCAATGTCCTCGTCCGGATAGTCCACGATGGCGTAAAACCGGCTGGTCACATCCATCAGCGCGTCATATACCGCCGCCACGCTGCGGCTCAGCGCGCCCTCCAGCTGTCCGGCGGCGTTACGGGCGGCCTCGGCGGTCTCGGCGTCGATGATATCCACCACCGCCTCGGCCTGCATCAGATCCATCCGCCCGTTGAGAAAGGCTCGCTGGGTAAATTCACCGCCTCGCGCCTGCCTCGCGCCGCTGCCCAGCAGCAGGCGCAGTCCCTCGTTGAGTACGATGGGCGAGCCGTGGCAGTGGATCTCGGCGCAGTCCTCTCCGGTGTAGCTGTTGGGCCCGGGAAACAGCACGCACAGCGCGCTGTCCAGCACTCGTCCGGCGCCGTCCTTCACCCGGCCCAGCACCATGGTGCGCGCCGGGTGCCGGGACATGGGCACGCCGTTCATGGGGAAAAACACCCGGTCCAGTATGGCCTTTGTGTCCGGGCCGCTGAGCCGCAGGATGCCAATGGCGCTGGGAATTTGCGCCGTGGCGATGGCGGCAATGGTATCGGGCATGGCACGGACCTCCTTTTGCGCATAATTTTACAAATAGCAGTATAACACAAGTGCCGCCAAAAGAAAAGCAGATGTTTTAAGTGGAAGGTATAAGCAAAAAGAACCGCCCACGGGCGGTTCTTCACGCTTCGTCCGATTCTACATAGATGGTTTCGCAGGTCTGCAAACCCTCTGCCAGCAGGGCGTGGGATAAAAACAGCTTTTGATCCGGCGCACGGGAAGAGTCCAGAATATCCAGCGTGCGCGCCACCGCATCGACAAGGTGCAGATACATTTTACGATAATCCGCCATCAAGCATCCCTCCTTTCTTTGATAATATCTGTATTACAGATAAAAGTCAATATCTATCGATGGGATAAAGCATAATACACCCGAGGTGATAATATGCTTTACCCCAATATCCGCGCGCTGCGGGAGGATCGTGATCTGCGGCAGCGGCAGCTGGCAGAGCTGCTGAACGTCTCGCAGAATACCTATTCACAGTATGAGTCAGGCGTTATTGCGCTGACGGCGGAGCATCTTATCAAGCTGGCGGATTTTTACCATGTCAGCGTGGACTACCTGCTGGGCCGAACCGATAAGCCGGAGATGAACCAATAAAGAAAAGAACCGCCCGCGGGCGGTTCTTTTTTTGTATCCCGAAAACCACTCGCTGGGCGAGTGGTTCAAAAGAGGCTGCTGCC
>CABSAW010000014.1:0-27949 GCA_902475745.1 uncultured Oscillospiraceae bacterium
CTTGACAACTGCTTTCTTTTCCATTAGATGTTACTCCTCCTAACAAAGTTTGGTTTTCGAAACTGACACTATTATAATGAGCACAATTCGAAATGTAAACCGAGAAAATTGCTTGTTTATTTGCAAATCATGCTATAGCTTTCTATAGCTTTGAAGGAGAGTGGCCGAATTGCTTCTTGTAGGCCCGGGAAAAGGTGGAATATTCCTGATAGCCGCAGCGCAGCGCGGCCTCACCCAACGGCAGGCCCTGATCCAGCAGCTGGCGGGCCAGCAGCAGCCGCTTCTCCGTAATATAGCCGTGAATGGTATAGCCGGTCTCGTCCCGGAAGCGGCGCATCATATGATATTTGCTGATGTAGAACCGGGCCGCCAGATCGTCAATGGTCAGGCCCTCCGTCAGGTGGGCGTTCAGGTATTGCAGGATGGCGATGATTTTGCTGTCGCCCTCTGCGGCACTGGCGGTGTTTCCCGCCAGAGAGAGACGGTTCACCGCCACCATCAGCTGCACAAACAGCGACTGACACAGCAGCTCGGCGCCAAAGCCCCCCTCCTGCCGGGACTGCTCCAGCTGCATGAACAGTTGGCGCACGCCATCGCCTCCGCCGGCATGGTAGACATAGCGGAAGTCCTCCTGCGCGCCCAGGAAGCAGCGCTCCAGATCGCTGCCGGGACAGGATAGCTTTTGCAGATATTCCGGCGAAATGTAGAGTATGGCCCGCTCGTAAAAGTCGCCGCTGGCCACGATGGGCCGATGAATACTGCCCCGGCCCACCAGCACATAGTCGCCGGGCAGCAGGGTATAGCGTTCGCCCTCGATGGCATAGTCCGCACGGCCTGCCAGCAGGAGAATGATTTTATGAAAGGTATGGTAATGGTAGGGCACCTCTGTGTGCCGGTCATCCGCCAGATGAAACAGGCGGAATGGCTCCCGCAGATAGCCACGTTCTTCATAGGGCAGCGGCTCCATGGCTTTCCCTTCTTTCGCATTTTTTGCGTTGATTATATCACGCACTGTGCAAAAAATGCAACACGGTTTTCTTTCGCGCTGCTGGGCAGGGGTTATTATACCGGTATATGCGTATAATTATTCATTTATGCAGTATATTTGTATACCGCTTCCCCGCTGTTTATCAGTGTTTTTTCTAGTTATCTTCTGTGCTTATGCAAGCTTTCAAAATTTTTATGAAAATTTATTCAGAAAACTCTTGACATGTGCGTATAGTGGGTGTATAGTATCCAACATCAACAAGAGCTGACGCGACGTCAACTTCCGGCTGCGGCTCAGGAAGGCCGAAACGGAGCTTATCTACAAACTATGAAAGGAAATGAAAATGATGAAAAAATTTCTTGCACTGATGCTGGCCATGGTGATGGCACTGAGTCTGGTGGCCTGCGGCGGCACCGCTAACGACAATACGTCTGACGGCGCAAAGGACAACGATGAAAAGACCGAGCTGGTGCTGGGTACCAGCGCCGACTATGCCCCCTTTGAGTTTATGTATCCCGATGAGAGCGGCGAGATGGTGTACGGCGGTATTGATGTCTCCGTTGCCAAGTACATCGCCGAGGACATGGGGCTGACCCTCAAGGTCGAGAACATGGGCTTTGACTACCTGCTGCCCTCCCTGGACAAGGGCGACTTTGACATTGTGCTGGCCGCTATGGAGGCCACCCCCGAGCGTCTGGAAAACGCCGACTTCTCCGACCCCTACTACACCGACGTACCCCCCGCCATTCTGGTGAAGGCGGACAAGGCCGACCAGTACAAGACGCTGGCCGATCTGAACGGCAAGTCCGTGGGCGCACAGACCGCCACCACCAAGCTGGACATGGTCAACGAGATGGAGGGTGTGACCCCCGTGGCCCTGCAATCCGTGCTGGATCTGGTGAACGAGCTGGTGTATGACAAGGTGGACGCCATTCTGGTGGACGGCGGCGTGGCCAAGGAGTATGCCGCCTCCAACCCCGATCTGGTCATCGCTGACGCCTCCGCCGAGCTGGGCGAAGCAACCCCCTACTGCGTTGCCGTGGCCAAGGGTGACCCCAAGGGCCTGCTGCCCGCCATCAACGCCGCCATCGCCAAGATGAACGAGGCAAATATGCTGGAGACCTTCATCGCGGACGCCGGCAAGCTGGCTGATGTGGCCGTGAATGTTACCGCTGATTGACCCCCTCACTCCCTTCCTATGCGCATAGTGCAAAGCCGTCCGCGACTTTGCACTTTCGCGCGTCTCCCGGCATGAAAAACCTGTACAGAAAGGACTGACCGCGTATGTGGTGGAGCAGCCTGTTCACGGATATGCGCCCCTCCGATTTCTTTAATTTCTCCTTCCTGCCCAAGTACGGCACAGCCTTCGTCCGCGGCATCGAGTACACGCTGCTGCTGGCGGTGGTGTCCGTGCTGCTGGCGGTGATCCCCGCCCTGCTGCTGGCGCTGATGCGCCTGAGCAAGGTCAAGCCCGTCCGGTGGCTGTCCGGGGCGTATATCGCCGTGTTCCGCTCCACCCCCATGCTGGTGCAGCTGTCCATCATCTACTACGGCCTGTTCTACGCCATCTCCCTGCCCCGGCTGACGCTGTTCGGCTTCGTGGACATCAGCCGGTTCATCCCCGGCGTGGTGGCGCTGGCGCTGAACAGCTCGGCCTATGTGGCGGAGATCTTCCGCGCCGGTATTCTGGCGGTGGATAAGGGCCAGATGGAGGCCGCCCGCTCGCTGGGTCTGAGCAACTGGCAGTCCATGCGTCTGGTGGTGCTGCCCCAGGCCATCAAGAACGTGCTGCCCGCGCTGGCCAATGAGCTGGTGACCATGGTGAAGGAAAGCTCCATCTGCTCGGTGCTGGGCATGGCGGAGATGATGTTCGCCGCCAAGACCATCGCCGGCTCCACCGGTATCTCGTTGGCGCCCTACACGCTGGCGGCGCTGGTCTATTTCTGCATCAACTACCCGGCCTCCAAGGGTATCGAGGCCATCGAAAGGAGGATGCGCCGTGGCGACAAGCAATAATGTGCTCATCTCCGTGCAGCATCTGGTGAAGGAGTATAATCACGGCAAGGTACACGCACTGGACGACTGTAGTCTGGATATCTGCAAGGGCGAGGTGGTGGCCATCATCGGCCCCTCCGGCTCCGGCAAATCCACGCTGCTGCGCAGCCTGAACCTGCTGGAGGAGCCCTCCTCCGGCGCCATTTTCTTCAACGGCACCGATCTGGCCAGCAAGGCGGTGGACATTGATCTGCACCGGCAGAAGATGGGCATGGTGTTCCAGCACTTCAATCTCTTTCCCCACAAGACGGTGCTGCAAAATATCACCATGGCCCCCGTCACCCTGAAAAAGAAAACGCCTGCCGAGGCCAAGGCGCAGGCTATGACGCTGCTGGAGCGGATCGGTCTTGCAGACAAGGCCAACGAATATCCCAACATGCTCTCCGGCGGGCAGAAGCAGCGGATCGCTATCGTCCGGGCGCTGGCCATGGAGCCGGAGGTCATGCTGTTTGACGAGCCTACCTCCGCCCTTGACCCTGAAATGGTGGGCGAGGTGCTGGATCTGATGCGGGATCTGGCCGGTGAGGGCATGACCATGGCGGTGGTCACCCACGAGATGGGCTTTGCCCGGGAGGTGGCCGACCGGGTGGTGTTTATGGCCGACGGCAAGATTCTGGAAGAAGGCTCCCCCGCCGATATCTTCGACCGGCCCAAGGACCCCCGGCTTCAGGACTTCCTGAGCAAGGTGCTGTAAAAAACTTATACATGAAAACAGCTCTGCGCAATGCAATGCGCAGAGCTGTTTTTTATGTAGTGCTTATCGGATCTCGCCGCTTTTGAATACGTCGGCATTCTTGATGAAATACTCAGCGCCGGAGTAAACGGTGGTCAGCAGGATCACGATCTGGCAGATCACGTTCAGCCAATGGGGTATGCCGAACAGGATCAGGCAGATGCACACCATGGTACTGGCGGTTTTGACCTTACCCGACCACCCGGCGGCGATGACACGGCCCTTTTCCACCGCCACAAGACGCATACCGGACACGGCAAACTCCCGCACCAGCACGATGGCCAGAATCCACGCCAGCATGTCGCCCTGCTCCACAAAGCAGCACAGCGCGGCCATCACCAGACATTTATCCGCCAGCGGGTCCATGAATTTGCCAAAATCGGAGACTTGATTGTAGTGCCGGGCAATGTAGCCGTCGGCAAAGTCTGTCAGACAGGCCACGATGTACACGCCCAGCGCCCAATAGCGGCTGCCGGGAAAATCCACATACATCAGCACCAGAAACACCGGGATCATCAGCACACGGCCGATGGTCAGATGATTCGCCATATTTTTCGGCATGGTTTATTCCTCCCTTTCGCCCACCAGCTCGCCGTCCATGGCGCCGGTGATGCGCACCATCACAAAATCGCCGGGGTTTACGTCCGCCTCGCTGGTGAAGTAGATATGCCCATCGATATCCGGGCTTTCGCCGTAGCTGCGGCCCATGTACTGCATGGACTGCGGGTCAAAGCCCTCGCACAGCACCTCCAGCAGATCTCCCATGCGGCTTTCGTTAAAGTCGTCCATAATCCGGGACTGTACATCCACCACCAGCTCGGCCCGGCGCTCCGCCTCGGCGGTGTCCACCCGGTTGGGCATTTCCGCAGCGGCGGTACCCTCCTCCGGAGAGTAGGGGAACACGCCGGCCCGCTCAATACGAACCTCCCGCAGGAACTGGCACAGCTCGTCAAAGGCGGCCTCGTCCTCGTAGGGAAGGCCGGTGATGAGGCTGGTGCGCAGCACCAGGCCAGGGATGCGCGAGCGCAGCTTTTCCATCAGCGCCAAAAGGCCATCCCGGGTCTCGCGGCGGCGCATGGCCTTCAGGACGGTGTCATTGCAGTGCTGAATGGGCATGTCGATATACTTGCAGATCTTCGGCTCAGAGGCGATGATGTCGATCAGCGCGTCGGTAATGGTATCAGGATAGAGATAGTGCAGGCGGATCCAGTGAAAATCCAGCTTGCACAGCTCACGCAGCAGCTCCGGCAGCTTCTTCTCGCCATAGAGATCCGCGCCGTAGCGGGTGATATCCTGCGCGATGACGATGCACTCGCGCACGCCGTCCGCCGCCAGTGCACGAGCCTCGGTCAGAATGTCCTCCATGGGGCGGCTGCGGTAGCGGCCCCGCAGCTTGGGAATGATGCAGTAGGCGCAGCTGTTGGAGCACCCTTCGGCTATGCGCAGGTAGGCAAAATGCGGCGGCGTGGACAGCACGCGGGGCAGCTCCTCTACCGCGCCGTTGATGTCGCTGAAATGGGCGCAGTCCTCATCGGACATCACCTGCTTTACCGCCGTCACGATCTGGCCGTAGTCGGCGGTGCCCATAATACCGTCGATCTCCGGCAGCTCCGTCATGATCTCGTCCCGGTAACGCTGGCTCAGGCAGCCGGTAACCAGGATTTTTTTCACCTCGCCTGCCGCCTTCAGCTCAGCGGCGGAGAGGATGGTCTCGATGGCCTCGGTTTTGGCGCTGTCGATAAAGCCACAGGTGTTGATGACCACCACATCGCTGCCGTTCACATCCTCCTGCACGGTCATGCCCTCTTGCAGACACATGGCCATCATTTGTTCGGTGTTGACGCGATTTTTATCGCAGCCAAGGGAGATAAAGGATACGTTCATAACTTCACTCGCTTCTATTCGTCTATTTCTTCGCCCAGACGGTTGAGCACCGGGCGGATATCATGCCACGCAAAGCCCCGGCGCAGCAGCGCGTCGCTGAGCTTTTTCAGCGCGGCACGGTCCGGAGTTCTGCCCCGCAGCTTGCTTTGCACAAAGCGGTCAATGGCGGCGGCGCTGTCCGGCAGCTGAGCAAGGGCCTCGTCCCACAGTTCACGGGGAACGCCCCGCTTTTGCAGCTCCTGCCGCACGCGGCCCGGCCCATAGCCGCTGCCTCCGTAGTGGCGGACGATGACGCCGGCATACGCGGCATCGTCCAGCGCGCCCAGCGATTCCAGCCAGTCCGCCGTCTCCTCCGCCATGTCAGGCGCAACGCCTTTACAGCTCAGCTTCTCCAGCAGCTCCTTGCGGGACATCATCCGGCCGGAGGCCAAGCGCGCCGCAACGGCGCGGCACTGAGAGCGGCTGGCCGCATTTTGTAATTGTAACACAAGTTCAGGGGATAAGTCCATACCCTGATACAAGCCAAATTGCAGGAGCTCATGGCTGGTGATCCGGAGGGGGTCGCCCTCCTCCAGATACACCAGCACGCGCTCCTGCACATGTTTGGAATTTTCGATCCGTGTGATCCTCATTCGTCGCTGTCATCAAAATCGTCGGCCGACACGTCCACGGCGCGGCCCGCGGCCCGGGCGGCGATCTTGGACTGGTTGCCCATCAGCTTGTGGAAGTTCTCACGCACTGCCTTTTCCAGCGCCGCGGCAGCGTCGGGATTCTGGCGGAAATACTCCTTGGCGGCGTCCTTGCCCTGACCCAGACGCACCTCGCCCAGGCTGAACCAGGAACCGCTCTTCTGCACCAGATCCAGCTTGACGCCCAGATCGATCATCTCGCTGAGCTTGCTGATACCCTCGCCGTACATGATGTCGAATTCCGCCTCACGGAAAGGAGGCGCCACCTTGTTTTTGACCACCTTGGCGCGGACATGGTTGCCCACCACCTCGCCGCCGGCCTTCAGCGTCTCTACCCGGCGCACATCGATGCGGACGGAGGCATAGAACTTCAGCGCACGGCCGCCGGTGGTAACCTCGGGGTTGCCGTACATGACGCCCACCTTCTCGCGCAGCTGGTTGATGAAGATGACGATGGTATTGGTCTTGTTGATAATGCCGGTCAGCTTGCGGAGCGCCTGACTCATCAAGCGGGCGTGGAGACCCACAAAGCTGTCGCCCATCTCGCCCTCGATCTCGGCCCGGGGCACCAGCGCCGCCACGGAGTCCACCACCACCACGTCGATGGCGCCGGAACGCACCAGCGCTTCGGTGATCTCCAGCGCCTGCTCGCCGGTGTCGGGCTGGGAGATCAGCATATCCTCTACGTTGACGCCCAGCGCTCTGGCATAGGTGGGGTCCAGCGCGTGCTCGGCATCCACAAAGGCCACCTCGCCGCCCATCTTCTGGGCCTCGGCCAGCACGTGGAGGGCCAGCGTGGTCTTACCGGAGGACTCAGGCCCGTAGATCTCCACCACGCGGCCGCGGGGCAGGCCGCCGATGCCCAGCGCCAGATCCAGCGCCAAAGAGCCGGTGGGAATGGCCTCTACATTGGCCACATTCCCGTCGCCATAGCGCATGATGGAGCCCTTGCCATACATCTTCTCGATCTGCTGCATGGCCGTCTCGATCGCTTTTTTCTTGTCCGCGTTGGCGGCGCTTGCCGCCGCAGTCTCCTTCTTCGCTGCCATGGGGTCTCCTCCTTTTATCTCTCCGTCATTCAGTCAAATACGCTTTCACGAAGCGTGCCGTATACCACCCGGGGGATGCCCGCCGTATCCGGCACCACCTCGATATCACCAAAGCCCTGTGCGCGCATGATGCGCAGCACATCGTCCGCCTGACCGATCCCCACCTCGAAGTAAAGCCGGCCGCCGGTGCGGAGGGCAGAGCGCCATTTTTCGCTGATGGCGCGGTAAAAATCCAGACCGTCTGCCCCGCCCTGCAAGGCGCTCAGCGGTTCATAGTCCCGCACGGAGGAATCAAGGCCGGCAATATCCCCATCCGGAATATAGGGCGGATTGCTGACAATACAGTCAAACTCGCCAAAGCGGGGAGGGGGGCCGACAAGGGCATCTACTTGCCAGGGCAGCACCTGCGCGGTCAGGCCGCTGCGGCGGATATTCTGCCGGCAGATCCGCAGCGCCCCCTCCATCAGCTCGCCCAGCACCACATGGCTGCCGGGGCAGAATTTTGCCACCGCCAGACCCACGCAGCCGCTGCCGGCGCACAGATCCAGCACGCGGGCCTCGCCCATCGTTTTGACAAAGCCGATCGCCTGCTCCGCCAGCACCTCCGTGTCCACACGGGGGATCAGCACGCTCTCATTGATATCCAGATCCATGCCGCAAAAGCTCCACTCGCCGATCAGATAGGCCAGCGGCTCCCCCGCCAGATGGCGCTCCGCCAGCGCGGCGGTACGCTGCTCCACTTCCTGCGAGACATACAGCCCCCCGTCACGCAGCAGCTCCTGCCGCCTTTTCCCGGCGGCAAAAGCCACCAGCTCCCGCGCCTCCAATGTGGCGGCCTCAATCCCGGCGCGGCGCAGCTTTTGCCGAATATCCATATACAAATTGTTATATGTTATCGCCATAATACAGTCCGTTGTCGTTTTTTATGCGTTTAAGTCGTTTTTTGCCGTGAAGGCTTACCACGCGTCTTTTCCCTTTTCCTCCGGCAGCACCAGCTTCAACGCCTCGATGGCCACCTCAAGCATACTGTCATCCGGCTCGTTGGTGGTGAAATTCTGCATCCACATGCCGGGGGCAGAGAGGAGCCGGGTCAGCTTATTATCATGGGCGCCCACGGCGCGGTTGAACTCGTAGGTGACACCCACCACAGGAATGAGCAGCAGCAGCTTCACGCCGATGCGCACCCAGATGTTCTGCCAATTGATATAGGGGAACACAAGGCTGGACACCAGAATGGACACCACGATGACCACAAAGAGAAAGCTGGTACCGCAGCGGGGGTGGTGCTTGGGCTGGATACGGGCATTTTCCACCGTCAGCGGCAGACCCGCCTCGTAGCAGAAGATGGTTTTATGCTCGGCCCCATGGTAGCAGAACACGCGGCGCACATCCTTCTGCCTGGAGCAGAGGATCAGATAGGCCAGAAAGATCAGCACCTTTACCGCACCCTCGATCAGATTGTGCAGTGCGGCGCTCTGGGCGTGAAACAGCCCGGCGATGAACGTGGGCAGCAGCATGAACAGCACCAGCGTCAGCCCCAGCGACAATATGACGGAAAAGGCGACCAGCAGATTTTGCAGCTTCTCCGCCGGGACATGCTTTTCTAGCCACCCGTCAAGCTTGCTCTGCTTTTCCTCCTCATCATCGGGGAAGTAATCGGCGGAAAACATCAGCGCCTTGACCCCGGTGATGATGGAGCTTAAAAATGTGGCCGCGCCGCGGATGACGGGCCAGCCCAAAACAGGGTATTTATCCTTGATGAACTTCCGCTCCGTCACCTTGGTGACCAGCCCCTCCGGGGCACGAACCACGATGGCGTCCTTTTCAGGGCCGCGCATGAGGATGCCCTCGATCAGGGCCTGACCACCGATGGTGGTGCGGAATTGTTGTTTCTCAGCCATGGGATTGTCCTTTCTTGATGAACAGTATAGCACATTTCCGCAGAAATGCAACACCTGTTCTACTAATTATTTTCCATTTCCTCCAGCAGCCGGTGCGACATGACCGGCAGACGAATGGTCACAATACAGCCGCCGCCCTTGGCATTGCCGATGGTCAGGGCACCGTCATGCAGGCGGATGATCTCGTCGCACACGGCGAGGCCAATACCGCTGCCGCGGGCGCGGGAGGCACCCTTGTAAAACTTTTCCTTGACATGGGGCAGGTCCTCGGCGGGGATACCGGGGCCGTAGTCCCGGATGGTGATGATATAGTGGTTGCCCTTGCGATTGAGCCGGGTCTCGATCCGCTTTCCCGCGCCGCCGTGCTTGGCGGCATTGTCCAGCAGATTGCAGAACACCTGCTTGAGCCGCTCAGGGTCGGCGGTGATGGGCTCTTCATACACATCGCCGCTGTGGTAGCTCAGGGTGATGCCCTGCTGCTTGAAAATCTCATGATAGGTGTAGACCGCGTCCTCGAACTCGGCCTGCAGGTCCACCTGCTCAAGATGCAGCGAGAAACGGCCGTCCGCCATCTTGGAAAAGTCCAGCAGCTCCTCTACCATCTTGGTCAGGCGGCCGGATTCCTTGACGATGATATTCAGGCCCCGGCGCAGCGCCTCGGGGTCGCTGCCGTCATCGGCCAGCAGCGTTTCGCCCCAGCCGTTGATCGCCGTCAGCGGTGTGCGCAGCTCGTGGGACACAGAGGAAATGAACTCCGATTGCAGCTTTTCGTTTTCACCGATCTTTTTGGACATGTCGTTGATGTTATCCACCAGCTCGCCCATTTCATCGGCATAGCGGTTGATGATCCGAAAGCCGTAGCTGCCGCCGGAAATGCGCTTGGCCGCATCGCTGACGGCGGAAATGGGCGCCACCACGTTATTGATCAGCAGCAGGCTGGAGATGACGATCACAAATATCACCGCCGCCATAATGGCCAGAATGATCAGCTCCGTCAGCAGCACCTGACTGTCCAGATTCCGTGTGGCGGTGACAAAGCGCATGACGCCCACCACACGGCCGTTGAATTTCAAAAGGCCGGAGGCGGCGATGATCTTCTCACCGGTGGCAGGGTCCGTTCCGCGGAAGGAGCTGACCTTGCCGCTGGCCAGCGCATCGGATACATCCTTTGTGCCGGGGGTGGAGCCTGCCATCAGACCGCGGGTGGAAACCTCCACCCGGCCGTTTCTATCCAGAAATTGCAGCTCGATGGTACCGCTGTCCTCGAAGCTGCCGGCGTAGAGGGTGGCGCTGCGGTAAAACTCATCATAGCTGGTCATGGCATAGGTATTGAAATACTCCGTGCCGGCGTTGGCCTTGGCCTCCAGCGCGCTGCGGGCATTGGCGTAATAGTTGCTGCCCAGCGCAATGGAGACCAGCGCCGAAATCAGCACCAGAATGGTAATGACCGGCAGGATGCTGCTGATGATCCAGCGGCGGCGCAGGCCGATGGCACGTTTTGGCTGCTTGGACACGCTTTCTCCTCCTCTCCTGCCGCTTCATGGGGTTCTTTTATTCGCCCCACTTGTAGCCAAAGCCCCACACGGTGGTGATATAGGTGGGGTTGGCGGTATCATCCTCAATCTTCATACGCAGACGGCGGATGTTGACATCCACGATCTTCAGTTCGCCGAAGTAGTCAGCGCCCCAGACGGTGTCCATGATCTCCTCGCGGCTCAATGCCTTGCCGGGGTTTTCCATGAAAAGCTTCATCAGGCCGTATTCCACCTGCGTCAGCTTCACGCGCTGGCCATCTTTTTCCAGCGTGCGGTTGCGCAGGTTCAGGGTAAACGGCGGACTGGACAGCAAGCCGCTGTCCTCCTCCGGCCCGCTGCCGCCGCTGCGGCGCATCAGCGCGTCTACCCGCGCGGTCAGCTCCGCGGGGGAAAAGGGCTTGGTCACATAGTCGTCGGCACCGGTCATCAGGCCGGTCACCTTATCCATCTCCTGTGAGCGGGCCGTCAGCATAATAATGCCGATCGAGGCATCGTTGGCGCGGAGACGGCGGCACACCTCAAACCCGTCAATCCCGGGCAGCATCACATCCAGCAGCGCCACACGGATATCCTTCTGGGCCTTCAGCTTGGTCAGCGCCTCCTCGCCGCTTTCCGCCTCGACCACCTCGTAGCCGGCCCGGCGCAGGTTGATCACGATAAAACTGCGGATATTGGCTTCATCCTCCAATACCAGTACTTTTTTCATGGCTGCTCCTTTCCTTCGTTCCCTCAGCGGTCGGAGGGCAACCACTCGGCAACCGCCAGATGGAAGCTCTCCTGCACAGTGGCGACATCCATGCCGTACCACCCGGCATCCTCATACAATTCCGCTGCATAGATCGTGCTGGGCTGCCGGCGCAGCAAAAAGCGCTCGCCCATGACAGCGCGGTTTTCGCGGCTGTCGTTGGTGATGGTGTACAGCGCCAGAACCGGCGTTTCATCCACATACAGCGTGACCTGATTTTCACCGGCCACCGTTTCGGCAGACTCGGCACGCACGCGGCCCCACCAGTCATCCGGCATCAGGAAGTACCATCCGCCGCTCTGACAGTGATAGGTCTGACACACGTACACATAACGTCCGGTGCGTTTATACTGCACCCAATCGGTCAGCGTATCGTTGCCGGTATTGGACGCGTCGGGGCAGGGGATTTCGGTCACGCCGTCCCCGTTCAGATCCTGCGGAATCAGCTGACGGTAGGGGTGGATCACACTGCTCTTACCGGTGGCTTCATCCAGCGTCAGGTTGGTCACGCCGCTGCTCAAGCTCCATGTGAGAATATCCGTGACGGCCTTGCCGCTATCGCTGACACCGGTCACAAACACCGCAGGCTTTTCGCCAATAAGCGTCCCCTTTACCACGCTGCCGCGGCCCAGATCCACCATGGTGCTGGACAGGCCGCAGCGGTAAGCCACCGCCAGAATATTGGTCTGCCATGTATAGACCTCGGCCACGGGTATTCCCTCGCTGTTGCTGCGCAGGACAAACAGCGCCGGCGGGTCGTAGCTGTTCAGCTGCTGCACCACATAGCGGGTGTAGCTGCTGCTCATCAGGGGGATCGCCTCGCGCCCGATGTTATAGGCCGCCACCGTCTGCACGCTGCTGCTGATCCGCCAGCCCACAATCAGCTCGCTGCTCCCATCGCCGGTCAGATCCTCGTAGGACACACTGTCGATGCTGCTGCCGCTGCTCTCCACCGTACACAGCTGCTCATAGCTGTCACCCTGGCGCTGGAACACCATGATCTTCAAGGGTTTTTCATCGTTGGGCTTGCGCAGGAACACCACGGCCTCCGGCGCACCGTCGCCGGTCAGATCCTCCATCTGCACCGACTGAATATTCTGACCCGCTGTGGGCGGGGCATACTCATAGCCGGCGGAGATCAGCTGGTCAAGCTGCTGGCTCAGACCCGTATACTCGTCCGGCACACGGGGCAGAGTGAACAGGTCCTCCACCGTGCTGTCATAGGCGCAGGCGCTCAGCATGTACAAAAGGCACAGCATCAGGCACAAAAGCACCGGCTTTTTCAGGCGCTGCTTCATTTGTTCCTCTCCTCCTTCCGCCGCTTTCCGCGGCGCAGAGCGCCGCATACCATATCAACGGTATCATACCACATCTGCCTTCGGTTTGGTAGCCCCTGTTTTTTCATTTTTGCGGGATTCACAGTAAATTTACACTTGCAATTACGGCGCGCTTTAGGTATAATAGTCATGTTTCATGCCGGTGTGATGGAATTGGTAGACGTAGTGGACTCAAAATCCACCGCTGGCGACAGCGTACCGGTTCGAGTCCGGTCACCGGCACCAAAAAGGGCAAGCCCAGCGGCTTGCCCTTTTTTGCTTATCAGAATTGTTTACGTCAATGCTCACCGGGAGGAGCTATGGAGATCGTCTATCAGGACAAACGCATCGTGGTGGCGGTAAAGCCCGCCGGGATACTGTCCACCGATGAGCCGGGCGGTATGCCTGAGGCGCTGCGGCAGACGCTGGGATGCGCATGCATCCGCACCGTACACCGTCTGGACGCGCAGACAGGCGGGCTGATGGTATTCGCGCGCAGCCGCGCGGCGGCGGCGCTGCTGTCGCAGCAGGTGCGGGAGCGGCAATTCCGGAAGGAATATCTGGCGGCGGTACACGGTACGCCGCAGACGCCAAGCGGCGAAATGCGGGATTGGCTGGCGCGGGACAGCAGGCGGCGCATTACCTATGTGGCGCAGGAGCCCTCCGCGCAGGCACAGGAGGCGCGGCTGGACTATCGGGTTGTGGAGGAAAGCGGCGCACTGTCACTGGTGCAGATTCGACTGCACACGGGCCGTACCCACCAGATCCGGGTGCAGTTTGCCTCGCGTGGGATGCCGCTGGCTGGCGACCGGAAGTACGGTCTGGCCGGGGACACCATCGCGCCGCTGGCGCTGTGGGCCTGCCGCCTGACCTTTACACACCCGGAGAGCGGTCGGGTCATGGATTTCACCCACCTTCCGCCGCCTCAGGAGCCGTGGACGCGGTTTGATCAGGCAGCTATGGAACGGCAAATCAATAAAGGATGGCAGCTCTGAGCTGCCATCCTTTTTGTTACGGCTCAATCAGCCGCTCCGTCTCCTCCCATGTCAGGCCGTGGCGGCGCATCAGCTCGGCCCGGTCGTCATAGGACAGCTTGCGCCTGCTTACACCGCAGCCGGAGGACTCTTTGACCCGGACGGGGCCATAGGCCGTGTCCACCGTGCGCTCACTGCGCGCCAGCGTATAGCGGCGGCAGGCGCTTTCACGCACGCCCAGCGTGGTGGTATGGCGCAGCATCAGCTCCGCCATGCGGGCGCGGTCTTCCCCGCGGCACAGGCAGGAGAGCTGGAAGGCGGGACGGCCCTTTTTCATGGTCACAGGCGTGACCCATGCATCCAGCGCCCCCTGCGCCATCAGCGTTTCCAGCGCAAAGCCCATGGCCTCGCCGGTCATATCGTCCACATTGCAGCGCAGCTCATACAGCGTTTCCGCCGGTTCGGGTTCCGTTTCGCCCCAGAAGGCCCGGACACAGTTGGCCTGCGGAAATTCCTTTTTGCCCATGCCGCAGCCGATCTTCTCCGTGCGCATCAGCGGCATGGGGCCGAAGGAGCGGACAAAATAGCGCAGCAATGCCGCCCCGGTAGGCGTGCAGAGCTCGCCCTGCACCGCGCCGCCGTAAATGGGCACATCCCGCAGAAGGTATGCCGCGGCGGGCGTGGGAACCGGCAGCACGCCGTGGGCGCAGCGCACCGTGCCGCTGCCCACATGTACCGCCGAGGCCGCAATCTGTTCCGGTGACAGCAGGTACACCAGCAGGCACACCCCCACAATATCCGCCACCGCGTCCATGGTGCCCACCTCGTGGAAGTGGATCTGCTCCACCGGGCAGCCGTGGACATGGCTCTCGGCCTGTGCCAGCAGGTCAAACACGGCGCAGGCGTCATCGCGCACCTGAGACGGCAGCCCCAGATGGGAGATGAGATGGCAGATATCATGCAGCCCGGTGTGGGCGTGATGGCCGTCATGTTCATGGTGTTGGTGTTCATGGGGATGGTCATGATGGTCATGCATCCGGCCCTCCTCCGCGCCGTGCACCGTGACGGTAACGGCGGTGCCGGTAATACCGCAGCGGACAGCGGGAGCGGCGGAAACCGCTACGCCCGCATGACGCAGCCGGGACATGGCGTCAAAGTAAGGGGCGGGATCCTCCAGCAATTCCAGCAGCGCCGCCGTCAGCATATCGCCGGCGGCACCCATGGCGCATTCCAGATACAGTGTTTTCATCAGCAGAACTCCTCCTCTTTCTCACCGGCACAGCCACACCGCCAGCGCCATCTGCGCCAGCAGGATGGCAGGAATACCCCAGACGAAATACCAGTGCTTCGTTTTGTGGCGGAACACCCGCATACCCAGCAGCGCGCCCAGACTGCCGCCCAGCAGGGGCAGCAGGAACAGCGTTTTTTCCGAAATGCGCCATGTGCCCCGTCTGGCACGGCGCTTGTCGGCGCCGTACACCGCGAAGGTGGCCGCGTTGATGACTACCAGCCACAGTGCCAGCGCCCCGGTGGGGGTGGCCAACAGCTCCCGCACCGTCAGTCTGCCTTCCGCAGCTGGCTCAGCTCCACCGCTGTGGCGGCGGCCAGCCGGGCGTTGTTGTACACCAGCTGGATATTGGCGGCCAGACTGCTGCCGCCGGTGATGTCCTTGATCTTGGCCAGCAGGAAGGGGGTAGTGGCCTTGCCGTGGATGCCCTGGGCCTTGGCCTCGGCCACTGCCTCGTCGATGGCCTTATTGATGACGTCGGCATCCATGGAGTATGCCTCCGGGATGGGATTTGTCACCAGCATGCCGGTCTTGAGCGCCATCTCACGCTGGGCGTGGAAGGCGGCGGCCAGCTGGGCGGGGGTATCCAGCCGATAGTCTACGCCGAAGCCGGACTTGCGGGTATAGAAGGCGGGCAGCTCCTCGGTCTGGTAGCCGATGACCGGCACGCCGTGGGTCTCCAGATACTCCAGCGTCAGGCCCAGATCCAGAATGGACTTGGCGCCGGCGCACACCACCATCACGGGGGTCTGAGCCAGCTCCTCCAGATCGGCGGAGATGTCCATGGTGGTCTCGGCCCCGCGGTGGACGCCGCCGATGCCGCCGGTGGCGAACACCTGGATGCCCGCCATGTGGGCAATCATCATGGTGGTGGTCACGGTGGTGGCGCCGTCCCGCTTCTCCGCCACCAGAATGGGCAGGTCGCGGCGGCTGGCCTTGGTGACGCCGGCACCGGTACGGCCCAGATAGTCGATCTCCTCGGCTGTCAGGCCGGCCTTCAGCCGTCCGCCGATGACGGCGATGGTGGCAGGCACCGCGCCGTTTTCGCGGATGATCTTCTCCACGTTCAGGGCGGTTTCCACATTCTGGGGATAGGGCATGCCATGGCTGATGATGGTGCTCTCCAGCGCCACCACAGGCTTGCCATTCTTCAGAGCCTCCTGTACCTCGGGGGCAATATCCAGATAACGGTTCATATCACAGTTCCTCCTTGTTGAGTATATAATTGATATTCTCCCAGCTCATGCCGGGGTGAATGGTTTCCTCAGACGTGCAGGCCAGCGCGCCGGCACCCACGGCCTGACGGGCGCATTCCCGCAAAGGCTTTCCGTGGGTGATGCAGGACGCCAGCGCCGCCGCCATGGCATCCCCGCCGCCGGTGGCGTTGGCCACCTCCACGCGGGGACAGTGTACACGGGCCGTTTCGCCCGCGGCATTCTTGGCAAAGATGCCGCCCGCACCCAGCGAAATATACACCTGCTGCAGGCCGGTGGACAGCAGCGCATCCGCCGCACGCTCTGCATCTGCGTCCGTTTCGATCTTGACGCCGCTTAAAAGCTCCGCCTCCATGCGGTTGGGTTTCAGGGCGGTAAGGCGGCCCAGCAGCGGGCGCAGACGCGGCGCCTTGATCGTGGACACCGGGTCGGCCAGAATGGGCGCCGTGCAGTTGCTGCAGAGCCATTGCAGCGCCGCCTCGGGCGGGTTGGTATCCACCACCACAAGGCCGGCGTGGTTGATATAATCCAGGCGCTGGCGCAGAAATTCTGGGGTGATATGGTCATAAATGGCCATATCGTTAACGGCCAGCGACATATCCCCATCGCTGTCATCGATGAAAAGATAGGTGCCGGTGCGGCCGTTGGGAATCACGGCGCTGTGGGTCAGGTCAAGGCCGATGGACGCCGCATTCTCGCGCACGCTCTGGGCAAAGCCGTCCTGCCCCAGCACGGTGATCATGGAGACCTGCTCGCCCAGCAGGCACAGGTTATGGGCGATATTGCGCCCCACGCCGCCCAGCGACGTGGTCACGCGGCCGGGATTGGAATCCCGGGCCACCAGACGCTCATGAGACACGGCGCCGATATCCATATTCACGCCGCCGATTACCACGATATAGGGCGCGGTGCGCAGCAGGTAGCCGCGGCCCACGATATACCCCTTTTTCATCAGGTTGGAGATATGTACCGCCGCGCTGGAACGGGTAATGCCCGCCTTGTCGGCCAGCTCCTGCTGGGAGATGGCCGGATTCTCCCGAATCCACTCCAATATCTGGCGTTCACGCTGGGTCACGCCCTCACCTCCATAAGCAAAACTAAATTTCTAATCATGAGTTTATGATATAACCGGCGGCAGGATTTGTCAAGAGGAAAAAACGGCCTTGTAAATTATGCAATTCTGGTATATAATTACGGATACTGCAAAAATTACACAGAAAAGGTGAACGATGATATGGAACGTATGAAGATCGCAGCAATTTTTGCCGACGGCGACACGCTGGGCGGCAAGGAGGTCACCGTTTGCGGCTGGGCACGCACCATCCGCGACATGAAAACCTTTGGCTTTATTGAGCTTAATGACGGCTCCTGCTTCAAGAATTTGCAGGTGGTCATGTCCGCCGAGGAGCTGGCGAACTACAAGGAAATTGCCGCGCAGAACGTGGGCGCTTCCCTGATCGTGCGCGGCACGGTGGTGCTGACCCCCGACGCCAAGCAGCCGCTGGAGGTGAAAGCCCACGCCATTGAGGTGGAGGGCAAGTCCTCCCCCGACTATCCTTTGCAGAAGAAGCGCCACAGCGTGGAGTTCCTGCGCACCATCCAGCATCTGCGCCCCCGCACCAACCTGTTCTCCGCCACGTTCCGGGTGCGCTCCGTAGCGGCCTATGCCGTGCATGAGTTTTTCCAGAGTCGGGGGTTTGTCTATGTGCAGACGCCCATCATCACCGGCAGCGACTGCGAGGGCGCAGGCGAGATGTTCCAGGTGACCACGCTGGATCTCAACAACGTACCCAAGACCGAGGACGGGCAGGTGGACTACACCCAGGACTTTTTCGGCAAAAAAACCAGCCTGACCGTTTCCGGCCAGCTGAACGCCGAAAACTTTGCCATGGCCTTTGGCGATGTGTACACCTTCGGCCCCACCTTCCGCGCCGAGAATTCCAACACCCAGCGCCACGCCGCCGAGTTCTGGATGATCGAGCCGGAGATGGCCTTCTGCGATCTGGCAGGCGATATGGACGTGGCGGAGGCCATGATCAAGCACATCATCCGCCGCGTGCTGGAGCGCTGCCCCGACGAGATCGACTTCTTCAACAGCTTTGTGGACAAGGGCCTGCGGGAGCGTCTGGAGCACGTGGCCTCCTCCGATTTCGGCCGCGTCAGCTACACCGAGGCGGTGGAGATCCTGAAGAAGAACAACGACAAGTTCGACTATAAGGTGGAGTGGGGCACCGACCTCCAGACCGAGCATGAGCGGTATCTGACGGAGCAGGTCTACAAAAAGCCGGTGTTCGTCACCGACTATCCCAAGGACATCAAGGCGTTCTATATGCGCCTGAACGACGACGGCAAGACCGTGGCCGCCGCCGACTGTCTGGTACCCGGTATCGGCGAGATCATCGGCGGCAGCCAGCGTGAGGAACGGCTGGAGCTGCTGGAGGGCCGCATCCGCGAGTTGGGCATGAACCCGGAGGATTACTGGTGGTACTGCGACCTGCGGCGCTACGGCTCCTGCCGCCACGCCGGCTTCGGCCTGGGCTTTGAGCGCATGGTGATGTACCTCACCGGCGTCAGCAACATCCGCGACGTGGAGCTGCACCCCCGCACCGTGGGCAACGCAGAGTTTTAATCAAAAGCCGCGCAAAGGCCTCAGGCGCGATGCCGCGCCGCCAAGAGATGAAAAAAGCCTCGATGCTTGAAAGCATCGAGGCTTTTTTATATCGCGTTTCCCCTTGCCGCTCAAACGCTTACTTTTTATAGGGCACATGCCAGATGGTATCGGCATAGTCGGCAATGGAACGGTCGGCGGCGAAGATGCCGCTGCGGGCAATATTGATAAGGCTCATGCGGTTCCAATGACGCTGGTCGGCATAGGCGCGCACCATACGCTGCTCCGCCTCGGCATAGGCAGGAAGATCCGCCAGCAGCATATACTGGTCGGCCGGGCAGTCGCCGCCGAACACCAGACGCTGCCACAGGTCTTCATAGCTGACACCGTCGGAAAAGCCGGTTTTCAGCTGGTCGATCACGCGGCGCAGCATGGGGTCGCGCTCATACAGCAGGTGGGGATCGTAGCTGTGCCGGAGATGGGCTACCTCGTCAGCCTTCAGGCCGAAGAGGAACATATTCTCGTCTCCCAACACCTGATGCATCTCCACATTGGCGCCGTCCAGCGTACCCACGGTCAGGGCGCCGTTCATCATGAACTTCATATTTCCGGTGCCGCTTGCCTCCTTACCGGCAGTGGAGATCTGCTGGCTCACCTCGCTGGCGGGCATCAGCATCTCCGCCATGGAGACACGGTAATTCTCCAGAAACACCACTTGCAGACGGTCCTTACACACGGGATCGTTGTCGATCTGGCTGGCAAGGGAATTGATGAGGTGGATGATCCGCTTGGCCACTACGTAGCCCGGTGCGGCCTTGGCGCCGAAGAGGAAGGTATGGGGCGTGAAATCCATGTTAGGATCGTCCCGCAGCTGCTGATAGAGGTAGATGATATGCAGGGCGTTCATCAGCTGGCGCTTATACTCATGCAGGCGCTTGACCTGCACATCGAAAATTGCATCGGTGTTCAGCACCACGCCCTGCTGGCGGCGGGCCCACTTGGCAAAGGTCTCCTTGTTGGCCTTTTTGATCTGGCCGAGGCGCAGCAGCACCTCCTGGTCGTCGGCCCAGCGCTCCAGCCCCTTCATCTGCGCCGCGTGGGTGAGATACCCCTCCCCCACCGTGTCCTTCAGCAGCGCGTCCAGACCGGGGTTGACCTGACTGAGCCAGCGGCGGTGATCCACGCCGTTGGTGACATTTTTGAACTTATCCGGCTCCATAACATACTGGTCATGGAACACATCATGGCGCAGAATGTCGGAGTGCAGGGCGCTGACGCCGTTAACGGCCATGCCGCCGGCAATGCAGAGATTGGCCATGTGCACCGCGCCGTCCCAGATCACGGCCATGCGGGCCACCTTTTCCATGTCGCCGTGGTAGAATGCGGTGATCTTCTCCTGATAGCGGTGGGCAATCTCCATCATGATCTGCCAGATGCGGGGCAGCAGCCGTTCAAACAGCTGCTGAGGCCAGACCTCCAGCGCCTCTGCCAGCACGGTATGGTTGGTATAGGCCACGGAGCGGGTGGTGATATTCCACGCCTCGTCCCAGCCAAGACCCGCATCATCGATCAGGATGCGCATCAGCTCCGGAATCACCAGCGCAGGATGGGTATCGTTGATCTGGATCACGTTCTTCTCATGGAAGTTCTTCAGCGTGCCGTACTGCTGGATATGACGGCGGGTGATGGACTGCACCGTGGCAGACACGAAGAAATACTGCTGCTTGAGACGCAGCGACTTACCCTCGTAATGGTTATCTTCGGGATAGAGCACCTTGGAGATCACATCCGCCATGGCCCGCTCCTCGCCGGAACGAAGGTACTGCCCCTGAGAAAACAGCGTCATATCGATGGGCTTGGGGGATTTGGCATCCCACAGGCGCAGGGTGTTCACATGGTCGGTATCGTAGCCGGCAATCTCCATATCGCAGGGAATGGCCAGCACACGGGTATAGTCCTCATGCACCACCATCAGGTGGCCGTTGTCCCAGCGGGTTCGGACGGTGCCGCCGAAGTGGACTTCCTCGGTTTCCTGAGGCTTGGGCAGCAGCCACGCATCGCCCAGCTGCTTCCAGTCGTCAGGCAGCTCCACCTGCTGACCCTCTACGATCTTCTGCTTGAAAAGACCCAGCTCATAGCAGATGGAGTAGCCGGTGGCGGGGATCTCCAGCGTGGTCATACTGTCCAGATAGCAGGCGGCCAGACGGCCCAGACCGCCGTTGCCAAGGCCTGCGTCCGGCTCCATATCGAAAATATCCGCAGCCTTAAAGCCCAGATCCTCAATCGCCTCACGCAGTTGGGGCAGCAGCTGCAGATTATAGGCGTTCTTCATCAGGCTGCGGCCCATCAAGAACTCCAGCGACAGGTAGTGAACCTGACGCGCCCCCTCGCGGTCAGCCTTCTGCCGGCTTTCCACCCCATGCTCGGCCATAATGTCCCGCAGCACCATGGCGCAGGCCTTCAGCATTTCGCCGTCGCTGGCCTGCTGCTCGGTGCAGCCGTAGTTCAGCCGCAGCTTACGGATGATGGCTTCTTTCAGATCATGCTTGGTATAGGTCATATGCGATTGTCTCCTTACAGCTTGGAATAGATATCGTGATAAATGCGGGCGCTGCGCGTCCAGCTGAAGTCGGCGGTCATGCCCCGGCGGCGCACAGCGTCAAAGCCGGCGCGGTCGCCGCGGTACAGGCCCGTAGCCTGCCCGATCACCGAGAGCATTTCCCCGGCGTCATAGTCTTCAAACAGATAGCCGGTACCGTCCGCCTGCCCCACCTGGCAGGAATGAACACTGTCGGCCAGGCCGCCGGTGCGGCGCACGATGGGCACCGCGCCGTAGCGCATGGCGATCATCTGGCTCAGGCCGCAGGGCTCGCTTTTAGAGGGCATCAGGAACAGGTCGGCGCCGGCATAAATGCGGCGGCTGAGCGCCTCGGAATAGGTGATGAGCGCGGCGGCACGGCCGACAAAACGGCCTGCCTGCGCACGGAAAAAGTCCTCATAATAGCTCTCGCCCTGCCCCAGCACCACCAGCTGGCAGCCGGTGGCCATGATGCCGTCAAACCCGTCGCGGATCAGCTCCATGCCCTTGTGGCCCACAAGGCGGCTGACCACCGCCACCAGCGGCGCATCCGGTTCCTCCCGCAGGCCCAGCGACACCTGAAGATCCGCCTTGCACACCGCCTTGCCGGTCAGGTCATCCGGACCGTAATTGGCGGGAATGGCACGGTCACCGGCCGGATCGAAGGATACCATGTCGATGCCGTTGAGCACGCCGTGCATTTTATAGCCGATGGCGTTGACGATGGAGGCCATGCCGTGGGCATAGTAGTCGTCATGCAGCTGGGCGGCATAGGTGGGGCTGACGGTGGTCACCGCGTCGGACACCAGCATGGCGGCCTTCATCAGGTTCACATCGCCGTCCATTTGCAGCGTACCATCGTCCCACCAGCCCTCGTGCAGGCCAAAGAGGTCGCTGACGGTATCCGCGCCATAGCGGCCCTGATACTCGATATTATGGATGGTAAACACGGTTTTGATGCCCCGCACCGCGTCCCAGCGGGTGGCCACGTCCTTGAGATAGACAGGTACCAGCGCCGTTTGCCAGTCGTTGCAGTGGATCACGTCCGGCATCCAGTCAAGGCTGGGCAGAAGATCCACCACCGCCTTGCTGAAAAAGGCAAAACGCTCGCCGTCGTCATATTCGCCATACAGCCGGCCGCGGCGGAAATAATACTCGTTGTCCACAAAGTACCATGTCACGCCCCGGTACTCCATGACGAACAATCCCGCGTATTGGTGACGCCATGCCACATCCACATAGATATAGCTGCGATAGACCATCCGCTGACGCCACTCGTAGGGGATCTTATCGTACAGCGGCAGGATCACCGCCACCTGATCGCCGTTTTCGGCAAGGGAGACCGGCAGGCTGCCGGCCACATCCGCAAGACCGCCGGTTTTGCAGAAAGGAAACGCCTCGCTGGCGGCAAACAGAATTTTCATAAGTCGTCCTCCTCTTTATCGCTGGCGAAAATCTTACGATTTTTCTGCCAATATGGCCTGCGGCCGGCTGCGCGTGTCACCGGGACACGCGCAGCGGCCGAGAAGCATCTTCCGGCGCACATGACGCCGGGAAAACGATCGGATCGTTTCGCCGTCGGATTTCATGCCGGTGTTTACAGCTTTGTGTTCTTCTCCACCACCAGAGGATAGTTGGCGTGACCTGCCATGTGGACATCATGGCTGAATTCCACATTCTTGTCGGCAATCACGCAGCGCAGCGCAGCACCCGATCTTACCACCGTGTCCTTGAAGAGAATGCTGTCCTCCACATGGGCGCCCTTTTCGATCTTGACGCCGCGGAACAAGATGCAGTTACGGATGCTGCCCTGAATATCGCATCCGTCGGAAATCAGGGAGTTGACACACTCGCCGTCAGGGTCGATGTAGGTGGAGGCGGCATCGTTCTCCTTGGCGTACACCGGGCGCTGCGGGCAGAAGAGGCCGGCGCGGATCTCAGGGCGCAGCAGCGCCATGCTGTAGCGGTAATAGTCCTGCACCGAATTGATGCGGGCGGCAAAGCCATCCCACACATAGCCGTTCAGGTGCAGCGTGCCGCCCTTTTCCTGCAGGACGTTGTGGCGGAAGCTATAGCGGTCATGGGCCATGCACTCCTCCACCAGTGAGAGCAGCAATTCCCGGCTGAGCAGGAAGATGTTCAGGCTCTGGTAGCCCTCCGGCGTGCGGATATCATATGCGGTATCCACGATGCGTCCGGTGGCGTCCAGCTTGAAATAGGTATCGCCGGCAGAGCCGGGACGGCTGGTGCAGACGCAGGTCATATCCGCGCCGGAGGCCATATGGGCGTCCAGCACATCACGCAGGGGAATGTTGGTGACCAGATCGCTGTCAGAGAGCACTACATGGTCCTGCCGGATATGGCGCAGGTATTCAACCACGCTGCCCAGCGCCTCCATCTTGCCGCGGAAGGGCCCTATAGCGCCCCGGCTCTCGCCATAGGCGAAGGCGGGCAGCAGCTTCAGTCCGCCGCTCTTGCGGCTCAGATCCCAGCTCTTTCCAGTGCCCAGATGGTCCAGCATGGACTGGCACTTGCCATGCATGATCACGCCCACATCCGTGATGCCGGCGTTGACCATATTGGAGAGGACAAAGTCCACCACCCGATAGTCGCCGCCGAAGGGCAGCGAGCCATGGACACGGCAGGCGGTCAGCTGGCCGAGCGCCGGCTTCTCCCCGTAGGAGAAGATGATTCCGTGCATACCTTTCATTGTGCCGCCTCCTTTCCGTGGGTCTTATCCAGCATGGTTTTCGGGGGAACCGTTTCCCCGTCTGCCACACAGGTGCGGGGACCGAGGACGGCAATGCCCCACTGTCCGGGATCCGCCGTCGTTTCCGGCGGCGCGCCCACTGCGGCGCGGCAGCCGATGCGGCAGTTTTCACCCACGATGGCGTAGGACACCACGGCGCCGTCCTCAATAATGGCGCCGGGCATCACCACGGAGTAGGTGACCGAGGCCCCACGGCCCACATGGCAGCCGGTGGACAGAACGGTATTTTTCACCTCGCCCAGAATTTCGCAGCCGCGGGCCACGGCGCTGTTGCCGATATCCGCCAGCTCCCCCACATAGGTGGGCGGGCAGATGGCGGTGCGGCCATGGATGGGCCAGCGCTCGTCCAGCAGGTTCAGGCCGGAGCCGGGCGTCAGCATATCCATATTGGCGTCCCAGAGGCTGTCCAGCGTGCCCACGTCCTTCCAGTAACCCTCGAACCGGTAGGCCACCAGCTTTTCACCGGCGGCAAGCATGGCGGGGATGATATCCTTGCCAAAATCGTTGCTGGAATGCTCCTTGGCCTCGTCCGCGATGAGGTAGGCGCGAAGCTTGGACCAGGTGAAGATATAGATACCCATGGAGGCCAGATTGCTTTTCGGCTCTTTGGGCTTTTCGGCAAATTCGGTGACGGTATCCTGACTGTCCACACTCATGATGCCAAAGCGGCTGGCCTCAACCCAAGGCACCTCCATCACGGAGATGGTGCAGGCGGCTCCCGCCGCTTTATGGCAGCGCAGCATCTCGGAATAGTCCATCTTATAGATATGGTCACCGGAGAGCACCGCCACATAATCGGGATCGTACAGATCGATAAAGCCGATGTTCTGATAGATGGCGTTGGCCGTGCCCTTATACCAGTCCGCGCCGGTGGCGCTCTGGTACGGCGGCAGGACATGGACGCCGCCGTTGGCACGGTCCAGCTCCCACGGCTGGCCGTTGCCGATGTAGTTATTCAGCTCCAGCGGCCGGTACTGGGTCAGTACGCCCACCGTATCAATGCCGGAGTTGGCGCAGTTGGACAGAGGGAAATCAATGATGCGGAATTTCCCGCCGAAGGGAACGGCGGGCTTGGCCATGTCGCCGGTCAGCACATGCAGGCGGCTTCCCTGTCCGCCGGCCAGCAGCATGGCAATGCACTCTTTTTTCATATGGCTGCACCTCCTGATCTTTGGGGCGAAACGGCTCAGCGTCCGCCGGTATGTTGGGTAAACTTTCCCTTTCCTTGCAGGATCATGGCGCCCAGCGGCGGAATACGCACCGCGATGGACTGCTCCTGCTGGTGGGACGGAATTTGCTCTGTTTCGATGGGTTCCGGATTGGTCACGCCGCTGCCGCCCCACTGCACATCGTCCGTGTTGAACAGCTCCTCATACCGGGCCTTGGGCGGCACGCCGAAGCGGTAGCCCTCCAGCGCCACGGGAGAGAAGTTGACAACGGCGATCAGGGACTTACCGTCCCGTGCGGTCCGGCGGAACACCAGCACATTGTTGCGGTTATCATCGGCCACCAGCCACTCAAAGCCGTCCCAATCCCGGTCATTCTCCCACAGGGCCTTATGGGACCTGTAGAAGCGGTTCATTGCCCGGATGCATTCATGGGTAAGGCGGCAGTCCTCTTCCTCCTCCAGCAGGTACCAGTCCAGCGCCTGACGGAAGTTCCACTCGTGCCACTGGGCAAGCTCGGTGCCCATGAAGGTCAGCACCTTGCCGGGATGGCACAGCATATAGGCGTAAAACCCGCGGACGCCAGCCAGCTGCTGCCATTTGCTGCCGGGCATCTTGCCCCGCAGGGAGCCTTTCATGTGCACCACCTCATCGTGGGACACCGGCAGCACAAAATTCTCGGAAAAAGCATACACCATGGAGAAGGTCACATCCCGGTGGTGATGCTGGCGGAAATAGGGGTCCATCTTCAGGTAGTGGCACACGTCGTTCATCCAGCCCATGTTCCACTTCAGGTTGAAGCCCAGACCGCCCTCCTCCGGCGGATAGGTCACCATCGGCCAGGCGGTGGACTCCTCCGCCACCATCAGCGCCGCGCCATCGATGGCGAACACCGTGCGGTTGAGCTGACGCAGGAATTCGATGGCCTCCAGATTCTCCTTGCCGCCGTGCTGATTGGGCCGCCACTGACGGCGGTCATAGTCCAGATACAGCATGGAGGCCACCGCGTCCACCCGCAGGCCGTCGATATGATACTCACGCAGCCAGTAGGCGGCGGAGGACAGCAGGAAGCTGCACACCTCCGGCTTTCCGAAGTCAAAGACGCGGGTGCCCCAGCTCTCATGCTCCCATTTCAGAGGATCGCTGTATTCATAGAGGCAGGAACCGTCAAACTGAAGGAGGCCATGGCTGTCCTTGCAGAAGTGGGCGGGCACCCAGTCGAGAATCACGCCGATCCCGGCCCGGTGGAGCCGATCCACCAGATACATGAAGTCATGAGGTGTACCGTAGCGGCTGGTGGGGGCAAAATACCCCACGCACTGGTAGCCCCAGCTGTCGTCCAGCGGGTACTCCGTTACCGGCAGCAGCTCCACATAGTTATACCCCATGTCGCGGACATAGCGGGCCAACCGGTCGGCTATATCACGGTAGTTGAGCACCTGTCCGTCCTCGGTGCGCTGCCATGAGCCCAGATGCACCTCGTAAATATTCACATAGCCGTCAGCAGGATGGGTGCCCTGCCGGCGCTGGCGCCACTTTTCATCGTGCCACACATAGCCGCTGATATCAAAAAGCTTGCTGTTGGTGGAAGGGCGGGTCTCCTGATGGAAGCCGTAGGGGTCGGTTTTCCACACCTCCCGGCCGTCCTGCCCGGTGACAATGTATTGATAGGCATCAAACTGGCTGGCGTTTTCTACCGTCAGCTCCCACACACCGTCCTCCAGACGGCGCATATCCCGGCGGTCCCACCGGGTAAAATCGCCGACCAGCGCCACGCAGCGGGCATGAGGCGCCCACACACGGAACACCCACCCGCCGGAGACAGGATGCGCGCCAAAGTACTCATACGCCCTATCCCATACGCCGCCGGGCAGCTCTTGTCTGTTCATTTCCGGCACCTCCTACTTTCATTACACACCGGCCTGCGCAAAATGCGGCAATACCATGTGCAATTCTATCGTATAAACATTCTACTCCTATTTCGCCCCACCGTCAATCCAAACTGCCATTGTTTCCGAAGAAAGGCCCGCACGGCTGCTTTCATCACGGCATACGCACCGGAAGGCAGCATGGGGCCAACGGCAAAAAACGACCCCCGCCGTTCCTTTCGGAAGCAGCGGGGGCTTGTGCGTTTTATTCTCTTCGCAGCGCCTCAATGGGATTGAGCTTGGAGGCCTTGATGGCGGGCATCAGCCCGAACACCACGCCGATACACATGGAGAAGGCCACGGCAATGCCGCAGGCTCCCACGCTGATGGCCACAGGCGTGCCCATTACCGAGCTGAGCAAATAGGCAAGGCCGATGCCGCAGGCCACGCCCAGAATACCGCCCAGGCTGGTCAGCACCGCCGCCTCAGTCAAAAATTGCCAGAGAATGCGGCTTTGCTGCGCGCCGATGGCAATCTTCAGGCCGATCTCGCGGGTACGCTCGGTCACGGACACCAGCATGATGTTCA
>CABSAW010000015.1:0-27748 GCA_902475745.1 uncultured Oscillospiraceae bacterium
ATAGTTGCAGCCCGTGCGCGAAGCACTTCCTTACAGCTACCAATCTTGGATTGTTAGTCTTATTTTACCCGAAAACCGCGGCGGTTGCAAGACCTAATTGTGGCTTTTGCATGAATTAGCCTGCGATTTTTTTAGGGCAGACATCGTTAAACATATCTTGACGTACATCATCTTGTGTGTTATATTAGATGAAACGAACAATAGGAGGTATTATCTCATGCGCAATGTCTATATTTATGGAGATTCCCTTCTGAAGGCCACCGTTCCGGACGCGGAACTGAAATACCACTTTCATCTGCCGGAGATCATGGCACGCTATCCCTCTGACCGGGTGACGGTGACCAACCGCTCCAAGATGGGCGCAACGGTGTCCAAGGGGCTGTCGCTGGTGGAGCATGATGCGGCGCGGGGACTGGCAGCGGACTACGCCCTGATCTGCTACGGCGGCAACGACAGCGACTATGACTGGGCCGACATTGCCGCCAACCCGGAGGGCGACCACCAGCCCCACACCAAAATCGCGGCCTTTCGCCGGACACTGAATAACATTCTGGAGCTGCTGCGCCAGCAGGGTGTGCAGCCGGTGCTGATGAGCCTGCCGCCCATTGACCCCCGGCGGTATCTGCGCTTTATCTGCCGCAACGGACTGGATCGAAACGCCATCATGCGCTGGCTGGGGGACGAGGACATGATCTACCGGCATCAGGAGCTGTACAGCGACACGGTGACAGAGTTGGCCTATGCCGGAAATGTGCCGCTGATCCATGTACGACAGGAATTTCTGGCCGACCACCACATGAACCAGCTGCTGTCCGCCGATGGGATTCACATGACCATGGAGGGCTATGGCAAGCTGTTTGACACGCTGGCCGACTGGCTGCGGGAAAAACTGGACTGAAAAAAGAGGGAACCCCGCTCTTACCGGCAGGGTTCCCTCTTTTTATTTGTGGTGGAAAGCCGCTGTCCGGCGGCGCCTTTGCCGGAGCGCATCATAGCCTTAGCAGCATACAGGCGAGGTTTTATTTTGGCAGAGTCCAAGTCACATCCACATGGCGAACAGGCGCAGCAGCATCCCCAGTGCCTTGCGGTACCACGGGCGGCATCTCCAGTGCTCCATGGTGACGCGCTGGCCGTTTTCCATGATGCGGGCCATATCCGCTGCCAGCGGATGGGATACTGCCGTGCCGTACAGCAGCGTACCGCACTCAAAATGCAGCTGAAAGCTGCGGTAATCCATGTTGACGGAGCCAACAAAGGCGGCCACGCCATCTGCCAGCACGGTTTTTCCGTGAAGGAGGCCGGGGGTAAAGGTATAGATCTCTACGCCGTGGCGCATCAGCTCGCCCCAATAGCTCTCGGCCACCAGATAGGCAAACTTGTGGTCGGGGATACCGGGCATCAGCAGGCGCGTCCGCACGCCGCTGTCCGCCGCCAGACACAGCGCACGCATCATCGGCTCGTCAATGGCCAGATAGGGGGTGGTGATGGTCAGCGTCTTGCGGGCGCAGCTGATCAGCTGTAGGAAAGCATCCTCGGCATTATTGACGGGGTTATTGTCCGGGCCGTCCACAAAGGGCTGGACAAACCCCTCCCCTTCCCCATTAAAGCGGGGACGGTAATCGCCGCAGGGTCTGTTCATCGTGCCACCGAGCCGCTCCCACAGGTGGATAAATTCCCGGGTCAGCGTCCAGGCGCCCTGCCCTGTCAGGCGCACGCCGCAATCCTTCCAGTAGCCAAAGCGCTCCATCCAGTTGCCATATTCATCGGCCAGATTGGCGCCGCCGGTATAGGCGATTTCGCCATCGATACAGGCGATCTTGCGATGGTCGCGGTAGTTGAAGTAAAGGCGGTTCACATACTGGTGCACCGGATTGAAGATCATGACCTTTACGCCGATCTCACGCAGCGCGTCCAGCTCCTCGTTCCCGAAGCGCATCATACTGCCGAAATCGTCAAAGAGGAAGCAAATCTCCACGCCTTCTGAGCGCTTGCGGCGGAAAATAGCCAGCATACGGTCAAAAAGCTGGCCGCGCGCCACAATGTAATATTCCAGAAAAATGAACCGCTTCGCCTGCTCCATATGGGCCAGCAGATCGTTGAGGTACGCCTCGCCGGTATCCAGATACACGGCCTGCGTGCCGCTGTACAGGGGAAAGCCCTGACGGGTCATATAGGTCGCCAGACGGCTCCATTCCGGAAACTGCTGATTCAGCGCCGCCTGCGCCGCCGTGCAGGCGGTGATTTGAGATGCGCTTTCAGGCGGGACCGTCTTTCTTTGCAGCATCAGGCTCTTGGCGCTGCTTTCGCCGTTCCACAGCAGGTAGAGGATCAGGCCCGCCACAGGCACCGCCAGAACCAGAATGATCCAGCCGACTTTATAGCTGGTGCTGCCCGGGCGGGTATAGACACGCACGGAGACGATCAGCGCAAGGATCTCCAGCAGCAGATAGGCCAGCGCCATACGCTGCTGAAGCAGCAGGGAAAGACCCACCACCAGAGCGATCTGCGCCAGCAGCAGCAGCGCCACCAGCGCAAGCCGCAGGCCTGCGCCGATACGCCGTTCCGTTTTCTGTTGTATGTGACGCTTCTTCATACGGCTCCTTTTCCTGTAAGGCAGTGGAGAGGGGCAAGGCGGCATATGTCATGCCATCGGCCCGCCGCCTATCGGTACCGTTGGTTTTCCAGGGCGATACGGTCTTTCATAAGACAGTATATGCCGCGTTTTCCCCTCAGTTCCGATTCTTGCGCAGCAGCTCCTGCTGGATATCCCACAGCTTCTGGCTCAGATCCACATAGTAGGTCTGGGGATTGTCGAACCGCTTGAACTCCTCCCACAGGGTATCCAGCTGCTGCTTGCAGTAGGTCTGGATCTCCTTCAGGGACGGAGAGGTGTAAACACACTTGCCCTTGAGGAACACGGGCACCAGCAGCTCACGGGCCTCGAAATTGCAGACATTCTTGGTCTTCCAGGTGGCATAGGGATCAAACAGCACCAGAGGCTTGTTTTCATCCAGCTCTTCATCGTACACCGTCATATAGTCGGCAATCGCCTTGCCGTTGTCGCGGTTATAAAGACGGTATACCTTCTTGAAATGGGGAATGGTGATCTTCTCCACATTTTCGCTGCACTTGATCTTGGGCACGATCTGTCCCTGCTCGTTTTCCACGGCGGTCAGCTTATACACGCCGCCGAACACCGGCTCGCTCTTGGCCGTGATCATCCGCTCACCCACACCGAACATGTCGATTTCCGCCCCTTGCAGCAGCAGGTTCTGGATCAGGCGCTCGTCCAGCGAGTTGGACACGCTGATCTGGCACTCCGGCCAACCGGCTTCATCCAGCATTTTGCGGGCCTTCTGCGTCAGATAGGCCATGTCGCCGCTGTCCAGACGGATGCCGCACTTGGTAATGCCCAGAGGGCGCAGCACCTCGTTGAAGGCGCGGATGGCGTTGGGCACGCCGGACTTGAGGGTATTGTAGGTATCCACCAGCAGCGTGGCGTTGGTGGGGTAGGTCTGGCAATAGGTCTTGAACGCCTCGTACTCGGTGTCGAACATCTGCACCCACGCATGGGCCATGGTGCCGCCGGCGGGCACACCGTAGAGCTGGTCGGAAATGGTGCAGGCCGTTCCGGCGCAGCCGCCGATATAGGCGGCGCGGGCGCCCACGATGGCGGCATCTGCGCCCTGTGCGCGGCGGGAGCCAAACTCCAGCACCGTGCGGCCATTGGCGGCGCGGGTGATCCGGTTGGCCTTGGTGGCGATCAGGCTCTGGTGGTTGATGGTCAGCAGCGTGAAGGTCTCGATCAGCTGTGCCTCGATGGACGGGGCACGCACGATGACCAGCGGCTCGCGGGGGAACACCGGCGTACCCTCCGGAACGGCATAGATATCGCCGGTAAAACGGAAGTTCTTCAGATAATCCAGAAATTCATCACAGAACAGGTTGCGGCCACGGAGATAGGCAATATCCTCGTCCGTGAAATGCAGATTTTCAATATAGTCGATCAGCTGCTCCAGACCGGCCGCGATGGCAAAGCCGCCCTGATCGGGCACCTTGCGGAAAAACACGTCGAAATAGGTAATGCGGTCCTTGTAGCCGTTGCGGAAGTATCCGTTGCCCATGGTCAGCTCATAGAAATCGCACAGCATGGTCATGTTCAGCTTTTCAGCAGTATTCATTTTCCGTTTAACCTCAAATTCTCAATACTACCCTTAGGGGGTGCAATACGGTATCCATTATAGCACATTTTTATCTTTTCGCAACCGCCTGCGCCAGATTATTCCGCGCAGGCAGGGAAAAGACCCCGGCTATTTCCCTTGGGAAACAGCCGGGGTCTTTGTCATTCCGCCATCCGGCGGAACGCCTCGGCGATGCGGCCGGCCGCCTCGTCCAGCGTACAGCCGCCGGTATCGATACACAGCTCATAGTGGGACGGATCGCCCCAGACGCGGCCGGTATAGGTCTCATAATACTTGCGGCGCTGCTTATCCATCTTGCGGATCAGGCGGATGGCCTGCGTGCGGGTCAGGCGCTCCTGCTCCATCTTACGGACAACGCGGTGCTCCTCCGGCGCGGAGATGAATACACGCAGCAGCTGCGCGTCAGTGTCGCGCAGCACATAGTCGGCGCAGCGTCCCACGAACACACACGCCTCACGCTTGGCGATACGGCGGATCTCGTGGCTTTGCAGGGCGAAGAGCACCTCGGAGGTGGAGCTGCCGCGCAGCACATGATAGTTGCCCTCATGCACCGTTTGGAACAGGTAGGGGTTGGTCGCCTTTTCGTCGGACGCGGTCATATTTTTCTCTGAAAGCGCGCCATACTGGCACGCCAGACGCACCAGCTCCTTTTCATACACGCGCACGCCCAGCAGATCCGCTGCTTTTACCGCAACCTCATGGCCGCCGCTGCCAAATTCGCGGCTGATGCAAATAATCCTGTTTCCCATGTCGGTTCCCTCTCTTTTGTGTTATTTCAGCGCGTTCAGCGCCGGGCCGGGAAAAGCGTCGCTGCGCTGGGTAAAGACGATGTCGGCGCCCAGCGTGGCCTGCGCCCGCACCAGCAGCACCTGGACGTTTCCGCCGCAGGAGACGCGGATGCTCTTCAACCGGTCACCCTCCACCGTCAGCTCCACGCTGCCGGCGGTAAAGGTCACATTCTGCATCTTCACCTCAGGGGCAATGGCCGCGGCAAAATCTGCCGCGCCCTGCGCATCCAGCGACAGGGTGTAAATATCCTGTCCGTCAGCACGGATATGGGAGGGCGTGCCGTTCATGGCCAGCTGATAGGCCAAGGCCACCAGCGTGGACTGATCCACGGCGTTTTCCCCGCTGCGGGCCAGCACATTGCCCTCGGCGTCACACAGTTTATTGTCTGTGAAGTAGAGGTTCAGGGCATTCTTGCGGATGCGGCTGATCACCGTTCCGTCTACCGTGCGGCGGTCATATTGCAGGGTGTCGCGGAACACCAGCGGCCCGCAGTCCGCCCACAGCGTCATATCCGCGGCCAGGCTGTCGCGCCCCAGCAGCGACGTCCACGCATGGAGAAGCCGCAGTGTATTGCCGCCCAGCAGCGTCTCCGGCGCGGCACCGCCGGCAATGGCGGTTTTCACCGCGTCGGGGATCTGGGGCATTTCCGCGCCGGTATCAAGCGTGAACTCCAGACGCAGGAAGGGATCGGCAGCGCCGGGCATGGTCACGCTCAGGCGGAAGGCTGCCGCCCTGCCCTTTTCCACCGTCAGCACCGCAGCAATCTCCTGCGGCTGCTCCGCAGAGCCGACGGCATCCGCCAGCAGTGCCGACCACACCGCAGCGGCGTCATCCCCCTGCGCCGTCATGTAATAGGCGCCGCGGCCGCCGCCGTAGCCCTCATACGACACATGCACCTGACGGCACAGCGCCGCAGCCTGCTTCGGCAGGCGGAAGCACTGGGCCAGATCATCGTCAAGACCGTAGGCCTTTCCGCTTTCCATGTAGAGGACGCCGTTGGCATAGTACAGTGACACGCCGTCGAGCTGCACCACGGTAACGGGTGTGTCCCCCTCCATGGTGCGCCAGAGCGACACGGTGGTATCCACGCTCTGTCCGCCCAGTTCGCCCTGCACGGTCAGCTCGGCGGACTGGGGATTCTCCTTGAGCACCGCGTTCATCAGGCGGTATGCTTCAACAGAGCGGCCAAAGCCGGTGGTGCGCAGCACCAGCACCGCCGCCGCCACGGCGGCAGCAGCCAGCAGCACGATACGCAGCCGGCGGCGCTTCTTCACCGGCGCTGCGGAGGCGGCGTTCTCCGCCGGCTCGCTGCCCGACGGCGACGCGGCCGGAAGAGGCTTGCGCTTTGCGTTCTTTTTGCGCAGGCGGGTGATCACAAGCGCTGCCGCGGCGCATACCAGCACCGCCGGGAACGCCCACAGCCACCACGCCGTTCCCGTGGTGACGGCGGCAAACTCCACACTGCTGCCCGATGCCGTAAAGGCCAGATAGCTGCCGATCTCCTGCCACTCAGCGGTTTTCCAGAAGCCGTCTTCCCTGACATAGAGCTTGAGATCCGTCTGCTCCTCCGGGGGCAGGTAGCGAATGGTGTGGGTACCGCCGAGGGGAATCTCAACGTGCCACTGCTCCACCACGCGGCGGTTCACCGACAGTCCCTCACCCATCCGGAGAGAGGCGGCGCAGCTGGCAATCTGGCTGCCGAGGCCGCCCTGTGCCACATGGAAATCCTCAGGGGCGGGAATCTCGTTGGCGGCGGCGATGGCGTCGGTCTCGTCAAAGGCACCCTCCACCAGAATGGCGGGGCGGCCATCGTCCCGGAGTTGGGAGGAGGCGAGGCCGGGCACATACTGGTCATACACCGCCGTGACCACCGTATCAAAATGAAGATTTTTCAGTTCCTTGTGATCCCAGCCGGTATAGTGGCCCTCCTTCCGGGGCAGGTCGGGATAGATGCTCTCGTCAAAGGAATCTCCGTATTGGAAGGAGGTGGCGGCCAGCGTTACACCATCAGCCACAAAGGATAGGGTAAAGCGGGTCATCTCAGCGGGCATTCCCTCCAGCTGCGCCATCTCCGCAAAGGTGACAGGCTCGGCACGGCCGGTATAGCTCTGGCGGTTGATCCCCGCCAGCGTGTCGGACACAAAATAGTTGTGGGAAAATTCGCCGGTATCGCTGCCGGAAACGGCACCCTGATACTGCTGGCAGGCGGTGATCTCCACCAGCGAGCAGCACCCGGCCACCGTGCTGGAGCCGCCGCCGGCCTTTTCCGCCACACCGGAGCCTACAATGCCGCCCACATAGCGCTTGCCGCTGAGGGTACATTTGGCATAGCTGCCCCGCACAACAGAGGCGGTGATGCCGGCCACGCCCCCTACATAGCTGCCGTTTTCGCTGCTGACGGCGCCGTATCCCTCGCTGCCGGTGATAAGGCCCAGATCCATACGGCCGCAGATGCCGCCGGCATAGCTGCGCTTGGCGGTGACCACGCCGGTATTGGTGCAGTGCTGCACGATGGCCTTATACTCATACTGGCGGCGATAGGTACCGCTCAAGGTGCCGCTGACGTCATCTTCGGGGTCCAGCTCATACTCCACCGCCATGGAGCCGACCACGCCGCCTACGTTCACGTCGCCGTTAACGGCGGCGCCGGAGCTGCAAAGAGAGGTCTTTCCCAGCGTAACCTGATCGACATTGTACGGGGAGCTGTCAGTGATCACATCCTCGGTGTTCTGCGCATCGGAAACGGCGCTGACCATGGTATCGGACAGAGCCGCAAACTGGTCGGTAACATCCCGCAGGTCATCAGCCAGCGTGCCCACCATACCGGAAAGGGCATCGTTGAGCGCTTCAATACGGCTGCCGATGCCGTGGATGGCGGAGATGAAGCCGCTCACATCCGGAAGGGATATATCAGGCAGGTCAATATCGGGAAGCGTCACATCGGGGTTGACGATGTAGGTGCCGTCCGGCAGGGTCACGCCCAGACCGGCAGAGGCGGTACGGGTGCGCTTTGGCGCGGTATTGTCACGTTGGCCGCCGATGGAATGGAGCAGCTTTTCCAGTTCGTCCACGGCGTGATCCACCGCGCCGGACAGACTGTCAAGCCGGGAGGCCAGCGCGTTGGACTCGCTCTGCGCATCGTGGTTGAGCCGGTTCACCCGGGCGTTCAGCTCACGGAGCTGGCTGCCCATGCGGGAAAGATAGTCGGGCGAGGTATTCATCCGGATATAAGGCTCGATCTGTCCGGCAATGCCGCCCACATCCTTGCGGCCGTTGACCGCGCCGTTATTGACGCAGGAGAGCAGCTGGCCGCAGCTGCGCCCCACGATGCCGCCGGTGTTATAGCCGATATGCTGATAGCCCACGGTGGCCTGATTGGTACAGCTGCCGATCACACCGGAGGAGTATCCGGCGATGCCACCGGTATCCGTGGCCATGCCGGAGGTATCCAGCGTGCTGAGCTTGGAGAGGTCCAGCGAAAAGCCCAGATCCAGATTCTCAAGGTCGATGGAGGGGTCTGTGCTCTCAATATTCACGTAGGCGTTATTCTGACAGGACTCGATGCGGCCCATATTGCATCCGGCGATGCCGCCGGTCATGCCGCGGCCGACCACCGCCCCCTTGACGCTGCAATAGCGGATCACGCCCGCGGCGGTGTTCTCCCCCGCGATGCCGCCTATCCGCTGCTTACCGGACAGCGTTCCGGTAAAGACACAGGTCTCGATGCTGCCGCTATTGACGCCCACAATGCCGCCCACATCGACGCCGTCACCAGACGGGGCTACCGTGCCCTCCACCTGAAGGCGGCTCAGGCTGCCGCTCTTTTGCAGCTGGCCAAACAGGCCCGCCGGTGAAAGACTGTCCGTGATGTTGACGCCGCTGATGGTATGGTTCTGTCCGTCAAACGTGCCGCCAAAGCTGGGAATGGGCAGGAAAGAGGCATCCTCAAGGGCAATATCCGCCTCCAGCAGTACGGTTTTCCCCTGAGACCAGGTGTCCAGCGTGCAGTTTTCAGCAAGCGTGCGCAGATCCTCAGCCGTGCGGATATGGATGGCATCGTCGGGCGCGGCATAGCTGCGCGTAACAGGCAGGCAGGCCCCCAGCAGCAACGCCGCCAACAGCAGCGCACAGACGCGGTGCAGGTTATTCTTCATCGTCTGCCTCCTCCCCCTCCGATTCTGACGCGGAGAGCATATTCAGGTCTACGTCGCCTTCCACAGTGGCGCGCATCATGCCGCGAACCGTGCCGTTGATCCGGCCATGCACCATGCCGTTGACCACGATGCGGCCATGGCCGGTGCGCTTTTCCACCATGGAGGGTACCGAGAAGGATGTTTTATCCACAATGCCGCTGCCTACCAGCAGGATCTGAGGCAGGGCAAGCATGACCATGATGATGGAAATCACCGTGCCGCGGCCCAGACTCTCTCCGATGCCGGCAATGACCGGCTCGGAGGTCATGCTGCCGATGAGGAAGCCGCAGACGGACAAAATGGTGCCGGAGGTGATGATGGTGGGAAACGCGAAGTTCAGCGTTTCCACTATGGCATCCCGGTGGTGCATTTTGACCTTCAGCTCCTGATAGCGGCTGGCAATGACAATGGCGTAGTCGATATTGGCGCCCATCTGGATGGAGCTGACGATCAGATAGCTGAGGTAGAACAGGTATTTGCCGGTGATGGTGGGCACGGAGAAATTGATCCAGATACAGCCCTGAATCACAAGGATCAGCAGCACCGGCATACCGGCGGAGTTGAAGGTGAACAGCAGCACCACCATAACCACCAGCACCGACACGATGCTGACCACCGTATTATCCACGGCAAAGGACTTTTCAAAATCATATTCGTTGGTGGATTCTCCGGCCAGATATACATGAGCGTCGGGGTAGTATCGTTTGGCCATATCCAGAATGGTATCGGTGAAGGCATAGGTCTCGTCGCCGCTTTCCGGCAGGGTGAGATAGACCAGCATGCGGCTGTAATCCTGACCGCGCAGCTGGTTTTTGGCGCTGGTCATCTGCACCTCGGCATCCTGAAGGGTGGCGGTCTGGTCATCGCCCAGCGTGACGATGCCGGAATCCACCTGATCGCAGACAAACAGGAACATATCCAGCAGCGGCACCTTATAGGCGGCAATCTTGCCCACCAGCTGGCCGTAATCCTCCTGCTTGGCGGCATAGGCGGAATAGACCACCAGCGCTGCCTCGTAATCAAGGCCCGCCAGCTCGGCAAACTGGCGGGGCGTCAGCTCGTCGGCCAGCATATAGCCGTCCATGGCCTCGATATTCGTCAGGCCCATGGTGTGATCCACCTCGTCGTATTGCTCCAGCTCCTCCAGCAGGGCGGACTCCTTTTCATAGTCGCCCACCGGCACCATCAGGGCCAGCATATTGCTGGAGGTAAAGGTATCCTCGATCATCTGCTGCGCCTTCTGGGTATCGTTTTGCTTGGGCGTGGACAGGATACTGTAGCCATACGCATAGGGACACCGGGAGGACAGCAGGAAGCCCACCACGATCAGCACGGCGAAAATAACAGGCACCACGCGGCGCGTGGCATAGTCGAACCGGCCCACAAAGGGGATCTTGGGCACAAAGCTGCGGTGCTGCGTTCTGTCGATCAGCGGGCCGAACAGCATCAGCAGACCCGGCATCACCACAAAGGCGGACAGCAGGGCAAAGAGAATGGATTTGATCAGGCACAGGGCCATATCCGGGCCAAGCTTAAACTGCATGAACAGCATGGCCACCAGTCCGCCGATGGTGGTCAGGCTGCTGGCGCCAATCTCGGGAATGGACTTGCTGAGGGAGACAATCACCGCCTCGCGCAGCGCCAGCATACGGTGCTCTTCCTTAAAACGGTTGCAGAAGATAATGGCGTAGTCGATGGACAGCGCCAGCTGAAGAATGCTGGTGACGGAATTGGAGACAAAGGAGATTTTGCCCATCAGGAAGTTGGTTCCCTGATTGAGCACCAGCGCCACCACAAAGGTGAGGATCAGCACCGGCACCTCGCCATAGGTTTCGGATGTAAAGGTGAGCACCAGCAAAATAACGATCGCCACATAGACCATGATAATATTGATCTCGCGCTCGATAATCTCCTGCTGGGTATTGCCCAGATCTGTGGTCACATACAGGTCATAGTCCGACAAAAGCGCCTTGACGGCCGACAGGGAATCAAGGCAGGCGTCATCATCCTCGTCATAGGCAAAGGTGACGGAATAAAGCGCGGCAAGATCGTTATAATGATCGGTGGTCTCGTCATAGTCCACGCTCTGAACGCCCTTGACCTCTCTGATCTGGTCGGCCAGCTTTTCCGCCTGCGCAGGCGTGACATTGGCCACCATGACCTGCGCGGTACCGTAAGTGATGAACTGCTCGTCCATGACGGCCAGCGCCTGCTTGGTCTGAGAATTATCCGGCAGATAGAAGGTCAGATCGTTTTCCACCTGTACCCAGTTGCGGGAGAAGGCGGAGAAAATCAGTCCGATGATGGTTATGAGGAAAATAAGGTTGCGCTTATCCACAATGAATGTGGCCAGCTTTTCCATGAAGGACGGCCCCTTGGCGGTATCACTCATGCTCCTCTGCCCGCCTCCTTTCCAATGGTGCGGCATTGCCCAACCGCTCCTGACGGCGGCAGAAGCTGCACCACATCATCCAGACCGCACTCCAGCGTGCGGCAGATCCGGGCCAGCACCTCCAGCGACACCGGCTCATTTTTTGACAGCTTGGCCAGCGTATTGGAGCTGATGCCCACCCTGCGGGCAAACTCCGTCTTGCTCCAGCCCCTGTCAATCAGCAATTTGAACAGGTTGTTATAGGTAACAAACATGGCGTAGCCTCCTTTGAGAACACTACCATTTTATGCCTTTCCTATGCCCATTGCAACCGCGTCTTTGCAATCGCAGATATAAAATTTCCTGATAGGGATATATGAATGTAAAAAAAGAGAGCCACATGGCTCTCTTTTTTTGTAGTTGCGTGATACTCAATCCTCGTCCTCGGCATCGTCAAGGGCATTGGCAAGGTCGCTGAGGTCAAACTCCAGCTTGGTGCCGCAGTTGGGGCAAACCACTTCGCCATCCTCCAGAACGGACTCGTCGAAGTAGACCTCCTCCTCGCACTCGGGGCAGGTGGTCATGAAGCAATCCTCTTCATCCTCGTCGTCATCTTCCTCGTCCTCCAGCTCGTAGAGGGATTCCTCCACCTCGCTGAGGTCGTCGCTGACGGCATCCAGACCGTCCTCCAGATCCACCATCTCATCCTGCATGTCCACGATCTCGTCGGCCATGACATCCAGCACGTCGATGATGGCGGCAATCAGCTTGCCCTCCTTGCTGTCGGTATCCAGAGCCAGACCCTCGGCCAGACCCTTGAGATATGCTACCTTTTCAGAAATACCCATGATTGGCTCCTTTCTGTACAGTTGGTTGAAAAGAATCGTCAGCTTACTTGCAGCGGCTCAGATATTCGCCGGTGCGGGTATCAATGGTGATCTTGTCGCCGATGTTGATGAACAGGGGCACCTTTACCTCGGCGCCGGTCTCCACGGTGGCGGGCTTCAGGGTGTTGGTGGCGGTGTTGCCGGCCAGACCCGGCTCGGTCTCGGTGACCTCCAGATCCATGAAGTTGGGGCACTCCAGGCCGAAGACGTTGCCCTTGTAGCTCAGCACCTTGCACACGGTGTTCTCGGTGATGAAGCGGAAGGCGTCGCCCAGCAGCTCCTTGTTCAGGGGCACCATGTCGAAGGTCTCCTGATCCATGAAGTAGTACAGGTCGCCGTCGTTGTAGCTGTACGCCATGTCGCGGCGATCCACGAAGGCTTCCTCGAACTTGGCGGTGGGGTTGAAGGACGTTTCGGTCACAGCGCCGGTCACGACGTTGCGCATCTTGGTGCGGACGAAGGCCGCGCCCTTGCCGGGCTTGACGTGCTGGAACTCCACGACCTGCATGACCTTGCCGTCCATCTCGAAGGTCTTGCCGTTTCTGAAATCACCGGCGGTAATAGTTGCCATATTGATATTCCTCCCATTGTGTATGAGGGAATATCGCCATTCCCTCTTATAAAATAATTCCGGTTACCTATTTTACATGATACGCCCTTATTTGGCAAGGGCTTTGCCATATTTTTTGCCAAAAAAGAAAAATTATTTCCTTACAGCAATTTCCTTACAGCACCAGCAGTTCCTTCGGCGCACGGGTGATCACCTCCGCGCCGCCGGAGCGCAGCACCAGCACATCCTCGATACGGACGCCGAAGCGGCCGGGAAGATAGATGCCCGGCTCCGCGCTGATCACGGCCCCCTCCGGCATGGGGTTGAGGTTGGAGGGCGCGGCATTGGGCGGCTCGTGAATGTCGATGCCCAGACTATGGCCGAAGCCGTGGCCGAAATACGCACCGTAGCCCGCCGCCTCAATCACCTTGCGGGCCGCACCGTCGATGGCGGCGCCGCTGACCCCTGCGCCGGCGGCGGCAATGCCCGCCAGCTGGGCCTCCAACACAGTATGATAGACCTTCTTCATCTCCTCGGAGGGCTGACCCAAGGCCACGGTACGGGTCATGTCGCTGCAATAGCCATTGTACACGCAGCCAAAGTCCATGGTGATGAAATCACCCTGCTGCACCTGACGCATACCGGGCACGGCGTGGGGCATGGAGCCGTTGGGGCCGGAGGCCACGATGGTGTCAAAGGAGGTCTTTTCCGCGCCGGAGGAGACCATCAGATAGTCCAGCCGGGCGGCGATGGCCTTTTCCGTCATGCCGGGGCGGATCTCTGTGAGAAGCTGCGCAAGCGCGCCCTCGGCAATGCGCTGGGCGGCAACGATGTTGGCCAGCTCCTCGCTGTCCTTGCTGCCGCGCAGCTCCGACAGCAGCGCAGAGGCAGGCAGCAGCGTACAGTGCAGCTTCTGGCTATACGCGGTATGCTCCGCCACGGTCATGGCGGCATCCTCAAAGCCCACCTTTTCCGCGCCGAAGTCCGCCAGCGCCCGGTTGATCAGGACGGAAAACGGCGTTTCGTGGCTGATCTCCCACACGGGGGCCGCGCCGCCGATGGCTTTTTCCGCCGCCTCGGTATACCGGCTGTCGGTTATATAAACGCTGCCGCGGCGGGAAATCAGCGCCACGCCCTCGCCCATAAAGCCGGTGGCATAGTAGCAGTTGGATTCACCGGTCAGCAGCACGGCGTCCAGCTGGCCCAGCTGAGCGGTGATCCGTTCCAAATGATTCATACAGCTTTCTCCTTTTCCCGGGCCATAGCCTTGAAGGGGGCTTGCAGCGCGTGCAGCACCTTCTGCCACGGCGTCACGGCCCCGCCTGCCGGCTCTACCATCAGCGCGGCGGCGCCGGCGAGATGGGCCGCCAGCACATCCGTCAGCAGTTTGTCGCCCAGCATGGCCGTTTCCTCCGGTGCGGCGCCCACCTTGGCCATGGCGCGGCGCAGCCCGCGGGGCAGCGGCTTTTGCGCATGGCCCACATAATCAATCCCCAGTGCGCGGCAGAAATCATCCACCCGCCTGCCGCTGCGGTTGTTGGAGAGGATCATCACCGTGATCCCCGCTGCTTTCAGCCCGTCGATCCACGGCTTGACACCGTCAGGCGGCGTTTTTACGGATTTGGGCGCCAGCGTATAGTCCAGATCGCACAGCAGCAGACGGATGCCCCTTTCATGCAGCAGCTGCGGCGTTACGCCGCGGTAATCGCGCAGCAGACGGTCTGGACGCAGGGAAACACGCATATCCCCTCTCCCCCCTTCATACAGTCTTTGTGTAGTATACCATTTTGCGGCTGAAAATACAAGGGGGGAGGGGTCATGCAGTTCTATGTGGCGGCAGGTGCAGGTGAAACGCTGCCCCGAGGCCGGTTTCGTCCGGTGCGGGCGGCCTATCGGCTGGGGCCGCGGCTGCTGTCAGCCATCGGCGGCGCGCCGGTGAAGGGCGGGCTGATGCTGGTGGGCGACAGCCGGACGTGCGGCGGCGAGGAAATACTGGCGCAGGACATTCTGCGGGAATGTCTCAAGCGGAGCTATGACGGCGTTGTACTGGACTGGTGGCGGCACGGCGCGGATCACGGCGGACTGAGCGCACGGATCGGCCAGCTTTGCCATCAGTACCAGCGGCGGCTATTCGTGCCGGAAGCATATGCCGCTTATGCGGCCCACTCCACGGTTCTGATCAACACGGCGGTATCCGGCGGGACGCTGCGAGCCTGTCTGGAGGAGGCGGTGCGGCGGTACGGCGCGGCGCGGATCGCCCTGGATCTGGAGCGGATGCGGCTGGATTTTACGCTGCCCCTCTCCGCCAACATCCGCCGGGCGCTGACGGCGGCGGAGCTGCGGCGGCTGCGGGAGGGCAAGACGGTGTATTTTTCTCAGGAGCTGTGCTGCCGCTATTTCACCTATCGTACCGGGAATGAAAACCACTACGTACTGTTTGACGATGCGCAGACGCTGCGCGCCAAGGCGGCAGCCGGGGAAAAGCAGGGCATCCGGGAAGGCTTTTTCATGCTGCCCGAGGTGGCGGACATTGCCGGAGAACTGCTTGGGCCGGCATGAAGCAAAAAAATCACCACCCGAGTGGGTGGTGATTCTTTTCATTAATAGTAACGCTTGTTACGGTTCTTGCGGGCAGCCTCGGACTTCTTGCGGCGCTTGACGCTGGGGCTTTCATAGCACTCTCTGCGACGCACCTCGGCAACGATACCGGCCTTAGCGCAGCTTCTCTTGAAACGCTTCAGGGCGCTATCCAGAGACTCGCCTTCCTTGACATGAATTTCGGACATCTATTTTTCCCTCCCTCCGATGCACCCGGCTCGATCCAGAGTGCTCTTTAAGAGTCATTCAGACATGACTTAACGAATGATATTATACTGATATACAGATGCCTTGTCAAGATATTTTTCACAAATTCCCGCAAAAGGGCGAAAAACCGGGAAAGCGATGCAGCAGACGGTTACTGCCCTGTGACAGGTATTCTTACTTGGCAGGCTTGACGATCAGGTTGATGAGCTTATTCTTCACCAGAATGGTCTTGACCACGTTCATACCCTCGGTGGCCTTGCGCACCTTTTCCAGCCCGTCAGCAGCCTGACGGACGGCGGCCTCGTCACTGTCCACGGGGACGGTGACGGTGCCCTTCAGCTTGCCGTTGACCTGCACGGCCATCTCCACATTGGCGTCGATGGTCTTGGTCTCGTCATAAGCAGGCCACGGCATCTGCATGGCCATCTTGCCGTATTTGGCGGCAAAGCCCATGTTCTCCCACATTTCCTCCACCATATGGGGGGCGAAGGGGCTGAGCAGCAGGCACAGCATCTCCACATCGCCCTTGGAGCAGCCATTGGCGTAAAGCTCGTTGACCAGCGCCATCATGGCGGCGATGGCGGTATTCATCTTCAGCTCATCAATGTCCTGCGTCACCTTCTTGATGGTCTTGTGGATGATGGACTCGTTCTTAGCGGAGACTGTCTCCTCCGCCGTGGCGATATCCTGCAGGTTGAAGCAGCGGTCGAGGAAGCGCTTGGAGCCCTTGACGGCCTCGTTGCTCCAGCTGACAGCCTTTTCAAAATCACCGATGAACATGATGTGCAGGCGCATGGTATCGGCACCGTACTGGGCCACAATGTCGTTGGGATTCACCACGTTGCCGCGGGACTTGGACATTTTCTCGCCGCCCTCGCCCAGGATCATGCCGTGGCTGGTGCGCTTGGCGTAAGGCTCCTTGGTGGGCACCACGCCGATATCGTACAGGAACTTATGCCAGAACCGGGAGTACAGCAGGTGCAGCGTGGTATGCTCCATGCCGCCGTTGTACCAATCCACGGGAGACCAATAGTCCAGCGCCTCTTTGCTGGCCAGCGCCTTGTCGTTGTGAGGATCCATATACCGCAGGAAGTACCAGCTGGAGCCGGCCCACTGGGGCATGGTATCCGTTTCGCGCTTGGCAGGGCCGCCGCAGCAGGGGCAGGTGGTATTGACCCAGTCGGTCATTTTGCTCAGGGGACTTTCGCCGTCGTCGGTGGGCTCGTAGCTCTCCACCTGGGGCAGCACCAGCGGCAGCTGCTCCTCCGGCAGCGCCACCCAGCCGCACTTGGGGCAGTTCACCAGCGGGATCGGCTCGCCCCAATAGCGCTGACGGGAGAACACCCAGTCGCGCAGCTTGTAGTTGACCTTTTCCTTGCCGAAGCCCTGCTCCACCACATACTTCTTCATGGCAGGGATGGCCTCCTTCACGGTCATACCGTTGAGGAAGCCGGAGTTGACCATGATGGCGCTGTCGTCCTTGGCCACAAAGGCCTCCTTGGTGACGTCGCCGCCGGAGACCACCTCTACGATGGGCAGGCCGAACTTGGTGGCAAACTCCCAGTCGCGCTGGTCGTGGCCGGGCACGCCCATGACGATGCCGGTGCCGTAGCCCATGAGGACGTAGTCGGAGACGAACATGGGCAGGGGCTTGTGGGTCACGGGGTTCATGACCTCGATGCCCTCCAGCCGCACGCCGGTCTTTTCCTTGTTCAGCTCGCCGCGCTCAAAGTCGGACTTGTGGGCCGCCTCGTCCTGATAGGCCGCCACGGCGTCCCAGTTTTTGATGAGGGGCTGCCACTTCTTCAGCATGGGATGCTCGGGAGAGATGACCATATAGGTGGTTCCGAACAGGGTGTCGGCACGGGTGGTGTACACCGTGACATCATCGCCCACGTTGGTCTTGAAGGTGATCTCGGCGCCGGTGGAGCGGCCGATCCAGTTGCGCTGCTGGATCTTTACCCGCTCGATATAGTCCACATCCTCCAGATCGTCAATAAGCCGCTGGGCATAGGCGGTGATCTTCAGCATCCACTGGCTCTTTTCCTTGCGGATCACCTCGCTGCCGCAGCGCTCACACACGCCGTTGACCACTTCCTCATTGGCCAGCACGCACTTGCAGCTGGTACACCAGTTCACAGGCATGGTGGTCTTGTAGGCAAGGCCGCGCTTGAACATCTGAAGGAAGATCCACTGGGTCCACTTGTAGTAGCTGGGGTCGGTGGTGTCCACGCAGCGGTCCCAGTCAAAGCCGTAGCCCAGCATCTTCAGCTGGCGGGTAAAGTTCTCAATATTGTTCTTCGTCACCACAGCCGGATGGATGTGGTTCTTGATGGCATAGTTCTCCGTAGGCAGGCCGAAGGCGTCAAACCCGATAGGAAAGAGAACGTTGTAGCCCTCCATCCGCTTCTTACGGGTGACGATGTCCAGCGCCGTGAAGGGACGGGGATGGCCCACATGCAGGCCCTGACCGGAGGGATAGGGGAACTCGATCAGACCGTAGAACTTGGGACGCTTGTCGCCGGTGACGGCGGCGTAGGGCTTGGTCTTTTCCCAGTTGGCCTGCCACTTCTTCTCAATGGCCGCAAAATCGTAATTCATGGTGTTTCTCCTTATATCTGAATTTCCTGTTTGAAAACAAAAGTCCCTGACTTCCGAAGAAGTCAGGGACGTGAAAACGTGTTACCACCCTGATGCCGCCGCCGGTTGCCCGAACGGCGCTCAGTCCCCCTCTTGCAAGGGGCCGCGCCTGTAACGGTGCGCCTCCGTCCCGCCCTCTTGAGGCGGAAAGCTCCGGGGCCAGTATCACAAAGCACTCCCGCCGGCTCACACCGCCGCCGGCTCTCTTTGGGTGAGTGAAGCTCTGCTTTTTTCCCATCATCGCCCTATTTCCGATTTTCGAACATTGGTCACATTGTACTCATTTCTTCTCCGTTTGTCAAGGGATTTTCACCTGACAAGGCCGGTTTTCATACAATAGGGCATAGCGAATCACCATTGCGGCGGCGCGGCAGGCTGCCGCCGCGGACAGGAGGTTTCTTTTATGACAACGCAGGCGTTTTCCTTGCAGCAATTACAGCCCTTTCTGGCCGGCAATCCGGGACGCGGCACACTGCGGGTGCAGGCATCCACGGCACTGGGCGCTTTTCCCGTGCCGCAGGCGCTGGTGGAGGTGGCGGTGATGATCGGCGGCGCACGGGTGCTGCTGTACCGCAAGCGAACCGACAGCAGCGGTATTGCCGAAGGCTTTGTGCTGCCGGCAAAGCCCGTTTACACGTCGCAGAGTCCCGGCACCGCCGGAAGCAGCGCCGTCAACTATCTGGTATCGGTGCGCCATCCCGCCTATGAAAGCTTGCCGGAGCTGCATGCGCGGGTGTTTGCCGGCGCCAAGACCATTCTGCCGGTGGCGCTGACACCGGCCACAACATGAGGGGGGGATCATCATGCCGACGCTTCCCGTAATCCCGGCCTCTATCACGGTGCATCTGGGCGCAGCGGACAGCGGCGCCCCCAACATCACGGTGCCCTTTGCCGGGTACATCAAAAATGTGGCCTCCCACGAGCTGTATCCCACTTGGCCGGAGGCGGCGCTGCGGGCCAACATTCTGGCTCAGATCTCCTTTGCCCTGAACCGGATCTATACGGAATACTACCGCAGCCGGGGATATGATTTTGATATCACCAGCACCACCGCACGGGATCAGGCCTATGTAAAAGGCGGCACCGTGTTTGAAAACATCAGCCGGATCGTGGACGATATCTTCAACAACTACATCGTGCGGCAGGGCAGCGTGGAGCCGCTGTTTGCCGCGTTTTGCGACGGTGCACGTACACGGTGCGGCGGACTGAGCCAGTGGGGCAGCGTGGAGCTGGCTGAGGCAGGGTACATCCCCTATGAGATTTTGCAGCACTATTACGGCGAGGATATCAATATTATCTTTGACGCGCCGGTGGGTAACAACATCCCCTCCTACCCCGGGCGGCCGCTGGAGCGCGGCGCCTATGGCCAGAGCGTGCGCACCATCCAGCAGCAGCTTAACCGCATCCGGGAAAACTATCCCGCCATTCCGATCATCTCGCCGGTATCCAACGCCTATGACCGCAGCACGGAGGACGCCGTGCGGGAGTTTCAGCGGGTATTCAATCTGGCGGCAGACGGCATTGTGGGGAAGGCCACATGGTATAAGATCAAGGAGGTCTGGACGGGCGTCAAGCAGCTCAGCGAACTGGTCAGCGAGGGATTGACGCTGGCAGAGGTGGCGCCGGCCTTTCCCGAGGTGCTGCAATACGGAAGCAAGGGCGTGACCGTCAGCACGGTACAGTATTATCTGGCGTTTTTGGGATATTTCCTGCCGAAGCTGCCACGCCTAACCATCACGGGGACGTTCGACGATGATACGCGGGACGCAGTATACGCCTTTCAAAGCGCATACGGACTGAAGGTAGACGGCGTGGTGGGACGGGAGACTTGGAACCGGATGCTGAATGTGTATGAACAGCTGCTGCAGGATCTCCCCCTGGATTATCGGAACTATATAGAGCAGGTCTATCCGGGACACTTTCTGACGCTGGGGGATGAGGGGCCGTCCGTGCGGCAATTGCAGGAGAATCTGCGCAGGATCGCGGCGCAGAACCCCGCCATCCCCATGGTAGAGGTGGACGGTGTTTTCGGCCCGGCCACAAGGCGTGCGGTGCTGGCGCTGCAAGAGCAGCTGGGTATTGAGCCCAGCGGCGCGGTGGGGCCGGTGCTGTGGACGCGGGCGGCGGAGATGGCCAGCGGACTATAGAAAAAGGAGTCGAAAAGCAAGTGCTTTTCGACTCCTTTTCGTGTTTTACGGTTCGTGTTTTATTCGTTGGGCGTTACAACTCCGGAAACATCTACCGGCTGACCGTCGCGCCACAGGCGCTCCAGATCGTAGAACTGGCGGGCCTCGGCATTGAAAACATGAACCGCAATGCAGCCGTAGTCCAGCAGCACCCATGTGCCGCCGCGATAGCCCTCGCGGTGCAGCGGCTGCTCGTCAGCCTCCTCTGCCAGCACCTTCTCCACGTTGTCCACCAGCGCGTTGATCTGGGTGTTGCTTGAGCCGGTGGCGATGACGAAATAATCCGCCAGCGTCGTCAGCTCGCCAATCTCCAGCACCTGAATCTCCCGGCCCTTTTTGTCGCTTAACGCTTTGGCAGCCAGCAGTGCCAGCTCTTTGGGGTCTTTCATATTGTCACTCCTTTTTCGATGAGATCGTTTCTTGCATCCAATGTATCGTGGTGTACGGGATTGCCCATGGCGGTCATCTCCTCAACGGTCATGGTCAGCCCCAGCAGCATGCCCCGGTCAAGATCCTCATAAACCGTCTGGCGCAGACGCACCACGTCCGGGTCGTTGGCGAACTCCCGGCTGGGCTCGATATAGTCGGCCAGATAGAGGATCTTCTCCAGCAGGCTCATGCCCGCCCGCCCGGTGGTGTGGTACAGGATCGCCTGATACACCTGCTCATCCACGCCGTACACATGGCGGGCAATGGCCGCGCCGGTCTTGGCGTGCAGCAGCTTCAGCGCCTTTTGCTCCAGCGGATCGAGGGAAATGCCGTATTCTTCGCACAGCGCCAACTGCTCATCCATGTTCAGCTTCTTGGTACAGTCGTGCAGCAGACCCGCCACACGGGCCTTTGTCTCGTCCGCGCCGAAGCGCCGGGCAAGACGCGCCGCCTCCTCCGCCGTGCCCAGCACATGGGGCATCCGCTTGGGCTTGAGATAGCTCATGGCGATGGGGCGCAGCTCCTCCAGCGACAGGTGCTTCAAATCGGCATGCGTACCGTAAAGATGTTCGCGTCGGATATAACCCCACACGGCTTCAGGCACCAGCTCCTGTCCGCCTCCGGCGGCCAGCGCGGCGCGGACATCGGTGGAGGAAAGCTCAATCATCTGCGGATTATCCAGCAGCGCCACATGGGCACGGTACTGTTGCTCCAGCAGCTGCTTGTGCTGTACCATGGCGGCGCGGATATCCTCCTCTACCCTGCTGAAGGCGGCAATATGCGCCAGCTCACAGATCACCTCTGTCTCGTGCCATGTATGGAGGGATAAAAACATATCCGAACCCATCAGCAGCCACAGCTCCGCCTGTGGATACTGCCGGTGCAGCGCACGCAGCGTATCGCTGGTGTAGCTTTTGCCGGCACGGTGCAGCTCAATATCGCTGGCCTGCGCGCAGCGGCCCACCGGGGCGGCCATCAGCGCCGCCATGTCATAGCGCTGCTGCGGCGTGACACGGTCAGGCAGCGGCTTATGGGGCGGCACACAGGCCGGTACGATCAGGAGCTGATCCAGCACCAGCTGCGCCACGGCGGCGCGCGCCAACGTCACATGCCCGTTATGGGGCGGGTTGAAGGTCCCGCCGAAAACGCCGATCCTCATTTGGCCTTCACCAGCTGGATCTTCCGCTTTTCCTTATTGTGCTGATAGCGGTAGAGCACGAATTTGCTGCCGATCACCTGCACCACCTCGCTGCGGGTGGCCGCGGACAGCTCCTCCGCCGCCTCACGAGGGGTATACATGCTGTTTTCCAGCACGCGGCCCTTGATGAGTTCACGGGCCTCAAGCGCATCATCAGCCTGCTTCACCAAATTATCGCTGATGCCGTCCTTTCCCACATGGAGGATGGTGTCCATGGTGGAGGCCAGTCCGCGCAGCTGAGCGCGCTGCTTACTTGTCAATTCCATATCAGTGCTTCTCCAAATATTCTTTTAATTCCGCGGCAAAGGCGCGCAGCGCCGCGCCGCGGTGGGATATCTTATTCTTCTCCTCCGCCGTCAGCTGAGCCAGCGTGCGGCGCAGCTCAGGACGGAAAAACAGGGGATCGTAGCCAAATCCGCCCTCCCCGATGGGGGCAAAGGCAATGGTTCCGAAGCAGTCGCCCTCCGCCGTCAGCTTATCGCCGTTGGGGAACAGGCAGCAGATGGCACAGTGGAAGTGGGCATTGCGGTCCGTCGCGCCGCGCATGTTTTGCAGCAACAGCTGGCAGCGCGCCTCATCGCTGTCCAGATCCCCGCCGTAACGGGCGGAATAGATCCCCGGCCCGCCCTGAAGCCAGTCCACGCACAGGCCGGAATCATCCGCTATGGCAGGCAGGCCGCTGGCCTCCATAACGGCGCGGGCCTTCAGCTCGGCATTCTCCGCGAAGGTGGTTCCCGTTTCCTCCACCTCCAGCGAAAGACCCACGTCAGACTCCATGACCACCTCGACGCCCAGCTGAGACAAAATGTCCTTCATTTCCTTCAGTTTCCCACGGTTGTGGGAGGCCAGTACAAATTTCATCGCAGAATCTCCCCCAATACTTCTTTCTGTTTGTCGATCAGCTCACGGTTGCCCTTGGCGCACAGCGCCACCAGCTCCTGCTGCTCGGCCACAGTAAAGGCACGGCCCTCGCCGGTGCCCTGAATTTCAATGATCTCGCCCAGCTCGTTCATGATGCAGTTCAGATCCACCTGCGCACGGCTATCCTCGCGGTAGGGCAGATCAAGGACGGCGGTATCCTCTACGATGCCGGCGCTGACGCCCGCTACATAGTGCCGGATAGGCATGGCGCTGATGTATCCCTTCTCCACCAGCCATTGACAGGCCAGTGCCAGTGCCACAAAGCCGCCGGTCACGCTGGCGGTGCGGGTACCGCCGTCGCCTTGCAGCACATCGCAGTCGATGGTGACGGTACGCTCGCCCAGCAGCGACATATCCACCGCCGAACGGAGGCTGCGGCCAATAAGCCGCTGGATCTCGGCGCTGCGGCCGGCCAGCTTCAGCTTGTCCACATCCCGGCGGCTGCGCTGGCGGTTGGCCCGAGGCAGCATAGAGTACTCCGCCGTGACCCAGCCGTGGCCGGGCTGTACATGGGGCGGCACCTTTTCTTCCACACTGGCGCAGCACAGCACCACCGTGTCGCCGCAGCGGATCAGGACGCTGCCCTCGGCAAACTTGTTGAAATTCGGTGTGATGGTCACATCACGCAGTTCATTATACGCTCTTCCATCCGCTCTGATCACGGCTATCACATTCCTTTCGGATCAAATTTCATCAGAACAAATCGCTGACAAACTCCTTGGGATCAAAGGGCTTGAGATCGTCGATCCCCTCGCCCAGTCCCACAAACTTCACCGGCACCTGCAGCTCCTGCGCAATGGCGATGACGATTCCGCCCTTGGCCGTGCCGTCCAGCTTGGTGAGGATGATACCGGTAAGGCCGGCGGTCTCCTTAAACTGGCGGGCCTGAATGAGGCCGTTCTGCCCGGTGGTGGCATCCAGCACCAGCAACGTTTCGCACGCGGAATCCGGGCACTCCCGGTCGATGATCTTGCGGAGCTTGGCCAGCTCGTTCATCAGATTCTGCTTGTTGTGGAGCCGTCCCGCCGTGTCGCACAGCACCACGTCCACATGGCGGGCCTTGGCAGCCTGCAAGGCATCGAACAGCACGGCGCCGGGGTCGGCCCCCTCGTGCTGGCGGATGATATCCACGCCGGCACGGTTCGCCCAGATCTCCAGCTGGTCGGCGGCGGCGGCGCGGAAGGTATCGCCGGCGCACAGCAGCACCTTCTTGCCCTCCGCCTTCAGCTGGGCGGCCAGTTTGCCGATGGAGGTGGTCTTGCCCACGCCGTTGACGCCGATGAACAGCAGCACGGATGGGGAGGTGGACACATTCAGCGTGGGGTCGCCCACGGTCAGATAGCCGGCCAGAATCTCACGCAGCGCATCCTTGACCTGATCGGCCGTGGTGAGGCGGCCGTCATAGGCGCGGCGGCGCAGCGCTTCTACCGCGCCTGCGGCCACCGTGGTACCCACATCACCCAGAATCAGATTTTCCTCCAACTGGTCATAAAACTCTTCACCCAGAGACTCGAAGGACATGGGAGCCAGCCATGCCGCCTTCAGTTTTGCGAAAATACCCATTGTTTTCTCCTTATTTGATATGCAGTTCCTTTGCCATATCGTTCATGTCGATGGTCAGAATCCGGCTGACGCCCCGCTCCTGCATGGTAACGCCGTACAGCACGTCCGCCTCCTCCATGGTTCCGCGGCGGTGGGTAATGACGATAAACTGGGTCTTACCCGCGATGCGGCGCATATAGCGGGCGTAGCGCACCACGTTGCTCTCGTCCAGCGCCGCCTCGATCTCGTCCATGACGCAGAACGGCGTGGGATGCACCTTTAAAATGGCAAAATACAGTGCGATGGCCACAAAGGCCTTTTCTCCGCCGGAGAGCAGCGTGATGGTCTTGAGCTGCTTGCCGGGCGGCTGCACCCGGATCTCGATGCCGCAGTTGAGAATATCCTTTTCATCCTCCAGCTCCAGCTGGGCCTTGCCGCCGCCGAACAGCTCAAGGAAGGTCTCCTGAAAGCTCTCGTTAAGCAGCTTGAACTGCCGGGCAAAAATATCGGTCATCTGCTTTGTCAGTTCTTCAATGACGCCCAGCAGCTCCTCACGCGCCTTTTCCACATCGGCCCGCTGCTCGGACAGATAGGTATAGCGGGTATTGACCCGTTCATATTCCTCAATGGCGCCGATGTTGGGCGCGCCCAGCGACTTGATCTCCCGGGTCAGCTCTGCAATACGGCGGGTCGCCTTGGGGATACTCTCCAGCTCGGTGCGCTGCTCCATGGCGGCGCTGTGGCTCAGCTCATAGCGCTCCCACAGCTTGTCCAGCAGCGCCTTTTCCTCCATGGCGTTGCCTTGCAGCTTCTGCTCCATACGGGAAAGCTCCTGCGTGGTGGCAATGACCGCGTCGTTACAGGAGCGGCTCTCCCGGTTCTGGGCGTCACGCTGCCCCTCTAATTGCAGCTTGCGCGCCGACAGCTCGGAGAGCTTATCCCGCAGGGCTTCGCCCTGAGCGTGCAGCGCCTCACGCTGGGACTGATGGGCGGCGATATCCGCCTGCGCCTGCGCGTTGGCGGCGGTAAACTGTTCAATCAGCGCCTGACGCTGATCGCGGTCTGTGACCATGTCCAGCCGCAGCCGTTTCCAATCGGCAATACTGCGCTCGCCCGCGTCGCGCTCGGCGCGCAGGGCGGCCTGCGATGCTTTCTTTTCGCTGATCCGGGCAGTCAGGGCGCTGGTCTGCTCTGCAAGCCCGCTTTGCCCCGTCCGGCTTTCCTCGGCCTGGGCGTGCAGCGCCGCGGCCTGCTGCTCCTTGTCCGCGATCTCCGCTTCCAGCGCGGCGCAGCGTTCCTCGTCATCAGCGGTACGCCGGGCAAATGCGTCCAGCTGGGCTTGCAGATCCTCACAGCTCTGGGTAAGCGTGCCGAGCAGAATGTCGTAATGCTCCTGCTTGCCCTGATATTGCAGCACCATATCCTCTGCCTTGCGCTGCTGAGCGGAGGCTACCTCCAGCTCATACTGGGCCTTTTGCAGCTCGCGCTGTGTCTCCTCGGCACACTGGCGGGCGGCAGAGAGCTTATCCTGCATGGCCGACAGCCGGCCGGTCAGCTTTTCCAGCTCGTTGGCGCGGCTCAGTACGCCGGCGCTGCGGCTGACGCTGCCGCCGGTCATGGAGCCGCCCCGGTTCATCACCTGACCGTCCAGCGTCACGATACGGAAGGCGCTGCGGAACTTGCGGGCCATGGCGATGCCGCAGTCCAGATCCTCCACCACCACGGTTCGGCCCAGCAGGCTCTTGAAAATGCCGTCATACCGGTTGTCGTATTCGATCAGCTCCGCGGCAATGCCGACAAAGCCGTACTCCCCGGACACATTCTCACGCAGCTTCTCGCCCCGCACAGCGGTCATGGGCAGGAAGGTGGCCCGCCCGCCGTCACGCTGCTTCAGATAGCCGATGGCGGCCTTGGCATCCTCTTCCCGCTCTACCACGATGTTCTGCATTCCCGCGCCCAGCGCTACCTCCAGCGCCACCGTGTACTTCTCCTCGGTTTTCATCAGGCTGGCCACCGGGCCGTGGATGCCCCGCAGCGTCTTTTTCTCCGCTGCCTGCATCACCAGCTTCACTGCGCGGGAAAAGCCCTCGTACTCCTTTTCCATCTCCGTCAACAGACGGATGCGGTCTTCCATAGCGGCCACATCCATGGTCAGGCGCAGCTTTTCCTCATCAGCGGCGGCAGCCCGCTTTTTGCGCCCCTCCATCTTCATTCCGTGGCCCTGAATGATATTGCTTACCGCCTGCGCCTCTTCCCTTGCCTCGTTGAGCAGGCGGCGGTTTTCCCGCGATTCCTGCCGACTTTGGGCCAGCTTTTCCCCGGCGGCGGACAGCTCCTCCGTCACGCGGGCGCGGCGCTCGTCCACCTCATGCAATCCGGAACGCAGCGCGGACAGGGACGCCCGCGCATCGGCAGCCTGGGACAGCAGCAGCGCCTCTCCGGCATGCAGGGATTCCGCCGTGCGGGCAGCGCCGGCGGCACTGTCGGCCAGCTGCTGTGCCTGATGCAGCAGCGCTTCCAGCTCCCGCTCCAGCGCGGCGCTGTCCTCATCGATCTGCGCAATGCGCTGAAGCTGCTCGTCTACCTGAGATTGCAGGCCGCCCGCCCGATTTTCCGTATCCGCCAGTTCGCGGCGGATACGGTCGATGCTCTCCTGATTGTGCTCCAGTGAGGTATGCAGCACGGCAATGGCGCTGTCATGTTCACCGGCGGCGGATTCAAGGCCGTTGAGCTGTACGCGCAGGGACTCGGATTCCAGATCACAGCGCCGCGCCTGCTCGCCCAGCTCCTCGGCGGCGGCATAGGCGGCTTCCAGCGCCGCCTCCGCCCGCTCCTTGTCGGCACGGGCGGTTTCCACATCGCCTTGCAGCTTGAAACGGAGGGTTTTCAGGTCTTGCAGCTGCTCCAGCCACACGCTGATCTCCAGCACCCGCAGCTCATCGCGCAGCACCAGATACTTTTTCGCCACCTCCGCCTGCTTGCGCAGCGGCTCCACCTGAAGCTCCAGCTCGGCAATTTTATCATTGATGCGCACC
>CABSAW010000016.1:0-24574 GCA_902475745.1 uncultured Oscillospiraceae bacterium
CCAGAGTACCATCGGGATTCACGGCCACCTTACCGGAGGTATCGGGGACCTGCTTAACAGTAACAAGAATCTTCATGGTTGCTTTCCTCCTCTTACAGGCCCATGTTGGCGGAGATCACGATGCGCTGGACCTCGCTGGTGCCCTCGTAAATTTCCGTAATTTTGGCGTCACGCATCATGCGCTCCACGGGGTAGTCCTTGGTATAGCCATAGCCGCCGAACATCTGCACCACCTTGGTGGTGGTCTTCATAGCATGCTCAGAGGTGAACAGCTTCGCCATAGCGGCCTGCTTGGTATAGCGCTTGCCCTCGCCCTTGGCCACGGCGGCCTGATAGGTCAGCAGGCGGCCTGCCTCGCAGCCCAGCTCCATGTCCGCCAGTGTAAACTGGGTGTTCTGGAACTTGCTGATGGGCTTGCCGAACTGGACGCGGCCCTTGGTGTAATTGATGGCTTCGGCCAGTGCACCTTCAGCGATACCCAGCGCCTGAGCGGCGATGCCGATACGGCCGCCGTCCAGCGTGGCCATGGCGATGGAAAAGCCCTTGCCCTCCACGCCCAGCAGATTCTCCTTGGGCACAATGCAGTCCTGGAACACGATCTCGGCGGTGGGGCTGCCGTGGAGGCCCAGCTTTTCCTCGTGCTTGCCCACGGAGAAGCCGGGGAAGCCGCTCTCCACAATGAAGGCGGAGATGCCCTTGGTACCGCGGCTCTTGTCGGTCATGGCGAACACCACGAACACGTCGGCCACGTAGCCGTTGGTGATGAAAATTTTGCTGCCGTTCATCACATAGTGGTCGCCCTCCAGTTTCGCCTCGGTCTGACCCTTGGAGGCATCGGAGCCGGCATTGGGCTCGGTGAGGGCGAAGGCACCCACATGGTGGCCCTTGGTCAGCATGGGCAGGTACTTGGCCTTCTGCTCGGCGGTGCCGTAGGTCATGATAGGATCGCAGCACAGGCCGTTGTGGGTGGCCACGATGTCGCCGGTGGAGGCGCACTGCTTGCTCAGCTCCTCGATGCACAGGGCACTTGCCAGCGGGTCGGCACCTGCGCCGCCGTACTCCTTGGGCACGCACATACCCATGACGCCCAAATTGAACAGCTTCTCGATGTTGTCGCGGGGGTACTCGCAGGTGCGATCCGTCTCCGCCGCGATGGGCTTGACCTCCCGCTCGGTGAACTCCGCCATCATTTTGCGGATCAGCTGATGCTCACGGCTCAAATTGAAATCCATAGTCGTTCTCCTATTTTATTCCTTAAAGTGTTCGGTCACAGTGGCATCCAACTGCCGCTGGCGGTGGCCAGCAGCTTTCCGGTGGCGGCGTCGGCCAGCTCCGCCCGCTGGCGGATGAGGCTGCGTCCCGCCTTGACGATGAATACCTTCAGGTGCAGCTCCATGCCGAAATCCACACCCCGCAAAAAGGATACCGTCATGTCCGTGGTGGTGGCCTCGTTGTCTCCCGCGGTGAAGTTGGCCACCACGCCGAAGGCGGTGTCGAACATCCCCGCGATGGCGCCGCCGTGGATACCGCCCTTTTCGTTGATCTGCCACGTCTGGGTGGGAAATGCGTAGGTGACGGTCTGGTTTTCGTAGTCGCAGGACACCAGACGCGCCCGCATTTTCTCGTCAAAGCCGCCGTCGTGCAGGTTCAGATAGTGCTCCGACTTCTCCTGCACCAGCTGGAGCCACGCTTGCTTTTTATCCATGACGCGCCTTTACTCCTGTATCCCGGCGATATTCTTCGCCAGCTTCTTCTTGCCCTGGATGTTGCCCTGGCGGGCGATCATGATGCGCTGCGCCTGGGGCGAGCCTGCGCCGTGCATGGACTCCGTACGGTAGCCCACAGCCGCCGCGCCCAGACACATATTTTCCAAAAATCGCATCACCTTCTGGCGATCCTCGGTGCTGACGCCCTCCCGGGCAGCGAAATACTTGTTGCAGATCTCGCCGATGGTCTCGCCGTTGTTGCCCACCACGGTCTCGGACTTGAAGTCCGTCTCGCTGGGCATGGTGACCATCAATCCGCCGGCGATGTCCTCGGCAAGACGTACGATCTCATAGGGGAAGCGGGTGACGTTCTGCTTGCAGACGTTGGCCAGCAGCAGGTCGATCTGATAGTTGCCCGCCTTGGTGGGGCAGCCCTCGCAGGAGCAGGCGATGCCGCAGGAGTAGAGCGTCTCGTTGAGATGGGTCATCTCAATGAGCTTGTCCTTGACGGCGCTGGCCTTCTCCACGCCGTTGTACTCGGCAGCCAGCGCCGCCGCGCCGATGACCACGTCGCCCACGCCCACCTTGCAGCCGCCGTAGCTCTGGCGGTGATAGCCGGCGAAGCGCTCTACGATGGTACCGGCGAACTCATACTCGCCGTTGAGGAAGATGTACTCATTGGGGATAAACACATGGTCGAGAACCACCAGCGCTTCCTGTCCGCCGAACTTGGCGTTGCCCACGTCGATGCAGCCCTCCTCCATCTTGCGGGTGTCGCAGGACTGGCGGCCGTAGATCATGTACAGCCCCTCGGCGTCGGTGGGGCAGGCGAAGGACACGGCGTAGTCCTTATCCGCCTCGCCCATGGCGATGGTGGGCATGAAGATGTGCCAGTGGCTGTTGATGGAGCCGGTCTGGTGGCATTTCGCGCCGCAGACCACAATGCCGTCGTCGCGGCGTTCCACCACGCGGACGTACATGTCCGGGTCGGTCTGCTCATGGGGAGCCTTGCTGCGGTCGCCCTTGGGGTCGGTCATGGCGCCGTCCACGGTCAGATCGTTGTCCTGCACGTAGACGAGGAATTTCTTGAAGTTCTCGTGATAGCTCGTGCCGCACTTCTCGTCGATCTCGTAGGTGGTGGAGTACACGGCGTTGAAGGCGTCCATGCCCACGCAGCGTTGGAAGCAGGAGGCGGTCTTTTGCCCCAGCAGACGCTGCATTTTCACCTTCTTCACCAGATCGTCGGCGGACTGGTGGAGGTGGGTGAAGCGGTTGATCTTCCGCCCGGTCAGGCTGGAGGTGGCGGTCATCAGCTCCTCGTACCGGGGGTCCTGCGCCAGCGCGTAGGTCATGGCCACGCAGTTGATGGAGGGACGGATCATGGGGTGATCCACCCAGTTGTCGAGCTTCTCGCCGAACATATACACACGGGTGTTCAGCTTACGCAGGGAGTCAATGTACTCTTTCGCGGTCATCAGTGCCATTGTCGGTTCCTCCTTATTTGTCGTCGGCCAGACCCATCTTCTCCTCGCGGAAGATGCGGCTGTCCATCAGCTTCAGGTCGGGGGCGATCTTGGGCATGAACTCCATCTGATCCAGCACCTGGGTCTGGAGGTCGATGCCGGGGGCGATCTCAATGAGGGTCACGCCGTCGGGCCGCAGCTCAAACACGGCGCGCTCGGTGATGTACAGCACAGGCTGGCCCACCTCCACGGCGTACCTGCCGGAGAAGGTGATGTGCTCCACCTGCTGGACGAACTTCTTCTTCGCGCCCTCCTGCGTGATGACCAGCGCGCCGTCACGGCACTCGGTCTTCAGGCCCTTGGCGGTGAAGGTGCCGCAGTAGACCACCTTCTTGGCGTTCTGGGTGATGTCGATGAAGCCGCCCGCACCGGCAAGGCGGGTGCCGAACTTGGACACGTTCAGGTCGCCGTTGGGGGCCGTTTCCGCCAGGCCCAGGAAGGCCACATCCAGGCCGCCGCCCTGATAGAAGTCGAACTGCACGTTGTGGGGGATGATGGCCATGGCGTTGGCGGACGCGCCGAACTGGGTACCGCCCATGGGAACACCGGCAATGGAACCGGCCTCCACCGTCAGGGTCATCTTGTCGCTGATGCCCTCCTCGGCGGCCACGTTGGCGATCTTCTCCGGCGCGCCGGTGCCCAGATTGACGATGGCGTCCTGGGGCAGCTCCATGGCGGCACGGCGGGCGATGATCTTCTTGGCGTCCAGGGGAATGGCGGGAATGGCGTCCATGGGGATGCGGTACTCGCCGGTAAGGCTGCCGTCATAGGGGGTACCCAGGCACTGCATATTGTCCTCGGCGGAGCCGATGACGACGGCGTCCACATAGATGCCAGGGATGGCCACCAGCTTGGGATCCAGCGTGCCGCCCTGCACCACCTTTTCCACCTGCACGATGACCTTGCCGCCGGAGTTGCGGCAGGCCTGGGCCATGGCGGTGACGTCGATGGGTCCGATCTCGTGGTGGACGGTGCAGTTGCCGTACTCGTCGGCGTAGCTGCCCCGGACGAACACCACATTGATGGGGAAGGACTTATACAGCAGCCGCTCCTGACCCTCGATATTGACGATCTTCACGATGTCCTCGGTGGTGGCACTGTTCAGCTTGCCGCCGCCGTTGCGGGGGTCTACAAAGGTATACAGACCCACATGGGTGATGGTGCCGATCTTGTGGGCGGCGATGTCACGGTACATATGGGAGATGACGCCCTGGGGCAGGTTGTAGGCCTCGATCTTGTTCTCCAGTGCCAGTGCGCCCAAGGAGGCGGCGCGATCCCAGTGGCCGCCGATGACGCGCTTGACCATACCCTCGTGACCGTAGTGGTCGCCGCCGGTGCCGTCCCTGTGACCCTGACCGGCTGCGAAGAACAGCGTCAGGTCGCAGGGATGGCCGGTTTCCAGGAACCGCTTTTCCACCGCTTTGCTGAGGGCTTCCGGGCAGGCAGAGCTGACGAAGCCACCGGTGGAGATGGTGTCGCCGTCATTGACCAGCAGGGCAGCCTCCTCAGCGGAGATGATGCGTACTTTCTTCATGTGTGCCTCCTTATTTGTTCCGAAATTCGGCTGTACGCTTTTCTAAAAACGCACCCATGCCCTCCTTCTGGTCGGCGGTGGCGAAGCACATGGCGAACAGCTCGTTTTCGCAGGCGATACCGCTGTCTATGTCCGTCTGCATCCCCCGGTCAATGCACGCCTTGGCGTATTTCACGGCGATGGGTGCGTTTTTCGCGAAGGATCGCGCCATCTCCATCGCCCCGTCCAGCAGGGCTTCGGGGGCGTAGACCGCGTTGACAAGACCGATCCGCTCTGCCTCGTCCGCCTTGACCATTCTGCCGGAGAAGATCAGCTCCTTCGCCTTGGCGACGCCCACCCGCCGGGGCAGACGCTGGGTGCCGGAGAAGCCGGGAGTGATGCCCAGCCCCACCTCGGGCTGACCGAACTTCGCCTTCTCGGAGGCGAGGATAATGTCGCAGCTCATCGCCAGCTCACAGCCGCCGCCCAGCGCGAAGCCGTTCACGGCGGCGATGGTGGGGAATTCCAGCCTTTCCATGCGGCGGAACAGCGCACTGCCCCGCTGTCCCCAGCGGCGGCCGCCGTCCAGATCCAGCGGGTACTGCTCCCCGATGTCGGCACCCGCCACAAAGGAGCGTCCCTCGCCGGTGAGGATCATGGCGCGGACGGTGCCGTCGTTTTCCAGCTCCGTCACCACCTGCTCCAATTCGGCGATGACCGTGCTGTTCAAAGCATTTAACGCCTCGGGACGGTCAATGGTCACGAGGGCGATGTTGTCTTTCTTTTCGTAGCGTATCGTTTTATACATAATATAATGTATCTCCTTTCTGCACAGGGAAAAGGAAGGTGTCTGCAAGGGGGAACCGCCTGCGGTCAGGCGGTTCCCCCGCAGTAAGTATTCAGTTGGCTCCTCGTATCAGTCCTGCGCCAGCTTCTTGTACTTGGCGTAGCGCGCCTTCACGTCGGCGATCTCCTTGGCGTAGAGCGCGTCCGCCTTCTCCGGGAAGTTGTTCTTCAGAGAGGCGAAGCGGTTCTCGCCCATGAGGAAGTCCATGAGTTTGTCGGTGTCGGGTTCCTTGGAATCCAGCTGGAAGGGGTTCTTGCCCTCGGCGATGCGGCGGGGGTCGTAGCGGTACAGGTGCCAGTAGCCGCACTCCACCGCCTTCTTCATCTCCTCCTGCGTGCAGCCCATGCCCGCCTTGATATGCTGCTCCAGACACGGGCAGTAGCAGATCACGATGGAGGGGCCGTCGTAGGCCTCCGCCTCGCGGAGTGCCCGGAGCGTCTGGGCTTGATCTGCACCCATGGCCACCTGTGCCACATACACATAGCCATACTGCATCAGGATGCCGCCCAGATCCTTCTTGGCCACCTGTTTGCCGCCGGCGGCGAACTTTGCCGTGGCACTGGTGGGCGTTGCCTTGGACGCCTGTCCGCCGGTGTTGGAATATACCTCGGTATCCAGCACCATCAGATTCACGTTGCGGTTCTGCGCCATCACATGGTCAATGCCGCCGAAGCCGATGTCATAGGCCCAGCCGTCGCCGCCAATCGCCCAGACAGACTTGCGCGCCAAATAGGCACGGTTTTCCAAAATGTACGCGGTGTCGTCGTTCTGGGGCGCTGCCTCCATAGCGGAGAGCAGCGCATCGGTCACGGCGCGTGACTTTCCGCTGTCGTTCCAATCCTTCAGATAGGCGGCGATGGCCTCTGCCGCCACGCCCTGTGTTTGCAGCTTCTCCAGATGCACCATCAGTTCCTTTCGGATGATATCCTGTGCGTGGAAGAATCCATAGGCAAACTCGGCGTTGTCCTCGAACAGGGAGTGCTCCCATGCGGGGCCACGTCCGCGGCAGTCCTTGCAGTAGGGCAAGATCGGTGCACCGCCGCTGATGGCGGAGGAGCAGCCAGCGGCGTTTCCGGCGTACATATGGTCGCCAAACAGCTGGCTCAGAAGCTTGATGTACGTCGTCTCCGCGCAGCCGGCACAGGCGGCAGAGAACTGGAAGTAAGGCTTGGCAAACTGGACGCTCTTCACAGACTTGTCGCTGATAACGTCCGGCTTCAAATACTTCTCATCCATCGCCACCTGATCGAACAAGGGCTGTTCTGCCTTCATATCCTCAAAGGGCACCATGGTCAGGGCGCCATCGGCAGGGCACGCCGTCAGGCACACGCCGCAGCCCAGACAGTCGTAGGGAGATACCTGCATCCGGAAGTGATACGCCGGTGCATCCTTGCCCAGACCCTTGGCAGGCGCGGTGATAAACTCGGCGGGAATCTGCGCTTTCTCCTCTTCGGTCAGCAGCACCGGGCGGATGGCGGCGTGGGGACAGCTCATGGCGCAGCGATTGCACTGGACACACGTCGCCGGGTTCCACTTGGGAACAGTGGTTGCGACACCGCGCTTGGAGAAAGCGGATGTGCCGTTCTCCCATGTGCCGTCCAGCACGCCGTGTTTCTGGAACACGGATACGGGCAGCTTATCACCCTGCTGACGATCCATGGGGAGGACGATGTCCTTAACAAAGGGCGTCGCGCTGATCTGGGCCGCGGGCGCATCCTGCGCGGCTGCCCATGCCGCGGGGATCTCCACCTTCACAGCGGCGCTAACCCCCACATCCACGGCCTTGTCGTTCAGATCCACGATCCTCTGTCCCGCCTTCTTGAAATAGGTGGCGTAGTTGTTCTTCTTCATATCCGCCACGGCAACGTCCATGGGGATGACCTTGGTCAGCGCAAAGAACGCTGCCTGCAAAATATTGTTGGTATGCTTACCCAGACCCACCTCCGCCGCCAGCTTCGCGGCATCAATGATATAGAAATGGGCGTGTTTGGCAGCCAGATCGCGCTTCATCTTGGCAGGAAGCCGCGTCTCCAGCTCCTCCACCGACCACGGACAGTTCAGCAGGAACGTGCCGCCATCCTTCAAGTCCTCGGTCAGGTCATACTTCTTGACGTATGTAGGTGCGTGGCAGGCCACGAAATCGGCAGCGGACACCAGATACGTGCTGCGGATAGGCGTATCGCCGAAGCGCAGATGGCTCTGGGTCAGGCCGCCGGACTTCATGGAGTCATAGGAGAAGTAGGCCTGTGCGTATTTGTCGGCCACCAAACCGATGGTGCTGATGGCATTCTTGTTGGCGCCCACCGTGCCGTCACCGCCCAGACCCCAAATCTTGCAGGAGATCTCGCCGGGATGAGGGAACTCTACATTCTCATAATTCAGAGAGGTATGGGTCACATCATCGTTGATACCGATGGTGAAGCTGTTCTTGGGCGCTTCCTGCCGCAGATTGTCATACACGGCAATCAGCTGACCGGGGGTGGTGTCCTTAGAGCTAAGGCCATAGCGGCCGCCCACCACGCGGATGTCGCCGCGCCCGGCCTGATTCAGTGCCGTGACCACGTCCAGATACACCGGCTCACCTACAGAACCGGTCTCCTTGCTGCGGTCCAGCACGGCGATGCGCTTGCAGGTGGCGGGAATGGCAGCAGAGAAGTCAGGCACGGAGAAAGGACGGTACAGATGGATCTGTACCATGCCCACCTTACCGCCGTGGGCATTGAGATAGTCCACCGTCTCGCGCAGTGCCTCAGTGACGGAGCACATGGCCACGACTACCTCCTCGGCATCAGGTGCGCCGTAGTAGTTAAACAGCTTGTAATCCCGGCCTGTCAGCTTGTTGATCTCGTCCATGTAGTGCTGCACCGTTCCGGGCACGATGGCGGACTTGACGTTGGCGCCCTCCTTGCACTGGAAGTATACGTCGGGGTTGACGTTGTTGCCGCGGTTGGTGGGATGCTCCGGGTTCAGAGACTGACGGCGAAACGCCTTCAGCGCGTCGTAGTCGATAAGACCCCGCAGATCCTCATAGTCCAGCGCTTCGATGCGCTGCATTTCATGACTGGTGCGGAAGCCATCGAAACAGTGCATGAAGGCGTACTTAGCCTTGATAGCGGACAGATGTGCCACCGCCGCCAGATCCATAGCCTCTTGGGGAGAGGCAGACATCAGCATGGCGTAGCCGGTGGTACGGCAGGTCATAAAGTCCGTATGATCTCCAAAGATAGAGTGATGGTTGCTGGTGACCACACGGGAGGCAATGTGCATCACGCTGGGGAGGAACTGTCCGCCCATAGCATACATGGCCGGGATCATCAGCATCAAACCCTGAGACGAGGTAAAGGTGGTGGTCAGGGCACCCGCCTGAAGGGAGCCGTGGCAGGTGCCGGCGGCACCCGCCTCGGACTGCATCTGGATCACGTCCACCGGTGTGCCGAACAGGTTCTTTTTCCCCTTGGCGGACCACTCGTCTACCTTTTCCGCCATGGGAGAGGACGGCGTTATGGGATAGATCGCCGCTACCTCGGTAAATGCGTAGGCAGAATGGGCGGCGGCGGTATTGCCGTCCATGACCACATAATTTTTCTTACTCATATTCATCTTTACCTTTAATGTTCGTTGCGGAAAGCCGCGACGTCTGCCTTTGCCATATTCATAAAAATCGCTGTATCGCAGGAATAACCGATGAACTTTACGCCCATCTCCAGCAGCTTGCGGCCAGATTCGGCAGAGTCGGCGAAGCAGCCCACCTGCACACCCTTTGCAGCAGCCTTATGGACAATCTGTGCGATCCGCTCCATGACCAGAGGATGGTTGATCTGCCCGATGATGCCCAGAGAGGCAGACAGATCGTAAGGCCCTACAAACACGATATCCACACCTTCAACGCTGAGGATGTCATCCAGATTGTCAATGGCCTTCTGGCCCTCTGCCTGAAGGATCACCATGGTGTCCTGTGCCTTGGCAAAGTAATCCGCACCGGGGATCGCACCATAGGCGGCGGAACGGACAAAGCGGCAGGTCCCACGGGTGCCGCGGGGAGAGAATTTCGCGGCGGATACGGCGGCGCGCGCCTGATCGGCACTGTCGATCTGGGGGATCATAATCGCACCGGCGCCAACATCCAGCGCCTGATCGATCCAGATATCCGTCCCACGGGGAACGCGGACTACGGGACAGACACCGGACACATTGGCAGCGCGGATCAGATTCTGCAGATTTTCAAAAGTACCGGGGCCATGCTCCATATCCAGCAGTACAAAGTCGTATCCGGCATAGCCAGCCGCTTCCACAAACGCCGGGTCAGAGGTAATCATAAATGGCCCGAAAGCACCCTGTTCGGAGTGCAGCGCCTTTCGGAAAACTTCAACATCACTCAAGCTCGGAAAGGGATAATTATTCATGTTCTTCACCTATTCTCTTTTTTTGCAGCAATAGCGGCATCACGCTGAACTTTGCAATAGCACACGCCCAAATCATTGATACCGTACTCCTTCAGTTTCAATCCGACGCGCAGCACCGTCTCTGACATTTTATCCAGCCCCAGCAGGGTCTCGCAGCCTGCCAAGGCGGCATTTGCACAGATGATCGCGGTGGGTACGGCGGTCATATTGCGAATAAAACAAGGAACCTGGGAGCAACCGTCTACCGGGTCGCATATTTGCCCCAAAACGCTTTGCGCCCCAAGCACAGCAGCACGCTCGATCACATCAGGGTCATCCGTAAGCAGAGAAGCTAATGCTCCGGCAGTCATGGAGATGGATACGCCAATCTCAGCCTGGCACCCCCATGCCCCGTGGTAATGCGTGGGATAGTAGAAGATACCCACAATGCCGGCTACCAAAAGGGCCTTCAGGCAATCCTCTTTGGATTTTTTCAGCGCCTCGGCGGAGTATCGGATGGATGGTACGGGGATGCCAGAAGAGCCTCCGGTAGGCATACAGGCAATTACGCCATGAGCTGCGGCATATTCCATGATGGAAAGCGCGTCAGCGGAAGCCTTGTCGGCAACGCCCAAAGAAACAATGGGCCCATTTTCATAACGGTTTTTGGTCTGGAGGGCATGGGGACTGGTGTTGCCGTCGAAAGAGGTCACTGCATAGCCCTGCTCGGCAGAATATACAGACAAATCCCACAGGCTCTCGGCAATTTTCATCAAGTCCGAATCACTGCAGCCGCTGATAGCACGTTCATAGTCCAGGGCCGCCTGCCATACCGGGATATTCTTTTCTTTCACATAGGCAAACATTTCTTTCGCCGTGGTGAATGGCATCTGAGGGTTGTCCACAGGAATAATGTCATAAACGGGGTTTATGCATCGGGCATAGACCACACCCTCTTTATGGCGCAGTTCCGCCACAAGTTCAGAATTCAGCGGTTCTCTGCTGCGGACTGTAATCAAGCTTTCACCGCTGCCGCCGTCAACCGTGGTGAACGGACAGGAGAGCATCGTATGAACTTCGGATACCTTCTCTGTGGCAGCACGCACCAGCAGATAGTAAAATTTCCCGTCAATATAAGTCTCGATACCGTCCAGCTCGCTGATGACGATCTCTCCGCCGCCCAAAGAAGCTGTCTTGACAAAGATTTTGTCACCGTTATTGGAGCGCAGTGTCAGCCACGCGGATTCGGAAGGCTTGGCAGGTACACTGTCGGTAAATTCAAAGGTGTAGGAAAAATCGTTGGACGCGGCATCCGTATAGATTTGGTCAAAGTCGTAGGTGCGGATATTCTTTTTCAAGATACCGGCCAGGAAGGCTTTATCACTATGCATACCATAAAAAGTTGCAAAATATCCCCCTTCTTTGGCCATCTCAATATATAGATGGGACGGTTTACCCTCCAAGAGGTCAACAGCCATAGATCCTAAACGATACGGGCCGGCAGTATTAGAGCTGGAAGGACCGGGGGAGACGGGAGAGAGACAGTCGTTAAAAATACTTGGATATGTTTTCATAGGTTTTTTCTCCTGTTATTCTCTGTTCATTACCCCGCTTCAAAAAGCAGGCAGAAAATTCGTAATCATCTGTGTGCAAAAGCGCATAGTTTTTGCCCGAAAAATGATCTCTGTTGCATTAATGTCCGCAAGTGCAGGCGCAGTTTGCCTTATTGCTACATTGCATGTCGTAATAGCATACGCCCATGTCGTTGAGTCCCATCGTCTTGAGCTTTATGCCAACACGCAATAAGGTCTCTGCCATTTCATCCAGACTGGTCAATGTTTCGCATCCGCCGAGCGCAGCATTGGCGCAGGCAATGGCAGTCGGAACGGCCGTAATGTTGCGGAGGAAGCAGGGAACTTGGCCTGCGCCCTCGATAGGATCACAAATCTGTCCCAGAATGCTCTGCGCGCCTAATACGGCAGCACGCTCGATTACATCTAAGTCGTCAGAAATAAGAGACGCTACCGCTCCGGCAGTCATTGAAATGGAAATGCCGACCTCGGCTTGGCATCCCCATGCGCCATGATAGTGCGTGGGATAATAGAAGATACCTATGATCGCTGCTGTCATCAGTGCTTTTATGCCGTCTTCCTTAGTCATTCCCAGATGCTTTACGGCATGATGAATGGTGGAAACGGGGACACCTGCGGCACCACCGGCCGGCATACCGGCAATAACGCCATGGACTGCACCGTATTCCTTAACGGCGAATGCATCAGCTGTGGCCATATCGCCCACGCCCAGAGGAATGGTGCGTCCCTGTTCAATAAGCGCCTTCATTTGAGCAGAATGGGGCTCAATAATGGCTCCGTCAAATTTCGTGACCTTGTAGCCTTCTTCCGCAGCATGCACGGTCAAATCCCACAGGTTCTCGGCAAAGCCCATCAGCTTCTCGTCATCCAAGCCGCTGATAGCCCGTTCATAGTCCAAAGCCGCCTGCCACACCGGAATTTTCTTCCGGGCGGCATAGTCGAACATTTCCTTTGCCGTAGTAAAGGGCATATCCGGTTCTTCGATCGGAAGAATGTCGTAAACCGGATTGACACAACGCGCGTATACAACGCCCTCTGCTGCACGCAAATCAGACAGCAATTCGCGGCTGTATGCCTCACGGCTCCGAACGGTGATCAAACTCATACCTCTGCCATCTTCAGCACAGGTATAGGGCAGATCGATCCTCTTTTCTATATCAGACACATTCTTTGTGGGCACTCGTACAAGCAAATAGTAGTACTTTCCATCAATATAAGTCTTAATGCCGTCCAGATCATCAATATAGATTTCTCCGCCGCCGAGTGAAACGGTTTTGACGACCAGCTTGTCCCCTGTATTGGAGGTCAGAGTCATCCACGCAGCTTCAGAAGGCATCGCCGGCACATTGTCTGTAAAATCAAATTCGTAGGTCAGGCCCTCCGATTCAGCATCCGCATAAGAACGTTCATAGTCATATGTGAGCATATCCTTTCTCAGGACACCAACCAGGAAGCCCTTATCACTATGGAGTCCGTAAAAGGTAGCAAAGTATCCGCCGCTTTTGGACATTTCACAGTACATGTGTGCAGGTTTACCGTCTAGCATATCCGTAGCCATTATCCCCAATCGATATGGCGCGGCGGTATTAGAACTGGAGGGGCCTGGATATATGGGGGAAAGGCAATCGTTGAATATACTGGGATAAAACTTCATGAAACGTTCCTCCTAATTTAAAATACGACGATTTTCCTGCATTTGAGCATTTGAATGGATTCGTCTGACATGGCATAGCATATTAAATGTAAAATACGGCAGCTGTGCCGTAAATCTGATTCCAACAAAATAAATAACCATTCAATATTCTTCGTGCCATACGGTCAACTAGTTCCCGTATGGCACGAAGAAAAACTTATCTGCTAAGAAGCACCGAAACATGAGTGTCTGCATCGCAGCATACACGCACAGGCGCGTCAGAGAAGTCATATGAGCAGATGCAGAACCAGCATATACCTGCCGGGATTGGAGTACCCGATAAGATAATCAGCTTATTGTGCGGCTCTTATACAAAATCAGTTTTCACAAAGGTGGCAGGCAACAAAGTGACCGGGTGAAACCTCCTTCAGCGTGGGGGCTTCCTGCGTGCACCTTTCCTGACAATACTCGCAGCGAGCGGCAAAGCGGCAGCCGGGCTTGGGGTCCACGGGGCTGACTACTTCGCCCTTAATAACCTTGATCTCCTTGTTGCGCATGGAGATATCCGGTTCAGGAATGGCGGATAGCAACGCCTTTGTATAAGGGTGGACAGGGCTTGCAAACAACTCATCCGAGGTTGCAAACTCCAAACACTGGCCCAGATACATGACGACAATATTATTGGATATATGCTTCACAACGCTTAAGTCGTGTGTGACAAACATATATGTCAATCCCATTTCATCCTGCAAGTCCATCAGAAGATTAAGAATCTGCGCCTGAATGGAAACATCCAGAGCGGAAACGGGTTCATCGCAGACGATAAACTTCGGGTTAACAGAAAGAGCGCGGGCAATACCGATACGTTGACGACGACCACCGTCCAACTCATGGGGATATGCCGTAGCATAGCGGCGAGCCAACCCAACCACATCCATCAAATGTGCCGCCCGGTTATAAATCTCCCGCTTGGTAGGCAGTGTTTTATTGATGATCATGTATTCGGCAATGATTTCGATGACAGACTTGCGCGGATCAAGGCTTGCATACGGATCTTGGAAAATGATCTGCAATTCTTGACGCATCCGCTTCATTTGGCGGGCATTAAGCTTGGTAATGTCCTCGCCGTTATACAGGATCTGCCCGGAGGTCGGCTCAATCAAGCGCAAGATGGTGCGACCCAAAGTGCTCTTGCCGCAGCCTGATTCACCAACCACGCCGATAGTCTCCCCGGGATACACTTTCATGTTGATACCATCGACTGCATGAAGATAGGACTTGTCGCCTACCTTAAAATACTTTTTCAAGTCAACAGTTTCGATTAGAGGGATTCGCTCTTCTGCCATGGCTTAGTCCTCCTTTTTCTGGCAATAAAGATGGCAGCGAATGGAGTGCGTGCCGTCAACATAGACTTCCGGAGGCACTTCCTTACAGATCTCCATACACTTATCGCACCGCGGTGCAAACTTACAGCCCTTGGGCAGATTGGTCGGATCCGGCATTAGTCCTGCGATAGGATGAAGGCGATCCGTTTTTTCCTTGAGGTTAGGGAGCGATCCGAACAGGCCGTCTGTATAGGGGTGATGGATCGGACGGGTAAAGATATCCTCAGCGGATCCCATCTCGATAATCTCGCCGGCATACATAACAGCCACGTTATCGCACGTTTGCGCCACAATACCCAAATCATGGGTAATCATGATCATAGAGGTTCCTAACCGGTCACGCAAATCACGAATCATCATCAGTACCTGTGCCTGAATGGTCACATCCAGAGCGGTAGTAGGCTCATCTGCAATCAGCAGATCAGGTTCACAGGACAAGGCAATCGCTATCACAACGCGCTGGCGCATACCGCCAGAGAACTGATGGGGATACTCGTGCTTTCTGGCGGGGGGAATACCCACCAGCGTCAGCGTCTCATCAACGCGGGCTTCAATTTCTTCCTTGCTGCGGCCGCTATCGTTGTGAACATAAAGCGCCTCAGCAATCTGTTCCCCCACAGTCAGCACCGGGTTCAAGGAAGTCATGGGGTCCTGGAAGATCATGGCGATCTTATCGCCGCGGATCTTGCGCATATTCGCTTCAGGCAACTCCACGACGTTCTCGCCCTCAAAGGTGACGCTGCCGGAGGTAACTTTACCGGTACGCTCAGGCAAAAGGCGCATAAGTGTCAGTGCGAGTGTGGTTTTACCGGCACCAGTCTCGCCTACCAAGCCCAAGGTAGCGCCCTTTTCAAGAGACAAAGTAACACCGTTAACGGCATACACTGTCTCCAGATCGGTTTCATAAACTACGCTCAGGTCCTTAATCTCTAACATTTTTTCTGTGTTGCTCATGAAGACAATTCCTTTCTCTCGGCATCAACTCTTTAGACGAGGATCCATAGCATCGCGCAGTCCGTCACCCAACAGGTTCACAGAGAACGCGGTCAGAACAATGGCCAAGGCGGGGAAGAGCACTAGCGTGGGAGCGCGTAGCATATCAACACGGGCACTGGACAGCATGGAGCCCCATTCGGGTGCAGGTGCAGGCAGAGAAAGTCCGATAAAGCTCAGGGTGGACTGATAGATGACCAGACTGGAAACATTCAAGGTTACGTTAACCAAAATGATGCCCAAGGTGTTGGGGATGATATGACTGAGAATAATGCGTGCAGGACTGGCTCCGCCTGCGCGAGCAGCCTCCACATATTCCTGATCTACTAGATTCAGGACGCCGGAACGAACAAGACGTACATAGTTCGTAAAGTAAGCCAGCGTCATTGCGATGATCAAAACGGGGATGCTGGAGCCCAACGCGGCCACAACCACCATGGTGAACAGAAGATCGGGGATGGACATGAAGATGTCCAATGCGCGCATAATGATTTGGTCAACCTTGCCGCCGAAGTAGCCGGCAATAGAGCCCAGTGTGCAGCCGACCAGGCAAGATGTGATCGAGGCGATAATTGCCACTTTCAGCGAGTTACGGGCGCCGTGTACCAGACGCGATAAGACATCGCGGCCATAGCTATCGCAGCCCAACGGATGTCCCGGGGTCCCCGGAGCAGCCAGCTTATTATCAGCAACCTGAATAACGCCGGCGTCATAGGGGGCAATCACGTCTGCAAAAATGACGACCAGAATGATAAGAATAAGCAAAATCAGACCGACAATTGCACCCTTATTCTTTTTCAGTCGGCGGATAATCTCTTTGGCCTGACTGGGACGCTTAAAATTGATGTCACCGCCCTCAAACGCATCTGTGCTGGGGCGCGTATTAATCTTAGCCATCAAGATTACCTCCTTTTACTATACTTGGCTCGGATACGTGGATCAATGAAAGCATAAATTAAGTCCACGCCAATCATCAGCAAAGTAAAGCAGACAGATACCATTATGGCGCAGCCGATAATCATAGGCTCATCTTTCAAACTAATGGAATCAACGATTAGAGAACCAACACCCGGGATGGAGAACAATTTTTCCGTGGTAACCATGCCGGCCAGCAAGCAGCCGAAACGCATACCAATCGAAGTAACCACGGGCAGCAGCGCATTCTTCAATGCGTGCTTCCAAATAACCGTACGCTCTGCAACGCCTTTAGCGCGGGCAGTACGAACATAGTCCTGACGAATAGACTCCAGCATAGAGGACTTTGTGAAGCGCAGATACGCAGACAATTCGCAAATCGTGGCCGCAATAACGGGCAAAACATAATGCTTCGCCGACTTCAGGCCAAAGGACGGGAACCAGTTAAGCTTCAGGGCAAATAGATACATAAGTCCAATGCCGACAACAAAGCTTGGTACGGCTGCTAAGAAGAAGGCGATCATCGTTGGTATGGTATCCATTAGCGAGTTTTGTTTAACTGCCGACAGGATGCCTAACGGAACACCTATGCTGACTGATAGCACAAGGACCAAGACAGCAAGACGCAGCGTAATCATAAAACGAGGCCAAAGCTCATCAAAAACATCGAGTTTTGTTGAATAAGACTGACCAAAGTCACCCTTGGTAAAAACATTTTTCAAATAACGGGCCCAACGAACGAGGACCGGATCATAAAAGCCCAATTCCTGGTTCACCGCCTCAACCTCCGCCGCGTTTGCGTTGGCGCCTAAGATCATACGGCCAGGGTTACCGGGCGTAATGTTCATAACGGCGAAGATAATAAGGGTCACACCAAGCACGGTGGGGATCAGGAACAATAGGCGTTTGAGAATATATCGATACATATTTCCCTACTTTCTTACGGACTGACGGAAAACTTTCGGCAAAATGTGCTTTGTGCAAGAAAAAATCATATCCGTGGGGATTGAAATAGAAGTTGTGTGCAGGAAGCCCTTTCCTGCCGCCTGCACACAACTTTCACAAATAACGGCTAATAACGGCTGTTGTTATGCGTTCAATCCGTTAATTAGCTATTCCAGCTCCAATCATAGACACGGTAGTCGGTGGGAACTGCGATGGCGTTCAGATCCTTGCTATAAGCAACGCAGGAAGGCAGATTGATCAGAGGAACCTGAGTGTGAGTGTCATAATAGGCATTATACATCTCAGTGTAGATCTCGATCCGCTTAGCTTCATCAGCAGTGGAGGAGCCTTCCTTCAGCCATTCATCGAACTTAGCGGACAGGTCGTTGAACTTGCCGGAGGGTCCGTTGAACAGGACGTTGGTGAGGCCAATAGCAGAGGAAGAAGACTGCTGCTCAAAGTTGTTGAAGTCATAGTTGCCGCAGTCGTAAGCGACGCAGATATCGTACTCCTGAGCAACATTGCGATCACCGGCAACATTGTAGTCGCTGACAATCAGAGTGGACTTAATGCCGGCAGCCTCGAGCTGAGCGTGGACAGCGATAGCGTAGCTTTCATTACGACCGGCAGCGACATTGAACTCACCGATATCAAAGCCATCGGGATAGCCTTCCTGAGCGAGCAGCTCTTTAGCCTTCTCCAGATTGTAGGGGATGGGGTTCTTCAGAGAATCAGCAGTGGGAGCGGCAGCGGCGTAATTGGGGTTGATGTACATATAGGTAGGAGTGCCGTAACCGTCGCAAACCAGCTTGTTGATACCGTCACGATCCAGAGCATACATCATAGCCAGACGGATATTATCATTGCGAAGCAGCTCGCCGTGCGTCTTGGATTCAACGTTGATGCAGAAGAGCATTACTTCATTGGACTCTTTCTCCACGCAGTTGAAATTATCGGAAGCCTTGATATCCTCCCAATAGGAAATGGGAACGACCATATAGTCAAGCTCACCGTTCTGCAGGGCAGTGATAGCGGAGGTATCATCCTCGATCACATTCCAGGTGATCTTCTCGATCTGGGCCTTGCCGCGATGATAGTCTTCAAAAGCGACGGCGGACCAGGAAGACAGGGGGTTGTAGTTGTTCTCATCCCACATGTAAGGACCGGTACCGACCTTGTTGGGAACCTTACCGAACTTGTCACCCAATTCCTCGATGCCCTTCTGGGACATGATTTTCACCTTGTGCAGCATGTGGCCAATGGGAGAGAAGGGCTGGTTCATAACGATTTTAACGGTATAATCATCAACCTTCTCAACATGATCCAGAGGACGGCAGTAGGAACCCATATGCGCATCCTTCTGAGCATGAGCATAGCTGAACACAACGTCATCAGCGGTCATAGTCTCACCATTGTGGAACTTGACGCCCTGCTTCAGAGTGACAATATACTCAGTGGCATCGTCATTGGCCTCGACCTTCTCAGCCAGACGCAGGTCATAGCCGCCGGTGGCCTCGTTCAGATCATACAGACCTTCATAGATGTTCTCGAAGACGGTATAATCGTGGGTGTTGGTAGTAGCGTGCGGATCGTTGGTAGACAGGCCAGCGGTATTACGAAGAACGAGCGTCCGGGTTCCATCCCCATCGTCAGCGTTCGTCTTACCACCACCGCCGCAGCCAGCCAAGAGGGAGAGCAGCATCAAAGCGGCCAGGAATAGCGAGATATACTTTTTCATTGTGTCCTCCTATTGATTTTTAATTTATTCCGCACGATGTGTGTAAAACACATCGTTAAGGACGGCCTTGGGTTTTGAATACAGATGTCCTAATGATCTTGGGGTTGCATTCCTTATAATAATAGATAATAGTGGGATGATATTGGATTTCAACGTCATCTCTGCACACGACCCGTGCTGTTTCCGGCGACCAAAGCATTTACTTCCTCGACGGTAACAAGGTTCGCATCGTGTTCGATGGTATGCTTCAAGCAAGAAGCGGCTGTGGCGAAATTGATAGCATCCTGAGGAGCCTTCTCTTCCAGAACACCGTAGATCAGGCCTGCACCGAAGCTATCTCCACCACCCACGCGGTCTACAATGTGAATACGATAGGTGGGAGAGAAATACGCCTGACCATCACAATAAAGCATGGCGCCCCAGTTGTTATCGTTGGCTGAAAGGGATTCCCGCAGTGTAATGGCAACCATCTTTGTGCCGAAACGCGCCTGCAGCTGCTGCGCTACAGAAATGTATCCCTGTCTGTTGAGATTGCCGCCTTCCACATTGTTGTTGGCGGCTTCGATGTTGAAAACATCTTTTGCATCTTCCTCATTAGAGATACAGACATCCACATAGGGCATCAGTTCTGCCATAACGCGCCCGGCGTCCTCGCGGGACCACAGCTTCTTGCGGTAATTCAAATCGCAGGAAACAGTAAGGCCCCTTTCCTTTGCAGCCTTGCAGGCGTCCAGACAAATCTTCGGCAAATCACCTCCCAGCGCGGGGGTAATGCCTGTGAAATGGAACCAGTCCGCATCGCGGAAAATCTCATCCCACTGGAACTCCTCCGGCTTTGCTGTAGCGATGGATGAACCGGCCCGGTCATAAATGACCTTTGAAGGGCGCTGAGAGGCGCCCTTTTCTGCGTAATAGACGCCCAGCCGACTTCCACCACGGTGCATGTAAGTCGTATCGACCCCGAACTGCCGCATGGCATTGACGGCACACTGACCGATCTCATGCTCGGGAACCTTTGTGACAAATGCGGCGCTCATCCCATAATTCGCAAGTGAAACAGCAACATTTGCTTCTCCACCGGCGTAAGAGGATTCAAATTGGGTCGCCTGAACAAACCGATAATAGCCTACAGGATTCAGGCGAAGCATGATTTCTCCAAATGTAATTACTCTCTTTTTCATCATCAAATCTCTAAAGCAGCAACAAACTCCTTTGCGGTTGCAGTAATCTCATCATAGCGTCCTTCATCGAGGAGTTTTTTACTACAGAGATTACCGCCCACACCAACACCTACCATACCCAGTTTCAGGAACATACCGATGTTGTCGAGGTTTACGCCTCCGGTAGCCAGAAGTTTCACCTGATTGATAGGTGCACGAATGGACTTGATATAATCAAATCCCAGCTGAGCCGAGGGGAACAGCTTTACAAAATCCGCACCCAAACGACTTGCAGTCAAAATTTCAGTAGGGGTCGCGGCGCCGGGGATAGACACCACACCTCGCTTAACACTTTCGGCGATTACACTCTCATCGGTATTGGGAGAGATAATAAACTTTGCACCTGCATCCACAGCAACAGCGACCTGCTGAGCGGAGATCACGGTACCGGCGCCAAACATCATTTTATCACCCAGAGCAGGATTCAATGCTCGAAGTGTATCTGCCGTATCCTGAACAGACTGGCTATTGCTCTGATCGTAAGTGATTTCCAGCAGCGAAATGCCGCCATCATACAGGGCCTTCGCAAGATTGATACACTGTTCGCCATAAATCCCTCTGGCAATTGCAATGATTTTTTTGCTTGAAATCTCGCAAATGATCTGTTCTTTGTTAATCATTGCGGTAACTCCTTGTTGGTAAAATTGGGGCAACAGAATGTTCAAGCAAGCCCGATCCTGCTATTCCAGATGTGATGGATACGAGAGGCAATCTCTCGAAAAGCACGTTGGGATAGGGCATCACCTCAACATTCCGTTAAGTCCATTAAGACGGAAAACGTACGGTTGGACGTATATAAGAACTCGTCCGCAATCTCGTCTTGCTGTAACTATAGGGGATTTGTCGGCTTTTGTCAAGATTTTTTAATTTCAAGATGGGGAAACAAGGTTTTTTTGTTGTGTTGCACAAAATGGCTCGTTCATTTTTATCTTGAATTTCAAAACTCAATGTGCTAGTATGTATATACGAACGCTGTTCGCGTATGCGGAGAGGTGAATTATAACGCCTGTCCTGTGAAATTTCAAGTTGCATCCGCGCTTATTCCGGCATAAATATTTTTAATTATTATAAGGAGGCATTATGGCACAGCAGCATCGTTCTACCCAGCGAGCATTGGATATTCTCTCTCTTCTGGCATTATGTGGTGACACCAACGGCTACACGTTAACGGAAATTGCAACCGCGTTAGATGTTCCCAAAAGCAGTGTATCTCCTATCATTCACACACTGGAAGCAAACCACTACCTGAAGTACTCTTCTCCTGAGGCAAAATACAGCATCGGACGCAAAGCGTTTGAGGTTGGCAGCGCGTACGTCAAAAACGACATTTTTTATTCACAGGCGATTTCCATCATGCAGAGCATTGTGGATACGTGTTCCGAAACCTGTCACATGGGCGAGCTCCAGGGGATGAACGTACAATACCTGATGAAAGTTGAATCACCGGAACCCATAAGCATGATCTCTGCGGTAGGCAAGCAGCTTCCTGCAAACTGTACGGCTCTGGGAAAGGCCCTCCTGTGTGAGCATACCTTGGATGAGATAAAGGCCTTATTCAAGGACGGACTTCCCAAGATGACAGAATACTCTGTAGCAGATGCAGAGCAGCTATATCAGCAGACCAAAATGGTCAGAAAAACACAAATTGCACGCGAGAAAGAGGAAAACTATCAGTTTATCCAGTGCCTTGCCACGCCCATCTACAAAAAGGAGAAACCTTTTTTTGCGATGAGTGTTTCTGTACCCACTTTCCGCTATACAGAAGAAAAGGGTCAGCAAATTGAGAAGCTTCTATTGGAGGCAAAGAAAAGTCTGGAGCTGATTCTCTGAGATTCCTTATTTTTTTTTCGCGGCATACTTGACAAATCATAAGAGTGGCAATATAATGCAGATGGACGTATATAAGACTCAGTTCGTAATCCCGCACAACCAGAATAGGCTAAGTTTAGCCAAAAGTTTTATTGGGAGGTAACACTTATGATTTTTGGTATTCCCCGTGAACTCAAGGACCACGAGACTCGTGTGGGTGCTGGTCTGATTCCTCGTAATGTTGCGACTCTGATTGCTCAGGGACATACGGTTTATTTCCAAAAGGGCGTTATGGAGCCCGCCGGTGTTTCCGATGAGGAGTTCCTCAAGGTTGGCGCCAAGTGCGTTGACACCATGGAAGAGATTTATGAGAAGTGCGACTTCATCGGCAAGTTCAAGGACATGACTGAAGGTGACATGAAGATGCCCTTCAAAAAGGGTCAGATCATCATGACTGCTTTCCACATGGCCGAAGGTACTGCCAAGCCCGAGCAGGTCAAGATCCTGGCTGACGCTGGCGTGACCTGCATTTCCATCGAAACCTCTCGTTATCCCGACGGTTCCCGCGCAATGACCCGTCCCATGGGCGAGATTGCAGGCCGTACCGCTCCTCTGCTGGGTGGCCAGTATCTGCAGCGTCAGTACGGCGGCAGCGGTGTCTCCATCGTTCCCGTTACCGGCGCAAGAAGAGCTCGCGTTTGCATTCTCGGCGGCGGTCATGCCGGTATGTGCGCAGCACAGACTGCTGAGGGCCTCGGCGCCGAAGTGGTCGTCTTCGATGTAAACATTCAGCGCTTGGAGTATCTGCGCACGGTGCTGAAGAACACGGATCTCCGCTTTATGAGCAAGACCGCCTTCGCCGAGGAAGTGGCTAAGGCCGACGTGCTGATCAACTGCATCTATGCCTATCCCGGCATGGAAGTTCCCATCGTGACCCGCGATATGGTTCGCAGCATGCGTAAGGGTTCTGTCATCGTTGACCTGGAGGGTGAAGGCATCATCGAGACCTCCCAGTATACTACCATCAGCAATCCTTACTTCGTCGAAGACGGCATTGTCCATGTTGGTATTACCAACATCCCCGCAATGGTTCCTACGGCCGCCAACGAGAGCTATGGCGCATACGTTTTCCCGCTGGTACAGGATATTGCCAAGTACGGCATCAAAGAGGCCTGCAAGAAGAACTATGTCCTCAGAAGCTGCGTAGCGATGGTAAATGGCAAGATCACCCAGAAAGAGGTTGCCGATAGCCAGCATTGCGAGTATACTCCCCTGGATCCCGATACCATGTTCTAATAACTGATAGCTTAACCGGTTATTGGTGTTAACTTTGTAAGTACGAACCGCAACATAGGTTTTCTTTGTTGCGGTTCGTAACTTATATAAGAGGGCTGTATTGGTATCATGAATAAGCTTTTTTTTTCTTGGCCGCAAAAGGATCGGGCTCTCCCCATAATCTGCGTCTGTGTAGGGCAGGTTATTTGGGGATTCAGCTACCTCTTTACTCGCATTGCGCAGAGATCGGCAAGCCCGACCGTTGTTCTTTCCATGCGTTTCTTGGCCTCCTGGGTTATCATGACCGCGTTGATTTGGAGCGGGAAAAAGTCTTTTTCCCTGAAAGGCAAAAATTTTCGACCTCTTCTGGTACTTGCACTGCTTGAACCGCCGTATTATTTTTTTGAGAGTTACGGCGTTTATTACAGCAACGCAACCTTCGCCGGTACCGTCATGGCCTTTGCGCCGGTTGTCGGTATTTTGGCCGCAATGCTGTTCTTGGGAGAAAAACCTAGTCGCAGGCAAAAGATTTTTGCCCTTTTACCCACTGCCGGCGTTATCATCATGACGGCGGTGGGCAGTTCCATGGGAATCGTCAAGCCTTTGGGTGCCATCTTTTTATTTGCATCCCAAATCGTAGCTGCCGGTATGAAGCTCTACAATAAGAAGTCCAGTGAGGAGTTCTCTTCGTTTGAGCGAACCTATGCGATCGTAGTAGCTAACGCCATTCTTTTTACTATCAAATCTATGATAGACCTGCACGGTGATGTGCGAGCCTATGCGGCGCCTTTGGGAAATCCGGAATACGTGTTTGCACTGGTGATACTGTGCCTATTCTGTAGTATTGCAGCCAATCTTCTGGTGAATTATGCCTGCGGTATGATGAGCGTTACCAGGATATCCACTTTCAGTACCATTGCCACGATCTGCTCTGCTTTTGGCGGTGTGATCTTTTTGGGCGAGCCCATTACTTGGATGACATTTTTGGGCTCAACAATCATCATCATTGGCATATGGCAGGTAACGAGGGATGCCTCCTGAGCTGCCTTCCCACAATTTTAAAAAAGCAAAAGAACCATTCCACATTACACATTATTT
>CABSAW010000017.1:0-24376 GCA_902475745.1 uncultured Oscillospiraceae bacterium
TCACGCCGCCCAGCCCCTCCTGAATAAGCTGCTTCAGGCTCCAGCCGGCGCAGTAGCCGGTGAGCATAGACAGGTCGTGGAGATGGATATCCGCGTTGCGGTGGGCGTCGCCGATCTCGTCATCGTAAATTTCGCTGAGCCAGTAGTTGGCGGTGATGGCGCCGGAGTTGGACAGGATCAGTCCGCCGACCGAGTAGGTAACGGTAGAGTTCTCCTTTACACGCCAGTCGGAAACCCGCAGATAGTCGTCCACCAGCTTTTTGTAGTCCAGCACGGTTGAGTGCATTTCTCTCAGCTTTTCCCGGTTTTTCCGATACAGGATATAGGACTTTGCCACGGCCGCATACCCGGCTCTTTGCAGCACCGCCTCCACACTGTCCTGAATATCCTCCACGCCGATCTCGTCATTCCGGACCTTCCCGCTGTAATCCGCCGTTACCTGCAGCGCAAGAAGCTGGATAATATCCGTGTTGTAGGGAATTTTAGTTGCGTCAAATGCTTTGGTGATGGCGTTTGCGATGCGGTTCAGGTCGAAATCCGCCCTTCGGCCGTCTCGCTTGATTACCTGATACATGTTGGCCTCCTCCTTAAATACCGCGCAGCTGTGTGTTTGGAATGTGGGAAAGAACGGCTTGCCGCAGCCGTAATAGCTCTTCGTATGTATGGGGCTGTACGCCGCCGGAAACAAGATCCCCCGTATCTGCAAACGCCTGAAGGAAATACCGCTTCGCCCCCTTGAGCCAGCGGCCGATCGCCTCCATCTCCCGCGGGGTATGCAGGGGCTTACAGACGGTTGTCCGGAATTCATACTCCGTTGTACCCTCCAGCAGCAGCGCGGCGCTCTCCTGCACCTGCGGCAGAACCGCCACGCCGCCGCAGCTTTCCGTATAGCGTTCCGGGGCGTTCTTGATATCCATCGCCACATAGTCCAGCGCGCCATCGCGCAGGAGTGCGCGCAGCAGCCGGGGATTTGTGCCGTTGGTGTCCAGCTTCACGGCGTAGCCGAGGCGGCGGATGCTTTGAATGAATGGGGAAAGCTCCGGCTGGAGCGTCGGCTCGCCGCCGGTAAGGCACACGCCGTCCAGCTTGCCTCGCCGCTGCGCCAGAAAGTCCAGCACCTCAGCCTCGGAGAGAGGCTGTGCCTCTCTCCGCTCCGGCAGTACCAGAGCGGGATTGTGGCAATAGGGGCAGCGGAGATTGCATCCGGGCAGAAACACCGTGCAGGCCACCTTGCCGGGGTAGTCCAGCAGCGTCAGCTTTTGTATTCCGGCAATGCGCATGGCGGTGTTCCTCCTTGAAAAATCCGGTGCAATACGTTAAGTATACTGGATATTGTGGTACATGTCAATATGTGAATACAATATCTTGCATATAGTTTCCGCGCAAACCCATATAGAGGCCACTATTCAAAAGGGAAGCTCTGCGTCTCCTGAGACAAAGAGAACGGGCGCAGGGAAATGAACCTGCGTCATCGCGGCAGCAGCAAAAAAACGCAAAAAAAGAGGGCGGACGACTGCGCGTCCGCCCCAAATGAAATGAGGAGAAAATGTGGAAAGAAAGTCGCCAGACATTACAGCAGCGCCACCATGGCCCAAATCACGCCGATCACGGCGCTGCCCGTGGCCATCCACAGCGGCGGCGTCATGTGAAACCCCCGCTGCGGCGCACCGTGGGTGCGGGCATAGCTTTTGGCCACGCGTACAGCCTGATCCACCAGCTGCTGCTGGCTGATCCCCGCGCCGTCGCCGCTGAGAATGAAGATTGCCTGCTCAAAGATCTGGGGGTCGGGGCTGTCCACCACAATCACCCGCCGGGAAACGCCTTTTACCAAAACCATGCCCTCCTTACACTGCCGGGATATCACCTGATGGGAAGAGTATGTCCCGGCACGGCGGGGCTTATACGCGGCGCGGTCTACTTTCTTCTGTTTTTTCCAGACGCAGCACCAGCGCGGCGCAGTCGTCCTGCAAGCCGCCGTGACAGCGTGATTCGGCCAGGATCATCTGGGCCAGCTCTCGGCTGTCGCCGCCCGGCCAGCGTTCCAGCAGTGTGCGCAGCCATGTATCGCCGTCGCCGCCGGTAATGCCGTCGCTGACCATAACCAGCACATTGCCTGCCTCCAGCGAAAGACCGGTGGCCTCCGGCGGCTGGCGGGCATCCTGCAATCCCGCAGGCAGACTGCCGCCGTCCAGCCGCGATACCGTGCCGTCTTTTTTCACATAGGAGGGCGCCGCGCCGTATTTATACAGCGTTGCCCCGCCAGTAGCGCGGTCCAGCGCCAGCAGATCGATGGTGGTAAAGGCGCCGCCTTCCTGACAGCGCAGCGTCAGGGCGGTATTGATGGTTTTCAGCGCCGGGCGGGGGCGGATTCCCGCCTTGAGAAAGCTGCGCAGCAGCCGCACGGTCATGGCGCTTTCCGCGTGCGCCGCCGTGCCGCTGCCCATACCGTCCGAGAGCAGCATATACAGGGTGTTTCCGACGGTAAACACGGCCAGCTGGTCGCCGCAGGCCGTTTCCCCCTCCTTGGGCCGCAGCATCGTGCCGACCCGGCACCGCAGGATCGGCACAGCCGCCTCCTCTGCCGGCGCGCTGTCGCCAAGGGCCTCGCCCAGATGTTCATACTGTACCTCAGCCAGCTCCCGGATGTCCTCCAGTCTGGCCCGGTACTGCCGCCGCAGACGGAAGGCATACAACTCCGCGTTGACAGCTGCCAGCAGCTGGGGAAAGTGGAGACAGCGGCTGGTGAAGAACAGGGAGAAATCCTCCGCCTCCGCCCGTCCCCGCCGCAGCATGGGGCCGCAGGCATCGTTAAAAGCGCCATAGGTCTGGTTGTACTCCGTTTGCCAGCAGCGGGTGACCAACAGGCATTTTCGGCACACCTGCTCCGCCGCCCGGTCAAAGATCACGGCGGGATTCTCCCCCTTTTCCGTGGGCCGCGTGCGGAACATGGCGTCATACAGCTGCCGGAACGCTGCCGCGCCCTTCCACACGGCGGTATTGGACGCCATGGCCGGAACGGCCTGCGGCGTTGTCTCTTTGCCGGGAAGCCATTGCCGCCCCACCAGCAGATAGGCTGCCGCGCCGGAGGCGATTTCGTACAGCACCATCCACGGCCGGTCAACATCCAACGCCAGCGCCGCCAGCATCCCGGCCAGCGTGAAGGCGGCGGCCTGCACCGGCCGCCGTGCCCGCCGCAGCAGAGACGCGGCCAGTGCGCCGCTGCCGCATACCGCCGCTGCCAGCAGCTGGGGAGACGGTCGGGCCAGATCGGCGCACAGCCCCACGCCGCACGCCAGTGCCGCCGCCGTACCGGGGGGGAGGGACACGCCGCACGCCAGCGCCAGCCATGCCGTTACCACGCCGCCGGGGGAAAAGCCCGCCAGCTCTACATGGGACAGCGCCGCAGCCGCCGCGGAAAAAACAGCCAGCAGCCGCACCTTGCGCTGCTGGTGGCCCATGGCCCACGCAACGGCGGCGGCAATGGCGGCACACAGCGCGCACAGCGCCCATTCGGCAATGCCGCGGCCCGCCAGATACACCGTTTGCACCGCGAAAAGGCTGAGCGCTGCCAGCAGTGGGGCAAAGCCCCGCCGCCGGTACAGTGCCGTGTCGCAAAAGGCCAGATTCACGGCAAAGGCCAGCACGGCGGAAGCGGCAAAGCGCAGCCCCGTTTGAAAGTTAAAGAATACCAGCGCGCCGGCCACGGCGCCCAGCAGCGCCCATACCCCCTGTCCGTGGCCGCCTGCGGCCGCCGCGGCGGCAATCCCCCACGGCCCGTACAGAGCGGCGGTATGGGCCGCGCTGAGCAAAAATGTGACAGTGCACCACCAAGCAGAGCGCTTCCACGCGGAGCGCCCGTCCCCTGCGGATGGCCCTTTCATTCGTTCATCCTCCCCTATCCCCTGCGCACAGGGCGGTTTTATACGCTCTATTGTACGGGAAATGGGCTGCATTTTTCGTCGGGAAATAAAATCCGCTTTTCGGAAAAATCTCGGCTGAACAGAAGAAAGCAGCGTCCCCGCTTGCAGGGGGACGCTGCTTTTAAATATAAGTGATGTAAGCGAAAGGGCTTATGCCTCGCCTGTTTCCCAGAAATAGGCCCGGGTCTGGGCAACATTTTTCTCTACTTCCTCTTTCAGTGCCTGCGCCGTTTCAAACTTCCGCTCCTCACGCAGGCGGCGGCAGAACTCCAGCCGGATCCGCTTGCCGTACAGATCGCCCTCGAAATCCAGCAAAAAGGTTTCGATCGATACATCGGTGCTGTCGCTGACAGTGGGGCGGGTGCCCACATTGGTCACGCCGGCGTAGCTGCTGCCGTCCGGCAGGTACACGCGGGTGATGTAGACGCCCTTTTCCGGCACCAGCACCCGGTCGGGCACTGTGAAGTTGATGGTGGGGATGCCGATGGTGCGGCCAAAGCGGAAGCCGTGGCTTACCGTCTGGCTGAGACAGTGGCGGTGCCCCAGGAATTCAGCGGCCCGCTCCAACTGCCCCTCCTTCACCAGCTGGCGGATGTAGGTGGAGCTGACGGTGATGCCGTCGTATTCCACCTTGGGGATAATGTCGCAGCCCAATCCCAGCTGGCGGCATTTTTCCTGCAAAAGCTGAGGGGTTCCGGCATTTTTATACCCGAAATGATAGTCGTGTCCCGCCACCAGATGCACGGCTCCGTGGCGTTTGACCAGCAGCTCGGTGATAAAATCCTGCCATGGCATGGTCATCATGGCGTGGTCAAAGGGGGCCATAATGACCTGCTCGATACCGTACAGCCGCTCCATCAGCTCCTGCCGCTCCTGCGCGGAGTTGATGAGAGGGACCGGCGTTCCCGTGACCACCTCCTTGGGCGGGCGGTCAAAGGTAAAGGCGGTGGGCACGGCCCCACGTTGGCGGGCGACCTCCACGGTACGGCGCAGCAGCGCTCCGTGGCCCCGGTGCACACCGTCGAAAAATCCCAGTGCAATCACAGAAGGCTTCATAGTTTACGCTCCAAAAAAATTCTTGACGGACGTCATCTGTCCGTTTTCCAGTCGGCTGAGGCACAGAAAATCGCCCTCCATGCCGTAAATACGGTAAAGGCCGTCCTCGTGTGGTGTCCTCACGGTAAAGGGATTGCCGTTGCGGCACAGCTGCTCTACGCGGGGATGGGTGATGGGAAAGGCCGGATATTGGCGAAACAGGGTATCCACCGGCCGCAGCAGTGCCTCGCCCTGCGCCTGCACATCTTCAATAGTGCGGCTCTCCTCCAGCGTATAGCCTGCCGCCATGGTGCGCCGCAGGGCGGCCATGCAGCCGCCGCAGCCCAGAAGCTGCCCGATATCATGGCACAGCGTTCGGACATAGGTGCCCTTGGAGCACCGGATCCGCAGGGTAAAATCGGTGGCAGACAGCTGCTCGCCCAGCGCCAGCTCATAAATGGTAACAGGCCGGGGCTGACGCGTGATCTCCTTGCCCTGCCGGGCCAGATCATACAGCTTTTGCCCGCCGATCTTGATGGCGGAGTACATGGGGGGGAGCTGCTCGATCTGCCCGGTGAACCGGGGCAGCGCCGCCGCCAGCTCCTGCGCTGTAACGGCCACGGGACGCTCCTCCAGCGTGCGGCCGGAGGTATCCTGCGTGTCGGTGACAAGGCCCAGACGCAGCGTGGCCAGATACTCCTTTTCCCCGCTTTCGGCAAAGGAGACGGCCCGTGTGGCCTGGCCCACAAACACCGGCAGCACACCGGTGGCCATGGGGTCCAGTGTTCCCGCGTGACCTACCTTTTTCGTCTTTAATATGCCCCGCAGCTTGGCGCAGACATCCATGCTGGTCCAATCCGCAGGCTTGTCGATGATGATGATTCCGTTGGCCATGGCGGCTCCTTTCCCCTGAATTACGCGCCCGTCACCTTTCGGTATGCCGCCAGAACGGCCATGCGTACCTCGTCCAATGTGCCGTCTATCGTGGCGCCGGCAGCGGCATGGTGTCCGCCGCCGCCCAAGATGCGGCACAGCGCACAGGCGTCCACCCGGGGGCCGGAGCGCACGGAGACCTTGATTTTCCCCGCCGCCAGCTCCCGCAGCGTTACGCCGCAGTCGGTGCCCTCTACCAGTGCGGGCAGGGCGCTGAGCTCCTCAATATCCGCATCGGTGGCCTGCATCTCCTGCCGCAGGCTGAGCGGGATCTCCATGATCACCACCTGCGCATTGTCAAATAGCTGCATATCCGCCACCATGCGGGATTCCATCGCCAGACGCACACGGCTCTTGGTGCGGAACAGGGCCTTATTCACCGCCGCCACATCCACCACGTCCATCAGCGCCGCCGCAATACGGTGGGTACGGGCGGTGGTGTTGCCGTACTGGAAGCCGCCGCAGTCGGTGCTGACGGCCACATACAGCGGCAGGGCGATTTCCGCCGTCAGGGCGGTCAGGTGCTGGATAATCTCGTATACGATCTCGCCGCAGGCGGCACTGTCCGCCTCCAGGCAGGTATTGCGGGCAAAAAAGCTCTGGGAGGGATGGTGGTCGATGGCCAGCTCGATCCGCTCGGCATAGGGTCTGGCATTTTCCGGCAGCAGGCTGACATCGGCAATATCTACGCTGACCACATGCGCCCCCTCCCAGCCCTCCGGGGCCCAATAGGGGGCGGCATAGGACTCGTAGGTGGCGGTGATCTCCGGATTGGGCAGCAGATAGGCCGTGCGGCCGCATTGGCGCAGCGCCCGGCACAGCGCCGCTGCGCTGCCGATGGTGTCGCCGTCAGGGCGAACATGGGTCAGCAGCAGTACGTTATCCAGCGCGTCCAGATACCCGGCGGCTTCGCGGGCAGTCAGAATAGGGCGCGCCATATCACTTGTCCTCCGGCAGCACGATGTCCGCGTTGGCGGGGTTGGCGGGCTTGACGTGGTGCAGTATATCCAGAATGTGGGCGCCGTGGGCAATGGAGTCATCGGCAAAAAATTGCAGCTCCGGGGTATAGCGCAGCTGTAAGCGCTGGCCCAGCTCATGGCGCAGATAGCCGCTGGCAGACTTCAGCCCCCGCATAAGGTTCTTTTCATCGGTGCGGTCCATGGCGCTGATATAGATGCGGGAATAGCGCAGGTCGCTGGTGGTGTCCACATGGGTGATGGTCAGCAGAGCGTCCGCCACTCTGGGGTCTTTCACGGTACGCAGCAGGCCGGACAGCTCCCGCTGGATCTCTTCGTTGATGCGTCCGATACGGTTGGATGCCATAGTATCGCTCCCTTCTCGAAAAAAGAGGGGCGGGCGTACTGCCCGCCCCTTGTAATAGTAGCCTCGCAGCGTTCGCGCCGCGCACGGCGCGAATCTTTTCTATCATCCTTCTGACAACATGCGCGTCAGAAAGATTCTTCTCGGCCAGCAAGTGCACCCAACGGGTGCGCGCAGCCGACCGTAGCCCCTCTGGCAGCAGAATCACAAGATTTTGCGCCAGTTAAGTTACTGGGGAATCTCCTCCATGGTGAAGGCTTCCACAATGTCGCCTTCCTTGATATCGTTGTACTTTTCGATGCTCAGGCCGCACTCGTAGCCGGACGATACCTCCTTGACGGAGTCCTTGAACCGCTGGAGGGAGGCCAGCACGCCCTCGTGGATGACGATGCCGTCGCGGACGAGACGCACCTGGCAGTCCTTGCGCTGCAGCTTGCCGTCCTGCACGTAGCAGCCGGCCACCGTACCTACGCCGGACACCTTGTAGGTCTGACGCACCTCGGCGTGACCCAGCAGGACCTCCCGGAACTTGGGCGCCAGCATACCCTTCATGGCGGCCTCGATCTCGTTGATGGCGTCGTAGATCACGCGGTACATCCGCATATCCACATTGGCGCGGGCGGCGCTGTCGCGGGCAGCGGCGTCGGGACGGACGTTGAAGCCCACGATGATGGCCTGCGAGGTGGAGGCCAGCATCACGTCGGATTCGTTGATGGCGCCGACGCCGCCGTGGATGACGCGGACGCGGACCTCCTCGTTGCTCAGCTTCTCCAGAGACGCCTTCACCGCCTCCACGCTGCCCTGCACGTCGGCCTTGACGATCAGGTTCAGGTTCTTCATCTCGCCGGCCTGGATCTGGCTGAACAGATCCTCCAGAGAGACCTTGGACACGGGGGCGTTGGCCTTGGCCTTTTCCTCGGCCTTGCGCTGCTCCACCAGCTCGCGGGCCAGCTTTTCGTCAGCCACGGCGTTGAACACCGCACCGGCGGAGGGCGCCTCGGACAGGCCGGAAATTTCAACAGGCACGCTGGGGCCGGCATCGCTGATGCGCTCGCCGCGGCTGTTCATCATGGTACGCACGCGGCCCACAGAGGTACCGGCGATGATGATGTCGCCCTGATGCAGTGTACCGTTCTGCACCAGCAGCGTGGCCACGGGGCCGCGGCCCTTGTCCAGACGGGCCTCGATGACCGTACCCTGCGCGGCGCGGTTGGGATTGGCCTTCAGCTCGCCCACCTCGGCGGTGAGGGTCAGCATCTCCAGCAGGTTATCCACGCCCATGCCGGTCTTGGCGGAGATGGGGCACACAATGGTGTCGCCGCCCCACTCCTCGCACACCAGACCGTACTCGGTCAGCTGCTGCTTGATGCGGTCGGGGTTAGCCTCGGGCTTATCCATCTTGTTGATGGCCACGATGATGGGGATCTCCGCGGCCTTGGCGTGGTTGATGGACTCGATGGTCTGGGGCATGATGCCGTCGTCGGCGGCTACCACCAGAATGGCGATATCCGTGACCATGGCGCCGCGGGCGCGCATGGAGGTAAAGGCCTCGTGGCCGGGGGTATCCAAAAACGTGATGGGCTTGCCGTTGATCTGCACCTGATAGGCGCCGATGTGCTGGGTGATGCCGCCGGCCTCGCCGCTGGCCACGTGGGCGTTGCGGATATAGTCCAGCAGGCTGGTCTTGCCGTGGTCAACGTGGCCCATGACCACCACCACGGGGGCGCGGGGCACCAGCTCCTCTTCCTTATCCTGATGGTCGTCGATCAGCTTTTCCTCAATGGTGACCACCACTTCCTTTTCCACCTTGCAGCCCATCTCCTCGGCGATAATGGCGGCGGTGTCAAAGTCGATCATCTGGCTCAAGGAGGCCATAATGCCGTTCTTCATCAGGCACTTGACAACCTCTGCGCCGGTTTTCTTCATGCGGCTGGCCAGCTCGCCCACGCTGATCTCATCGGGGATCTGCACGGTAACGGGGGTGTTCTTGATGATCTCCAGCCGCAGCTTACGCATACGGTCGGCCTCCTCCTGCTTGCGCTTGTTGGTCATGGGACCGTTCTGGCGCTGCTTGGAGTTGCGGAACTTCTCCTTGCCCTGCAGCTGCTCCTTGCCGCGGCGTCCGCTGTGGCTGCCGCTGGTACGCTCGGCCATGTCCTGCAATTTTTCGTCGTACTTATCCAGATTCACGTTGGTGGCCTTACGGGTATCCACCACCTGCTTCTGAGGCACGCGGGATACGGGCTTTTGCTCCTGCGCGCCGCCGCCCTGGGCAGGCTTTGCCTGCGCCTGCTGGGGCTGCTTTGACGGCTGGGCTGCCGCCTGAGGCGCGGCCTTTTTAGGCTCGGCCTTCGGCTCCGGCTTGGCGCCCTCGGCAAAAATGGCCGCAATGCTGTCCAGCTGGTTGTGCTGGGTCAGATACTCGAAAATAAGGCTCAGCTCCCGGTCATCCAGCACCTGCATATGATTCTTGGGGGTCTCGGCATACTTGGTCAAGATCTCCGTCACGTCCTTTGTGGCGATTCCGAAATCCTTCGCCACCTCATGCACTCTGTATTTGTTTGCTACGCTACCCAAATAAAGCCACCTCCATCTTAGTGAACGGTGCGCCGCGGCGCGCCGTGTTTGTTGCTGCTTATTTACCGGTATTTTTCCGGCTTCCCTTGCCGCGCTTCACCGGCAGCGCGCCGGCAAAACGGCTCTGCGGATGCGGTGCGTCCTTCCGCCGTGCACCCGGCTTTCCCTGATTCGATCCGCGCTTTGAAGCGCTGCGCTGCCGCTGCGCAGGCTGCGGTGCGTTTTCACTGCGGCGGGCGGGTCGTTTTGTCCCGTCCTCACGCGCCTGCCCCGCGGCACGCTCCGTCCTCTGGACTTCCGGCGAGCTATCGCTGTGAACGCGGCGCTTGCCCTGCCGCAGATTCTTCTCATGCCGCAGCTGCTCGGCCCGGCGCTCCATGGCCCGCTGGGCCTTTACGTCCAGCTGTGCCGCCGCCGCGCCGAATTTTTCGCTGTCTGCCGCCGCCAGCTTTTTGACAACAGCCCCGGCAAGACCGATCTCCGTTATGGCGCACATGGCCACGCTGGTGCGGCCCAGCGCACGGCCCAGCGCGTCCTTATCTGCCGGAAGGGTCAGGCACAGGCAGGCGCCCGCTTCGGCAAAGGAGAAGGCGCGGCGCTGCGAGGACGGCCCCGCGTCGGCGGCCACCAGAATAACCCGCGCTTTTTTGGCCCGGGCGGCCGCGCCCACCGGTTCCTCTCCGATTTCCACGCGGCCCGCCTTTTTGGCGATGCCCAACAGGGACAGTACCGGCTCGATCATACCTCGCCGCCTCCCATCTGCGCCTCCAGCGCGTTATAGACCTCCTCCGGGATCACGGTCTCCAGCGCCCGCTCCAGCGCCCGGGATTTGCGGGCCTTTTTCAGACACGCCACATCGCGGCAGACGTAAGCGCCGCGGCCCGAGACCTTCCCCCGGCCATCCAGCTGAATGCCGCCCTCGGGGGTGCGTACCACCCGCAGCAGCTCTTTTTTATCCTTCATCTCCCGGCAGCCGACACATTGGCGCTGCGGGATCTTCCGGGGTTTGACCGCCATTCCGGCCACCTCCTTGGTCTACGATTATGCCTCGCTGTAAGATGCGGGCTTGATGTCGATCTTATAGCCGGTCAGGCGTGCGGCCAGACGGGCGTTCTGTCCCTCCTTGCCGATGGCAAGGCTCAGCTGGTCGTCGGGCACCACCACGCGGCAGGACTTACCCTCGTCCGCCAGAGCGACCTCCAGCACGTCGGCCGGGGCCAAAGCCGCGGCGATAAACGCGGCGGGATCCTCGCTGTACTTGATAATGTCGATCTTCTCGCCCCGCAGCTCTTCCACAATGGCGTTGACGCGCTGACCACGCTGGCCCACGCAGGCACCGATGGGATCGATGTTCTCATCCTCGGACCACACGGCCATCTTGGTGCGGTTGCCCGCCTCACGGGCAATGGAACGGATCTCCACGCTGCCGTCGTAGATCTCGGGAACCTCCAGCTCGAACAGGCGCTTGACAAGGCCGGGATGGGTGCGGGAAATCAGCACCTGAGGCCCCCGGGTGGTACGGCGTACCTCTACCAGATAGACCTTGACCATCTGCCCCTCGGTCAGCGTCTCGCCGGGCACCTGCTCATTCTGGGTCAGCACGGCGTCGGTGCTCTCGTTGCCGGTACCGATCTTCAGGATCACATTGCCGTTGCGGGGGTCAATCCGCGTTACGGTACCGGTCAGGATCTCGTGCTGCTTGGAGCCCCACTCGTCATAGATCATACCGTGCTCAGCTTCCCGCAGCCCCTGAATGATGACCTGCTTGCCGTTTCCGGCGGCGATACGGCCAAATTCCACATTTTCCACAGGGATATTCACAATGCCGCCCAGCTCAGCCTTGGCGCTGCGCTTGCGGGCATCCTCCAGAGAGATCTCGTTGGCGGGGTCCATGACCTCCTCCACGATCTCCTTCTGCACATACATCCGCAGATCGTGCTTATCCTCGTCCACATCCACGATCACGTTTTCCACGCCGTCATGGTCGCGCTTGTAGGCGGTGGTCAGGGCCTGAATGATTTTGCCCATCATGAAGTTCTGGGGAATGCCCCGTTCCTTCTCCAGCATGGCCAGCGCCGCAAAAATCTCATCACATTTCATGATTCAAACTCCTTCTATCTCAAGCGAAACTTCTTTAAAACTCTATCCGCAGGCGCACCAGCGCCACCTCGGCCTTTTCAAACCGCACCGGCTCGGCGCCGCCCATGTCCAGCAGCACCGCGCCATCCTCGTAGCCGGCCAGCACACCGGCGAACTCCTTGCGTCCGTCCCGGTTTTTATAGGTCTTGACCAGCACAGGGCTGCCCATGAAACGGGCAAAGTCGCCGGGGCGCTTCAGCTGCCGCTCGGCTCCGGCGGAGGACACCTCGAACATGTAGCTGGATTCGATGGGGTCGGCCTCGTCCAGCAGATCGCTGACCTTCCGGCTGACAGCCTCGCAGTCCAGAATATCCACGCCGCCCTCTTTATCCAGATACAGCCGCAGATACCACTGACCGGCCTCGCGGACGTACTCCACATCCCAAAGCGCGCAGCCGTTTTCTTTTGCCACAGGCTCCGCCAGCTCCCACACGATGTCAGTGACTTTTTTCATAGCGTCCCTCGCTTCATATCTCAATGTTTTCCGAATTTTAAGAAACGGATTTTGCTCAACAAAAAGAGCGGACAGAACGTCCACTCTCAGTCAACACATACTCTACCATATAGTATAGTACCATATTCATAGGGGGATTGCAAGAGGTTTTTACCGAAAAAACCGCTTAAAAGGGGCGGTATGTGCCGCTTTTTCGACAGAATGCGTATCAGGCAGGCCGATTTCGGCCTGCCTGATACTGCTTTGCGGAATTTGCGCCGGTTAATTTCACTCTGTCATGATCTTCAGGATCACGCGGTCAGTCTCCCGCATGCCCTGTGCGGCCAGCACGCCCACGTTGCGGATGGTATCCTCCACGTTGGCGCCCAGAATGCCGTGGCCGGGCTGGAAGTTGTTGCTGCCCAGATACATGTTGTAGCCCAGGATGCCGCACTCGACGCCCATGGCGATCTTGCTGGCGCAGCTGGCCTTGGCACCGTCGCAGATGCAGCCGGAAATCATGGCCACCGCGTTTTCCAGCGTGTGGCTGATGCCGTCATAGTCCGCGCCGCGCAGCCATGCGATGCCGCAGCCTGCGCCCACGCCGGCGCTTACCGCGCCGCAGTAGGCGCTGAGCCGGCCGATACCGGTTTTCTGGTGAATGGTGATCAGGTCGCTGAGGCACACGGCGCGCAGGATCTTCTCGTCGTCCGCGCCCATGAGCTTGCCGTATTTCCATACGGGTACGGAGGCGGTGATGCCCTGATTGCCGGAGCCGGAGCAGATGACCACCGGCATCTCGCAGCCGTTCATGCGGGCGTCAGACCCGGCGGCGGCCCAAGCGCGGGCCTGCGTCTCCATATTGTCGCTGCTTTGCAGCAGAGTGGAACCGATGTTGGCGCCCCAGCTGTTGCGCAGACCCTCCTCGGCAATGGCGGTGTTGCAGGCGATCTGCCGGCCGATGATGGGCTCGATGGTGGACAGGGGAACCGTTTCGGCAAAGGTGATAATGTCCTTGACGTTGAGAACGCTCTTGTCCTGCAAATTGTCCTCCGCGTTGGCGGTAACAGGCTTTTCCAGCAGAACCTCGCCGTCCTTTTCAATATAGATGATGTTGGTGTGGTTGTTGGCCACCCGCACGGCGGCGGTGTGTCCCTCACGCTTGCCGTGCAGGAAAATATCCAGCAGGCAGGGGGTCTCGGGGCATGTGACCTTGATGGGTGTGGCATCCAGATAGCCCTGGATGGCGGCTGCGTCATCTTCTGTGACGTTGGCAATTACCTGCAATTCCGCGTCCGCATCGCCTGCCACAATACCTACTGCGATGGCAGCGTCGATGCCGCGACGGCCATCGGTATTGGGAACGACCACAGATTTCACGTTCTTGAGGATATTGCCGCTGACCTCGGCCAGCACTTCTTCCGGTTTTCCGCCCAGCACCTCGCGCAGCTTGGCAGCACAGTACGCGACGGCGATGGGCTCTGTACACCCGGTAGCCAGCAGGAGCTCTTCCTGCAGGATAGCCGTATAAGCGGCCATCGTTTTCTCATTCAACATCATGACATTCTCCTTTAACTTACTTTTTTATATGCATCCGGCGCCGTGCCGGAAATTGCCCGGTTCCTGAAGGGACGCTTACACCTTCTGCGCGGGGATATCGTCCTCCAGCTCTACCCAGTCCTGCACGTCCACCACAGAGAAGTCCCGCTCCGTATGGCGGATGACCACCTTGGAAAGACCTGCGTTGATCACCAGCCGCCGGCACATGGCGCAGGACGTGGCGTCATGCAGCAGCTCGCCCGTCTGGGCGTTGCGGCCCACCAGATACAGCGTTCCGCCCACCATGTCCCGCCGCGCCGCGGAGATGATGGCGTTGGCCTCGGCATGGACGCTGCGGCACAGCTCGTACCGCTCGCCTCGGGGCACCTGCATGGCCTCGCGGGTGCAAAAGCCCATGTCCACACAGTTGCGCCGTCCACGCGGCGCACCGTTATAGCCGGTGGAGATGATCTCGTCGTTCTTCACGATGATGGCGCCGAATACCCGCCGCAGGCAGGTGGCGCGCTCCAGCACGGTTTCGGCAATGTTCAGGTAGTAATTTTCCTTGCTGATTCGCTCCATGGCGGTTTCTCCTTACGACACGATTTTTTTCATCTAACCTGATTATAGCCTGTTTTAGGGGATGGTTCAATAAAGAGCACCGCTGCGATTTTCACAAAAATTTGCGGCGTTTTTTGAAGAAAATGTCGAAAGATAAGACGCCATGCAGACACGAAAGACCGCCTGCCGCCGGAAAAGAGAGGCTTCTCCGGCGGCAGGCGGCCAAGGAACGGCCCTGTCAGGCCTTATTCAGCTTATAGAGATTCTTGTCGGCGGCAAAATTGGTCAGCTCATAGAGCACCAGCACATCGTCCGCCTGCTCCGCCAGCGGCTCCACGCCCTCGCGGAAGTACCGCAGATCCAGCACCGTAATGGTGTCATAGTCCTTTACCAGAAAGGGCAGGAAGCTGTTGGCAAAGCTGTCCTTCACCACCAGCAGGGATTTGCCGGTACCGGCCCCGGTGTCAATGACCACCTTGGCGTAGTTGCCGCCCATGAAAATCTTGTAGTGATCCTTCTCCTCCAGGGCGGCCATGCTGTACAGACTGTCGCTCACCTCGCCGTCGCAGTCCATGGAGCGGATGGCGGCGTCAGAGGCGATGGTCACCCGGTCATAGGGACTATCCGGCAGCAGCACCTTGGAGTACAGCGTTCCCCGGAAGCAAGTGCTGGCCGTTTCCAGCTGCCAGTCCTGCCGCTCATGTCCGGTGGCGGCGCACCACGCGCCGTAGGCGGTCAGCGCGCCCTCGCCGGTCCAGTGGTGGTCGGTACGGTAGTACATATCCTCCGCGTTGGGCGTCAGCGCCGGGCGCAGGTCGATGGCCTTGCTGCCCAGCGTATCCATCAGCGTATCAAAGCAGGCCGCCGCGTCAAAAAGCGGCGCGTTGGCCGGCAGATCCTCTCGCAGCATATAGGCGGGGGTGGGCACCATCATAACGCGGCAGTCCTTATCGGGATGGCTGTCAAAGAGCGTTTTCAGCTGCGCCAGATTCTTCTCATACTGCGCGGTATCGAAGGTATCGGGCGTCACCTTGGCAAAGTAGCGGTCGTTGCGGCCCAGCCACGTATCGTTGATCTCCAGCCGCAGCGCCGCGCGCTGGATCAGCGAGGCCGCCTCCATCCATGTGTCCCGCAGGATGATCTGGTCGGAGACGTAGTCCTCCGCCTTCTTGGTAAAGGTGCCGTCCATCAGCGTTGACCAGCTCAGCTCCGGCTTTAGCTGGAGATAGCGGTTTTCATTGGGGGAAAACGCCCGCTCCGGCGTCAGCAGCGAGCCCAGCGCCAGCGCCGTGAGAATGCCGAAGATGGCCAGCAGCGGCGCCAGCTCCCGGCATTTGTGTTGGTTTTTCATCAGGCGTGCGCCGCCTTTTTCGGGGTTGCTCATAGATGGTTCTCCTTAGAAGCGGAAGTAGAGGAAGGGGTTATAGCTGTCGCCCACCAGAAAGGCCACCGACAGCAGCAGCAAAACCGTCACGCCCACGGTGCGCAGCGTCACGGCGGCGGTGTCGGACAGCCTGTCCGCCGTCCGGTTCCACAGCCGCAGCGGGCCGGTGGTGCAGCCGATGGCGGCGGCCAGCAGCAGCACGGCGTTGGAGCGCAGCAGATAAAGGGCCGTACCATCGGCAAAGGGCGCGGTGAACATGGCGGAGAAATACTGCCCCAGCCGGCCGAAATCGGTGATGGCAAACAGCACCCAGCCCAGAATGAAGGCGAGGATGGTGTAAACATGGCCTACCCATTTGGGGGCCTTATCCAGCCACCGCAGTAAGAACAGCTTTTCCAGTATCAGCAGCGCCGCGTAGTAAAGGCCCCACAGCACGAAGTTCCAGCTGGCGCCATGCCACAAGCCTGTCAGGAACCAGACGATCAGCAGGTTTAAAAGCTGCCGCGCCTTGCCGCGGCGGTTGCCGCCCAGCGGGATATACACATACTCCCGGAACCATGTGCTGAGGCTGATGTGCCAGCGCCGCCAGAATTCTGTGACGGTACGGGATTCATAGGGATGCTCGAAGTTCTCCAGAAAATGGAAGCCGAACAGATGCCCCAGGCCGATGGCCATGTCGGAGTATCCGGAAAAGTCAAAGTAGATCTGGAAGGTGAAGGCGATGGCGCCCAGCCACGCCGTTACGGCGGAGGGGGCGGACATGGCGCTGATCTGCTCCCACAGCGCGCCCACCTGATTGGCGATGAGCACCTTTTTGGCAAGACCCACCACAAAGCGCTGCATGCCCCGGCTGGCCTCGAACACGCTTTCCCGGCGGTACATCAGCTCGTGCTCCACCGTCTTGTACTGGACGATGGGGCCGGCAATCAGCTGGGGAAACAGTGTCACATACGCGCCCACATTAAGGATGTTCCGCTGCGGCTTGACGATGCCGCGGTACACATCGATGGTGTAGGACATGGTCTGGAAGGTGTAGAAGCTGATGCCGATGGGCAGCGACAGGCCCAGCGCCGGGATTCCGGCGCTCAGCAGGCTGTTGATGTTGTCAATGGCGAAATCCGTGTACTTGAAAAAGCCCAGGATCCCCAGATTGCCCACCACATCCACGATCAGCGCGACTTTGGCAGCCTTGTGGCGCTGTGCATTCTGAAAATAGCCGATCAGCCGGGCATTGGTGTAGTCAAATACGGTGGAGAACAGCATGATCAGGATATACTTCGGCTCGCCCCAGCCGTAGAATATCAGGCTGGCCAGCAGCAGGACGGTATTGCGGGCCTTGTGGGGACACAGGAAATAAACGGCGGCCACCACCGGCAGAAAAATCAGCAAAAAGACGGTGCTGCTGAAAACCATAGTGTGTTCTCCTTTGGAAAGTTTACGATTTCTTAATAGGGCTTTTGCCGGAAAGTGGGACAGAGCGCCGCTCTGTCCCACAGGGGTATATAAGCCTCGCAGAGGCGGTGCGGACGCCGGGGCTCCTTACACTACGTTGTGCAGGTATCCCACCAGCGCCGTGGAGCGGATGGCGGACAGGTTGTTGACAAACAGCACATCCTGCACGCCCTTGTCCTGCGCGAACTGGCTGATGCTGCCCTTCCAGTACCGGTAATCCAGCACATAGATGGTCTGATAGTGGTCCGTCAGGAACGGCACGAAGGCGTTGCCGAAGGACTCCTTCACCACGATGCAGCTGGAGCCGTCGGTCACGTCGGGGTTGTTGATGATGGAGTAGGCGTTATCACCGGTGATGAAGGCGCCGTACTTCAGGCTGGCGGGGGCGCCTGACTCGTCATAGATGATCTTGCCCCGGTTCAGGCTGCCGTTCTCGCTCTCGCCGTAGTCCATGGTGGCCTCGGTGCTGAGGGGATGATAGGCGATCACCTTGTCGGGATTGGCGCCCATGGCGGCGTTCTGGTTGGAATCCCGGTAGAAGGTGCCCAAAAAGCCGTCGTACTCGTCCGCGGTATAGCCATCCAGCGGCTTGGCGGCAATGCCCTTGGCCTTGCAGAACTGCTCATAGGCATAGTAAGCGCCGGTCGCCGTCCAGTGGTGGTCGGTGCGGAAATAGATATACTCGGTGCGGTGCGCCAGCAGCGCGTCGTACAGCGCCACCGACTTCACATTGCCGTTCATATAGCCAATGATCTTCTCCTCGGCAGCCTTCTGGTCGGCGAAGATGTCCTTGCCGTACAGCTCGTCCGGCAGGCAGACGCCGGAGCTGAGGGGGATGGGCAGCATGTACACGTTGGCCTTGCCCGCCAGCGCATCGGCCACGGCGTTTACGTTGTCGGCATACTTCTTGGCAGTGCTGTCCACATAGCTGTACATCTCATAGCCGGTGTCGCCCACCCGGTACACCGCGTCATACTGCTGCTGCTCGCCCTTGAGCTCGATCTTCTCATAGGCGGGGGCAGGGTCTGCCGGCGTGTTGGCGGGATCGTCCGTACTGTCGGCATCACCGGAGCCGTCAGGATCGGTCTGGTTGGTCGGCGGGGCATCGGTATCGTCGGCAGGATGCTTGTCCTTCCCCAGATTGATGATAATCAGCACCACCGCAGCGATGGCCACCACCAGCGCGATCAGCAGCATCAGGGGAGATATACCGCCGCGCCGTCCTCTGTAGCGGCTCATTTCAGATAGCCCTCCACGATGGCGGTGGCAGCGGCGGTATCATCGCTGATGCACAGCACCACCAGCGTACCGCTCTGGCGCAGCAGCGCGCCCTCGATACGGGCAACCTCCTCCGGCTGATACCGGCCGGCCTCGGTTTTCAGGTCGTTCACATAGGTCTGCACATTGGCGTACAGCGTCTTGGCGTCCGCCTCGCTGGCGCACTGGCCCACCACGATCATGTCATAGGCGGTACCGTCGGCCTGATAGCCGGCCAGCGTAGCGCCCTCGGGGGGATCCAGCTTATAGTTCAGATCCTCCACAGCGTCGGCGATCATGGCGGCGCTGAACGGTACGTTGTCCTTCAGCTCGTCAGCCAGCTTCTGCACATCCACGGTCTTGCTGCCGCTTCCGCCGCAGGCGGCCAGCGTCAGCACCATCATAGCCGCCAGCAGAGCGGCAAGCAGTTTTTTCATCTGATATCCCATCCTTTTCTCTTGCGTCCGGCAGAGCGGACGCGCTTTTCGTTCGTTTGGGCGCATACCGCGCCGATACCTGCTATCATATCACAAGTATAGACGGATTTGAAGCTCAATTTGTTCCCGGTGTAAAAAATTTTACGGCTCTTTTATTCCAGTATGTGCCGCCGCCGCGTCAATATACCCGCTTTTCCAGCAGCCGCCGCAGCGGCGCGAAGGTCATGGGCCACACCGCTCCGGCAAAAAGCACCATCACGGCATAGCGAACCGCGCCGCCTGCGCTCTGGCCCAGCAGGGCGGTCAGCGGCGCTTTCAGTCCGCCGCGGACGGCCAGCAGCAGGGCAAGGCCGCCCGCCAGCTTGACAAGCTGCACATACCACGCGCCGCGGGTGTCGAAATGGATCCATTTTTCATCCAGCCGCCACGCCGCCATAAGACCCAATGTGGCGCCCAGCAGCTTCCATGCGTTTTCCACGCCGTGGGCAAGATTGGCCGCATCTATGCCCGTGGGAAAGGGGAACAGGGACACGAACAGCAGATAGCCCGCCGCCAGCGCCGCCATTACCCCGATGATCGTCCCCATGGCGCGGGGGTGCTCGGCGCTGCGCATCATGACGGGGTAGAGCAAGAGCACCAGCACGGCGGCCGTTGCAGCGCCCACGCCCACGTCCAACGGCGTGTGAACGCCCAGATACATGCGGGAAAAGGGCACCAGCACCGCGATAGTAAGCGCCGCAATGCGCAGCCATTTTCGCCGGGTGAAGCGGGCGATGCCGCCGAAGGTACCCACCGCGTTCTGTGAATGGCCGCTGGGAAAGGAGTAACCGGTGGCCTGCGCCCGGGCGCTTTCCACGATGGTAAAATCCCCGTCCAGCACCCACGGGCGCGGAACGCGGAACAGCAGCTTGAGAAACTGGTTCATCACCGTTCCGGCAAAGCCCACCGCCAGCAGATAGTAGCCCTCCTTCTTGCCCACGCACCAGAACACGAAAAGAGCCGCTACCATAAAGACCGTCTCCTCTCCCAGATGGGTGACGGCGGACATAACCGCATCCCAGAACGGTGTGCGGATGGATTCCAACATATATAGCAGCTGCATAGGCATACCTCCTGCGGCAAAATCGGGTGGTCAAGCGGAAAACGCTATCAGTATAGCCGCTTTTTCCTGCTGCCGCAACCGGAAAGAGAAAGTTTTCGGCAAATTTTTTGAACATCTGCCTATCGACAGGCGGAAAGCGGCCGTGTTACAATGGAGGGCAGCAAGAAAAGGCTTTTGTCCGCCGCCATGCGGCGAGAAGGGGGATGCGGATATGGAGCGATACGGGATCAGCGCGGCGCTGCAATGTGTGCCGGAGCTGGATACGGAATTTTTCCCCATCGGCCGGTTTAACCGGGCCTTTCTGGAAACGGCGGGGCAGCCGCTGTCCATTGCGCTGGAGCGCTCCGACGGTCAGATGGCCTGCGTACACACGCGGATCCACAACACGGCGGACATGCGCGCGGCGGACTGCTATTATATTGACCGGCTGGTAAAGACCCTGCTGTGGATGAAGGGCGGCTTTCGTATTTATACCGACAGTGCGGAGGTGTACGCCTATCTCCGTGAGCAGTACAGCGCCGGCGGCGGACGGGCGTTTGACCGGGATTTTATGGCCCGGGTGTACGAGCGTCCCTTCGAGGTGGTGCTGACATGCCGCGTGCCGGAAAGCCGCGATGCACCTCAAGCCGTGGGCGGCCATCTGGACGGCTGCCGCATCGGCTTTGACGCTGGCGGGTCTGACCGGAAGGTGAGCGCCGTGCGTGACGGTGAAACGGTATATTCCGAGGAGGTCGTATGGTTTCCCAAGGCCCACGGAGATCCATCCTACCACTACGAGGGGATCGTAGCGGCGCTGCGCAGCGCCGCGGAGCACCTGCCACGGGTGGACGCGGTGGGCGTGTCCTCAGCCGGTATCTACATCAACAACCGCACCATGAGCGCCAGCCTGTTTCTGAAGGTGCCGCAGGCGCAGTTTGACGCGCAGGTAAAGGATATCTACCTGCGGGCCGTTGCCGACACCTTCGGCACCGTGCCCTGCTGCGTCATGAACGATGGCGATGTCAGCGCGCTGGCGGGGGCCATGAGCCTGCATGACAGCAGCGTGCTGGGCCTTGCCATGGGCACCAGCGAGGCGGCCGGCTTTGTGGACGAGCAGGGCCGCATTACCGGCTGGCTCAATGAGCTGGCCTTTGTGCCGGTGGACGCTGCCGCTGGCGCCATGGCGGACGAGTGGTCCGGCGATATCGGCTGCGGCGTGAAATACTTTTCCCAGGATGCCGTGATCAAGCTGGCGCCCCGGGCGGGTATCGCGCTGGAGGGCGGCCTGTCCCCCGCCGAAAAACTGCGGACGGTGCAGGAGCTGATGGCGCGGGACGATCCCCGCGCCGCGGCGGTCTTTCGCTCCATTGGCGTATATCTGGGCCACACGCTGGCCTATTACCACACGCTGTACGGCTGCCGCCATGTGCTGCTGCTGGGCCGCGTGATGAGCGGCCGGGGCGGCGATCTGATCCTCAGCGTCTGCCGCGAAGTGCTGCGCCGGGAATATCCCCGGCTGGAAGGCCGGCTGCTGCCTGCGCTGCCGGATGAAAGCTTCCGCCGCGTGGGGCAGTCTGTAGCAGCAGCCAGCCTGCCAGAAAAGCCGTAAGATGCCCGAAACGATGAATACCGCCCCGGCGCCTTTGACAGCAGCGCCGGGGCGGTATTTTATGCAGGAGGGACTTACTTGATGCAGATGGTCTCGATCTCCACCAGCGCGCCCTTGGGCAGCGCACCGACCTCCACGGCGGAGCGGGCGGGATATTGCCCCTCGGTGAAGAACTCAGCGTACACGGCGTTCATGGCGGCAAAGTCGCCCATACTCTGCAGGAATACGGTGGTCTTGACCACGTTATCCATGGTCAGGCCGGCCTGGGCCAGAATCGCCTTGACATTTGTGAGGGACTGACGGGTCTGCTCGGCAACACCGCCGGAGACGATCTCGCCGGTGGCGGGGTCAATGGGTACCTGTCCGGAGGTAATGAGAAACGCACCGCAGTCGATGGCCTGAGAATAGGGGCCGATAGCGGCGGGGGCTTTTTCGGTGGCAATGATCTTCTTCATAAAATGTCCTCCTTATTTTCATGTGGATACGTCTATGGTACACCGGCAGCGGAGGAAAGTCAACGAGTAACCAATCAAACAGCACGACAATATACTGATGCAGGGAGAGCTTTCCTCTCCCCGACCCCGAAGCTGCAAGGCGCTGAAGCCTTTGCAGGGAAAAGAGGCGCATATGGAGCAAATCATCACGATCCGCGACGCCGCCCTGACCTATCAGGCCCGCAACGGCGAGGTGGAGGCGCTGCGGCGCGTAACCTTCACGGTGGCGGAGGGCGAGTTTGTCAGCATCGTGGGGCCGTCAGGCTGCGGAAAATCCACGCTGTTGGGGGTACTGGCAGGGCTTGAGACGCTCACCGGCGGCACGGCTGCGCTGCGGGGAAAGGCGATTTCCGGCCCCAGCCGGCTGGTGGGCTTTATGCCCCAGCGGGATCAGCTGTTTGAATGGCGCACCATCCGGGATAACGTTATGCTGGGACTGGAGCTGCGCCGCGACGGCGATCCGCGCCAGCGCCGCCACGCCGAAGCGCTGCTGGAGCGCTACGGGCTGGCGGACTTTGCCGACAAGCGGCCCGACCAGCTCTCCGGCGGCATGCGCCAGCGCTGCGCCCTGATCCGTACGCTGGCCACCGACCCGGATATCCTGCTGCTGGATGAGCCGTTTTCCGCGCTGGATTATCAGACCCGTCTGGCGGTATCCGGCGACATCTGGCGCATCATCCGCGGCGAGGGAAAAACGGCGCTGCTGGTGACCCACGACATATCCGAGGCGGTCAGCATGTCGGATCGGGTGGTGGTATTGTCCCGGCGGCCGGCGGTGGTCAAGGCGGTGTTCGATATGGGGCAGCTGCGGCCGCTGCCGCCGATGGCACGGCGGGAAAGCCCGCTTTTCCCTCGGTACTTCGACGCCATATGGAAGGAGCTGGAGCTGCATGAATGAACCGGCGCCCCCGTCTGTACGGGAACGCTATCTCCGCGACCTGCGGCGGCAGCGCCGCCGGGTGCGGATCTGGCAGATCGCGGTGCTGGCAGGCTTTTTTATCCTGTGGGAGCTAAGCTGCCGCCTTGGCTTCAGCGACGGATTTCTGGTCAGCTGTCCCAGCCGTATCGCGGCCACGTTTATCAACCTGTGCCGCAGCGGAGACGTGCTGGTGCACGTGGGCACCTCCTGCTGGGAGACGGCGGTGGGCTTTCTGCTGGGCACCGCCACCGGGACGCTGATCGCCGTGGCGATGTGGTGGTGGCCCACCCTCAGCCGGGTGCTGGACCCCTATCTGGTGGTGCTCAACGCCCTGCCGAAAACGGCGCTGGGCCCTATTTTTATTGTGTGGATGGGCGCGGGGACCGGGGCCATCATCGTTATGACGCTGGCCATCTCTCTGATCGTGACCATTCTCAACATGTACGAGGGCTTCCGGGCCACGGACGCCCAGAAGATCCGGCTGATGGCCGCCATGGGTGCCAGCCGGGCGCAGATGCTGTGGCTGTTGGTGCTGCCCGCCAACTACGCCACGCTGCTCAACACCCTGAAGGTCAACGTGGGCCTTTCATGGGTGGGTGTGATCATGGGCGAGTTTCTTGTCTCACGCGCCGGCCTGGGCTACCTGATCGTGTACGGCTCGCAGGTGTTCAACATGGATCTGGTGATGACCAGCGTGCTGCTGCTGTTGGCGGCCGCGGTGGTTATGTACCGGCTGGTGCTGTGGGTGGAAAAAACACTGTATCGTTTATTGGGGGTAAAAGCATGAAAAAAATCATCGCGCCGCTGCTTGCCGTGCTGACGCTGCTGCCGCTGCTGTGCGGCTGCGGCGGCGGAGAGACAGCGCAGGAACTGACCGCCGTCCGGCTCAACGAGGTGACCCATTCCGTATTTTACGCGCCGCAGTATGTGGCCATGGAGCTGGGCTTTTTTGAAGAGGAAGGCCTTGCCATCCAGCTGACCAACGGCGGCGGCGCCGACAAGGTGATGACCGCCGTGGTGTCCGGTCAGAGCGACATCGGCCTTGCCGGGCCGGAGAGCTGCATCTACATTTACAACCAGGGCAAGGAGGATCATCCGGTGGTATTCGGCCAACTGACGGCCTGTGACGGTGCGTTTCTCATGGGCCGGGAGGATGTGGCCTTTGACTGGGAACAGCTGCGGGGCAAGACCATCATCGGCGGGCGCAAGGGCGGTGTGCCGGAGATGACGCTGGAATATGTACTTCGACAGCACGGACTGGAGCCGCAGGTGGATGTGACGGTGGA
>CABSAW010000018.1:0-23819 GCA_902475745.1 uncultured Oscillospiraceae bacterium
ATGCACACGCGGCTCTGGCCGATGCCGCCGCCCATGGTCAGGGGCAGCTCGCCGTTCAGGAGCATCTTGTGGAAGGGCAGTTCGCGGCGGTCGTCGCAGCCCGCGAGCGTCAGCTGGCGGTCGAGGGACGCTTCGTCCACGCGGATGCCCATGGAGGAGATCTCAAACGCGCAGCCGAGGACCTCGTTCCACATGAGGATATCGCCGTTGAGCTGCCAGTCGTCATAGTCGGGCGCGCGGCCGTCGTGCGGCTTGCCGGACTTCAGCTTGCCGCCGATCTGCATGAGGAAGACCGTATGGTGCTGACGGACGATCTCGTTTTCGCGCTCCTTAGGTGTCTTGTCGGGGTAGAGATCCTCCAGCTCCTGCGTGGTGATGAAGAACACATTGCGGTCAAGCTTGGTGTGCAGGCACGGGAACGCGACGCCAAGCGCGTCGTTCGTCTCGCAGACCGCGCCGACGATGTCGCGCACGGTGCGCTTGAGATAGTCCACGGTGCGGTCTTCACGGGCGATGACCTTTTCCCAGTCCCACTGGTCGACGTAGACAGAGTGGAGGTTGTCGACCTCCTCGTCACGCCGGATGGCGTTCATATCGGTAAACAGGCCCTTGCCGACGTTGAACTGGTAGCGCTTCAGCGCCAGCCGCTTCCACTTGGCCAGCGAATGCACGACCTGCGCCTCAGCGCCGACGTCCGGGATGTCGAAACTGACCGGGCGCTCATAGCCGTTCAGATTGTCGTTCAGGCCAGAAGCCTCCTCCACGAACAGCGGCGCGGATACGCGGCGCAGATTCAGCGCGTTGGACAGATTCGTCTGGAAATTGCTCTTGATGAATTCAATGGCGCGCTGCAGCTCGTAGACGGACAGGGGCGCGTGGTAGCCCTGCGGGATCGTGACCTTGCTCATGGGGAAGCCTCGCTTTCGTATGAAAAATTTACAAAGTATTATACACCAGTTTCCCCCGCCATGCAAGCCGGAAGTCGGAAATATGCAGAGTTTTTGCACTCCGTATCCGGAAAAAGGGAGCCTCTGGGGGCTCCCTGCGCTTATTTGATTTTGAAGCGGATGTCGTCGCCGCAGAACTGGCAGAGGCGGTAGGTGCCGAGGATGCGCGAGGCGATCTGCGGCGAATAGCGCGAGGCCAGCTCGCCCGGCGTGAGATTGGTCGAGAGAATGACGGGCTTTTTCTCCATCAGGCGGGTGTTGAGCAGCTGATAGAGGACGGAGACGGTAAACTGCGTCGTCATCTCCGTGCCGAGATCGTCAATGATCAGCAGATCGCAGGCGAAAACATCCTCTGTGCGGGCTGCATCCGGCTGCGGCCGGAATTTGTCCTCCTCAAAGGCGGCAAACAGCTGCCCCACCGGCGCATAGCTGACCGAGAACCCCCGCTCCGCGACGACGCGCGCCACGCAGGCGGACAGGAACGTCTTTCCCAGCCCGGTCGCGCCGGAGAAGACCAGCGACTGGCCGTCCGCCGGGAAGCTCTGCGCGTAGTTCTGCGCCATGCGGTAGGTCGCGCGCATGAGCTCGCGCGGGCTGCTGCGGTATTTTGCGTCGTACTGGTCAGAATAGAGGTCAAGGCGGAACTTTTCAAAGCTCTCGGCGCCGAACAGATTCGTCAGCTCCTTCTTCTGCTCCTGGCGGCAGAGCTCCTTGAGGCATTCGCACATGGCCGCGCCCACATAGCCGGTCCCGCCGCATGTCGGGCAGATGGGCTGGACAGTCAGATCGTCCGGCTCCAGTCCCTCGGCCTGCAGGATCCAGTCGCGCTCCTGCTGGAGGGCGAGATTTTCCTTTTTGAGCTGCTGCATGGCGGCTACAGGGTCGCCCTGGCGGCGGAACGTCGCGGCCAGCACATGGGCGGCCGTCCGCCGCAGCTCCCGCTCAATTTCGCCCAGGCGCGGCTCTTTTTCGTAGATCGCCGCGATGCGGGCGCGGGAGGATCGCTCATTCTGCTCTTTTTCGCTCTGCAGCCGGGCCTCGGCCCGCTGCACGATGGCTCTGGAATACGCCATGGTCAATCCTCCTTCTCGTTCAGCATGCGGTCAATGGCAGCGATCTGCAGATCGCTGAGCGCGTCGTTGTGCTGCTGCACGCCGCGGCTGTATTTCCCCGCGGCCGGCTTCACCGGCGCGCGGTCGCCCGCTTCGATCTGGCTGAGGGTCGTGAAGCCCTGCTCGTGCCAGCTGCGCAGGATCGAGTTGCAGTAGGGCCATTTGAGTCCGCCCGTGGCCAGGCAGGTCTTTTCATAGGCCAGGCCGATCTCCTTTTCGCCGAAGCCCCAGGAGAGCCAGGTCAGGATATAGTTCTCCTCCCCCGGCGTGAGCCTGCGGCCGGAAATGCCGAACAGCTCCTTGATCTTCCCCAGCTGCGACTGGCGCAGGAGCTGGTTCTGCATGTAGACCGCCGCCTGCTCCATGGTGTCGATGCCGTGGTCGGCCCAGTAATACGCTTCCTTTTCGATCGACCGCAGCGACGGCATCCGCGCGATGCCGCGCGAGCGCTGCCGCTGGATGCAGTAGTTGACGAGGATGGAGATGACCTCGCCGGGCAGGCCGAGATAGCGGTAGATCGAGAGCAGGATCTTCAGCTCCTCATTGCTCAGGACCCGGCCCAGCCGCCGCTGCGTCTCGCCGGTGATGGCCTCGAATTCGCGGCTCGTGTGCGTCTCACGGATGACGTCCTGCTCGGTATAGACCGGAGCCTGCGACGCGTCGAGATGCCGCTGCGGCTCCTGCGGCCAGAGGCCGAGCTGCTGCAGCGTGGCGCAGGCCAGATCATACCTCGCCTCGCTCATGCGCAGCGCCTCGCGCGCGTTTTCCAGCGGGCGGCCCGCCGCAAAATGGAGATACAGCAGCGCCGCGTCGCCGTTGGCGGCTGCCAGCAGCCGCTCGACCGCGTCAGAAGGCAAAGATCGTGGCTCCGCCATGGCAGACGCCCCCTTTCCGTGAAAGCTCATCCAAAATCAAAGGCCAGATAGACATCCGGCAGTTTTTTCTCCTCCGAAAGCCATTTGCACATGGCAAAGGGCGCATTGCCGCCCGCCGTGCGCACGCGGCAGCTGGCAGCCGGAATCTTTTTTAAAAGCGCGGGCAGCACAGAGCCGTCCGGCAGGATCTCGTCCACGACGAGCGTACCGCCGCTTACGTGCGCGCAGGCGCAGCCGTAGTGGCTGCCGAGCTCCAGCCGGTAGAAGCCGGACATGGACGCCTGATACCGCAGGTCGGCAAGCGTATAGCGCACATGCGGCGTGTCGTAGAGGATCGTCTCGCGCAGGCCCGCATAGTCGACCGGCGTCAGCTCCTCGCATACACCGCGCGCCTCCGGCGCGGGTCCATCGTCGAGGAAATCGCTTTTCTGCGTGCAGAAGCCCATCGTCTCATAGTACGCGCGCAGCGCGTCCGTCGCGGGGACGAGCACCAGGCAGTCGAAATACCGTTTTTTCAGCTCCTTTTCCGCAAAGGCCAGCAGCTTCCGGCACACGCCCTGCTTCCGGAAGTCCGGATGCGTGGTCACGGCGTAGAGATACGCGGCCTTCGCCGTGCGCTCGCCCCAGGCGAGCTCCTGCGGCAGCGCGTAGGCCGCGGCGATGAGCCGCCCGTCCTCCTCCGCGCAGAAGCCGGTCGCCGCAGGGTAAGAGATGGCAAAAAACGCCTCGATCTCCTGCTCTGTATCGCCGAAGCCCAGCGCCCAGAGCGCCTTGAGCTGCGGCAGATCGTCCAGATTCGTCTTGCGCAGGCGCATGCTCAGTTCTCCTTCCAGTCGGCGACGTATTTTTCCAGCAGCACCGTCGGCTGGTACGACTCCTTCGCGCGGCGCAGGCCCTCGGAGCCCATGTCGTCCTCGCGGTTGAGGAACTGTACCTCGGGATACTTCTCCGCGATCATGCGGGAGAATTCCCGGTTGATCATGGCGTAGGCGCCGTTCACGTCCGGGAAGGCCTTTTCAAAGCCGACGTCATAATAGTCTCGGTTCATGCGGCTGCCCATGGAGAACGCGATGATCCGCTCGCCGTCGGACAGCAGCAGCCCGTCCATCTCCAGCTCGTCAAAATGGTCGAACGCGCGCTGCAGCGCGGTCTTTTCCAGCTGCAGCTGGTCGAGCTCCTGCGCGTTCACCACGGGCTCGTGCGTCTCGTACCAGACGCGGAGCATCTCGTGGCACTGCGGCAGATTGTCGTCCGTGATGGGCGCGGTGAACCAGTCGGGGAATTCATCCTCAAAGCGGTTGCAGTGGTTGCGCTTCGACTGCAGCTTTTTCCCGTGCAGCTCCGAAAGCTCCTCGACGGTGTAGATATAGTCATAGGAATTGCGGCAGGCGGTAAACTCGAACTTCCCCGGGTACAGCGCCTCCAGCTCCTCCTTCTTGTCCTTGGTCAGGCTGCGCAGGCGCAGCGGACCGCCGCGCTCCGCGGCGTCGGCGCGGATGGCCTCGATGGCCCCCTTGATATCGCCCGCGCCTGCCGGGTAGAGATAGACCTCCCGGCCGCGCCAGGACGCGTGCTGCGTCAGATGATTGCCGACGCGGCCCAGCTCCCCAAAATAATCGGACCAGAGATACATACAGCTGAATGCATATTCCGCGCCGGGATACTCGCAGTTTTTCAGAATTTCATGCGCCCATACGCGGTCGGCGGCCTCTGCCTTGTGGAAAGAGATCATAAAAAATCCAGACTCCTGTCTTTTCGTAGAATTGTTTTTGATTCTCTGTCAGTATAACACGGCTGTCAAATATTTCGCAACAGCGTTGACAAAAATACGCAAAGCGGATACATTATATCTGAATAGCCCCTCTTTCATTCGGAGCGGGCGGAAAAGAGGAAAATACTATGTGCGAAGCATGCAAAAAGACATTTTATATCACCACGCCGATCTACTATCCCTCGGCGAAGCTGCACATCGGCCATACCTACTGCACCGTGGCGACCGACGCCATGGCCCGCTATAAGCGGCTGCAGGGCTACGACGTGATGTTCCTGACCGGCACCGACGAGCACGGCCAGAAGATCGAAGACAAGGCCAAGGCCGCGGGCGTCACCCCGCAGCAGTTCGTCGACAACATCGTCGCGGGCCCGAAGGGCATCCTGGACCTCTGGAAGCTGATGAACATCTCCAACGACCGCTTCATCCGCACGACGGACGATTATCATGTGGAGTCCATCCAGAAGATCTTCCGCAAGATGTATGAGAACGGCGATATCTATAAGGGCGAATACAAGGGCAAATACTGCACCCCCTGTGAGAGCTTCTGGACCGAGAGCCAGCTCAAGGACGGCAAATGCCCCGACTGCGGCGGCGAAGTCCACGACGCGTCGGAGGAAGCCTATTTCTTCCGCCTCTCCAAATACGCCGGCCGCGTGCGTGAGCTGCTGACGACGACCGACTTCCTCCAGCCCAAGTCCCGCGTCAACGAGATGGTCAACAACTTCATCGATCCGGGCCTCGAAGACCTCTGCGTCTCCCGCACCAGCTTCACCTGGGGCGTGCCGGTCGATTTCGACCCGGGCCATGTTGTCTACGTCTGGGTCGACGCGCTGTTCAACTACACCACGGCGCTCGGCTTCATGAACGAGAAGTATCACGACTACGACAAATACTGGCCCGCGGATGTACACTTCGTCGGCAAGGAGATCGTCCGCTTCCACTCCATCATCTGGCCCGCCATGCTCATGAGCATGGGTATGCCGCTGCCGAAGCACGTCTACGGCCACGGCTGGCTCGTCATGGACGGCGGCAAGATGTCCAAGTCCAAGGGCAACGTCGTCGACCCGTATCTGCTGGCGGAAAAATTCGGTGTGGACGCGCTGCGCTTCTTCCTGCTGCGCACGTTCCCCTTCGGCTCCGACGGCAACTTCTCCAACGAGCTGCTGATCAACACGATCAACATTGACCTTGCCAACGATCTCGGCAATCTCGTCTCCCGCACGACGGCGATGGCCGAAAAGTACTTCGGCGGCACGCTGCCCGAGGCACGTGAGGCCGGCGAGGCCGACGAGGCGCTCATCTCCATGCTCTCCGGCCTGCGTGACCGGTATGAGGCGCAGATGGAGAAGTTCCAGTTCCAGAACGGTCTGGAGGAGATCTTCAAGTGCATCCAGCGCGCCAACAAGTATATCGACGAGACCATGCCCTGGGCCCTTGCCAAGGACGAGGCGAACAAGCCGCGGCTGGCCGCCGTCATGTATAACCTGCTCGAGTCCATCCGCATCTGCGCGACGCTGCTGCTGCCGTTCATCCCGGAATCCTGCGGCAAGATCTTCGCGCAGATCGGCGCAGGCGCCGACGTCTGCACCTGGGAGGCTGCCAACACCTGGGGCAAGCTCCCGCAGACCGTGACCGTCCACAAGGGCGAGGCCATCTTCCCGCGCATCGACGCGCCCAAGGCGCTGGCCGAGCTCGAAGAGCTCGAGGCCGCGCAGAAGCGCGCCCTGCTGCCCGCCGTTGAGGTCGAGCCGCAGCTCGAGGAAAAGGTCGACTTCGATACCTTCTGCAAGTCCGACTTCCGCGTCGTCAAGGTCAAGGCCTGCGAGCGCGTCAAGAAGTCCGACAAGCTCCTGCGCTTCACGCTCGACGACGGCACCGGCACCGACCGGCAGATCCTCTCCGGCATCGCGAAGTTCTACGAGCCGGAAGCCCTCGTCGGCAAGACGCTCGCCGCCATCGTCAACCTCCCGCCCAGAAAGATGATGGGCCAGGAGTCGTGCGGCATGCTGCTCTCCGCCGTGCATAGGGAAAAGGGCGAAGAAAAGCTCCACCTCGTCATGCTCGACGACGCCATTCCCGCCGGCGCCAAGCTCTGCTGAATCCCCCCGGGCCTCCCTCCGGAGGCCCGGTTTTTTCTCTTCGCCAGAAAACGGTTGCTTTTTTGCAAAAAAGATGCTATGATATCCAAGAACTCCACGCAGGATCCATGCAACGCAGGATTCGTACATCGGTAGTACATCGGCTTCCCAAGCCGAGGAGGCGGGTTCGACTCCCGTATCCTGCTCCAAAAAGAAAGACACCCGTGAGGGTGTCTTTCTTTTTGGTTTACCCGGGGGAAAGACGCAAATTTCTCGCTCCTGCCGCACATTTTTTCTTAATAACAGGATTGATTAACGCGAAATGCTGCTGTATACTAAGGCGATATAAAAAAAGGGGGGTGTTCCATGTGCTGACGGGCGTAACGGTGCCGCTATCGGTGGAAAAGCCGGGGCAGATCGATCTGGGGCAGGCCGGGCGGTATTTCGGCGCGGGCGAGCACCCGGATCGTGCCACTGCGGCGCTGCTGGAGCGCTGCGCGCCGCCGCTGCTGGAGCAGGTGCACATACGGACCGTATGGCGCTCTGAGCCGACGGAGGCGCTTTTGAAGGCGGGACTTCTGCCGGGCAGCGATATCCAGCGCCATCTGGCAGGCTGCGGCAGCGCCATCATGCTGGCCGCCACGCTGGGGCCGGAGGCTGACCGCTGCATCCATCGCGCAGGGGTGGGGGACATTGCCGCCGGTGTGGCAACCGACGCTTTGGCCTCCGCACTGGCAGAGCAGGCGGCAGATGCCGCCGAAGCGGCTCTGCGGCAGCTGGCGGCATCTGAGGGCCTTTATCTGACGGGCCGCTTTTCGCCGGGGTACGGCGACTGGCCCATCACGGTTCAGCCCCTGCTGGCGGCGGCGCTGGACACCCAGAGGCGAATCGGCCTGTGCGTGACGCAAACCGATCTTCTGCTGCCGCGCAAAAGCGTTACGGCGCTGCTGGGCGTCAGCGACCACCCGGTAAGGGGACACTTGGCAGACTGCGGACACTGTGCCCTCCGCGGCCGGTGCGACTATCGAAAGCGAGGAAAAACCTGTGCAGAACAATGAACTCTTTACGCAGGCGCATACCGTCCTGCTGGACGGCGGTATGGGCACCATGCTGCAAGCCGCCGGTTTACAGCTGGGCGCACGGCCTGAGGAACTGAACATCACCGATCCTGAGCTGGTAAGCGCCATCCACAGCAAGTACGCGGCGGCCGGCAGCCGGATCATAAATACCAACACCTTCGGCGCATCGCCCCGCAAGCTGGCGGGCAGCGCCTATACCACGGAGGAGGTCATCGCCGCGGGTGTGGCCTGCTGCAAACGGGCCTGCGCGCCCTATGGCGCGCTGACGGCGCTGGACATCGGCCCGCTGGGTCAATTGCTGGAGCCCATCGGCACACTGTCCTTTTCGGACGCGGCGGCGGATTTTGCCCGGATCGTCCGCGCCGGCGCTGCCGCCGGGGCACAGCTGGTCATGCTGGAAACCTTTACCGACCTCTATGAGCTGAAGGCGGCGCTGCTGGCGGCAAAGGAGAACTGCACGCTGCCGGTGCTGGCCAGCATGAGCTTTGAAGCCGATGGCCGTACCTTTACCGGCTGCACGGTGGAGAGCTTTGCCGCCACTGCACGGGGGCTGGGCGCGGATGCCATCGGCATCAACTGCTCGCTGGGGCCCCGGGAGATCCTGCCGATGGCGCAGCGGCTGGCGGCGGTGCTGCCGGGGGATTTCCCCATATTTATAAAGCCCAATGCGGGCCTTCCCAGAGCCGACGGCAGCGGCTATGACATCACGCCTGAGGAATACGCCGCGCAGATGGCGCCATACCGGGAGCTGGGTCTATTTGCCGCAGGCGGCTGCTGCGGCACAACGCCGGAGTTTATCCGGCAGCTCTCAGCGGTATTCGGGGACTGCATACCGGGGCGGCAGGCCCACGCCATGCCCTCCCTTTTGTGCTCGCCGGTCTCCTGCGTGACGGTGGACGGCATCACCGTGGTGGGCGAGCGGATCAATCCCACCGGCAAGGCCCGGATCGCGCAGGCACTGCGGCGGGGCAGCATGGATGAGCTGATGGAGGAGGCCGTGGCCCAGTCGGAGGCAGGCGCGGCGCTGCTGGATGTGAACGTGGGCGCGCCGGAGGTGGACGAGCCGGCCATGCTGGAGCAGGCCGTGAAGGCGGTGCAGAGCGTAACGGGACAGCCGCTGCTGCTGGACTCTACCAATATAAAGGCGCTGGAGCGGGGGCTGCGGGTCTATAACGGTAAGCCGCTGGTCAACTCCGTCAACGGCTCCCCCGCGTCTTTGGAGCGGGTTTTGCCCCTGTGCCGGAAGTATGGCGCGGCGGTAATCGGCCTGACGGTGGACGGCGCCGGCATTCCTGCCCGGGCAGAGGATCGGGTGGCCATTGCCCGGCGCATTGTCGAGGCCGCGTTGGAGGCGGGGATTCCCCGGGAGGATATTTACATCGACTGCCTGACGCTGACGGCCAGTGCGCAGCAGGAGGACGTGCTGGAAACGCTGCGGGCACTAACCATGTGCAAGCAGGAGCTGGGCGTGCGTACCGTGCTGGGCGTTTCCAACATCAGCTTCGGCCTGCCGCGGCGCAGCGTGCTGAACGCCGCATTCCTGACGCTGGCCATGCACGCGGGACTGGATCTTGCCATTATGGACCCCGCCGTGCCGGAGAGCCGGAATGCCATCTGCGCCTATGAGGTGCTGTCGGGCCGGGACCGGCACAGCGCCGCCTATATTGCCCGCTTCAGCGGCGAAGCAGGACAGGCCCGCAGTGAAAAAGCGGTTTCCCAGACGGACAGCCGGGAGCAGCTGATGCGCGCCGTGGAGCTGGGCTTGCGGAGTGAGGCCGCCGCGGCCGCCCGGGCGCTGCTGCAAACCCAGCAGCCGCTGGCGCTGGTGGACGATGTGCTGATCCCGGCGCTGGACGCGGTGGGCGCAGGCTATGAGGCGGGTACGCTGTTTCTGCCCCAGCTGCTGCAGGCGGCCAGCGCGGCGCAGAGCGCCTTTGACGAGATCAAGGCCGCGATGGCCCGGACAGACGCGCCCCCGCAGGAAAAAGGCTGTGTGGTGCTGGCCACGGTAAAGGGCGATGTTCACGATATCGGAAAGAACATCGTGCGGGTCATTCTGGAGAATTACGGCTATCAGGTCATTGATCTGGGGCGGGATGTCCCGGTGGAAAAGGTGGTCAGCACGGTGCTGGAGCGACATGTCCGACTGGTGGGGCTGTCCGCCCTGATGACCACCACCCTCAAGAGCATGGCCGAAACCATCGCCGCGGTGCATGAGGCCGCGCCTGCGTGCCGGATCATGGTGGGCGGCGCGGTATTGACGGAGGAATATGCCCGCAAAATCGGCGCGGACTACTACGCCCGCGACGCCAAGCAAAGTGCAGACATTGTCAAAGAATTTTTCGCTGACCGGTAAAACCTATGAAAAGGCGGCTCTTTCCCTTGTGGAAAGAGCCGCCTTAAAAGCTTCTTATAAGAGCCGTTTTCAGGCTGTATCGCGTTCGCAGAACACCGCGACGCGGGCCTTGCCGCCATAGGTGCAGGTGTACAGCACCAGCGGCTCGGCGGCGGAGAGGATCGCTTCGGTATCCTCCGCCGCCACCTGTCGGACACAGGCGACCGTATAACGGTATACGGCGCCGTCCGGCAGCGTGAGAGTCACCGCATCGCCGGAAGCAAGGCGGGACATCGACCCAAAATGGGAGGCATAATTATGCCCCGCGATAACCAGTCCCGACGATGCGCTGCCCTGCTGGCGGCAAGGGGCCTCGGTCAGGCCGGTTTCGCTCCACACGGAAAGCACCGGCAGCTCCAGCGCCAACGCCGGTACAGACAGCACACCGAACACTTCCTCTGTCCGGGATGACGGCGCTGCCGGTTCCGGCGGCGTATCCGCGCTGTCAGCGGCGCGGACATGGGTCAGGATCTGCTCCGAGGCCTGCCGGGCCTGCCGCACCTCCTGCCTGTTATGCATCAGCAGCGCCGCGGAAAATGCCAGCAGCACCAGTCCCAGCAGCAGGCACAGGGCGCTTGCCCGCCCGGTCACGGCCTTGCACGGCGCGCCCTGCGCCGCATGAGGCCGCCTGCCAGCAGCAGCGCAGCGCCGCTGCCGCCCAGCACCGGCACCGGCCAGTTCAGCTGTCCTGTCTGGATCAGCTTACCGGTGGGCGGGGCGGCCGGGTCTGACGGTGTATGGGAGGCGCCGCGGTTGGAGAAGAGTATCTGCCCGCCCTTTTCGGCGGCGTCCGCTGCGTTCCGGCGAACGGCCAGCGTCGATTGCAGCACCTCCTGCGTATCATAGAACACCGTAAGCGTCACATAATAGACGGTGGGATCATAGGTGATACCGCTCGCGCTGCCCGGCTGCTGGCACATCCGATAGCGGTAAATGCCGGGGGCGGTATAGCGGATGACGAAGCTGCCGCTTACCTCCGTCTCCCCCGGCTTGCAGGCATATACCGTCAAGCTGGCGGGATCGCTTGCAGGTGCGTCACTGTCCAGCGGCTCCAGCGTAACGGTGAAGCGCTGGCTGTGGCCGGCACGGCCGCTCAGCGTCACCTGCACCGGCAGCACAGCTTCTCCTCCGCACGCGGTCTGGGCCGCCGCTGCGGAAACCGGCAGCAGCATCAGCAGTCCCATCAGCAGCGCCGCCGCCACAAATTTTTTCATAGGCTCATCCTCCTGTTGATCGTGGGAGCGCATCAGGCTCCATGGCTGCAAGCAGTACCGTCCGGGCATCGGTGAAGTCGGCGGCACAGGTGGACAGGCTCAGTACCCGTGCACCGGTGCGGCGGGCCTCCTCCAGTGCCTCACGGTTCAGGTGCAGCGCGTTCCCGGCGGCAAAATCCAGCAAGCCTGCGGCGCTCTCCCGCCAGCGCTCCACCTGAAAAACAGCATCCTCCGAGGCGGGAACGATCAGGCAGGCCAGCACCGTCAGGCGGTGCTCTCCCTCCGGCAGCAGCAGTGCTCCCCCGGTATTCTCCCGGAAAAACGCCGCCTGACGGTATCGCTCCAGATCTCCGAACATCAGGCTGTTTTCCATGTGATGCCCGTAGAGCAGGGAATAGGCATCGCGAAAGCCGCCGTCACAGCCGGCGTCCAGAAAAATGCTGCCCGACAGCGCAAAGCGGCCGTACACATCCCGGTTGAGATAGGTCATGTTGTCCCGCCCTTGCAGCACCGGGTAATCAATGGCAGTGCCCTCCAGTGTCAGCCACGCCTGCACATCCGGGTTCACCTCACGCAGCGCGGCAAAGGAGGCGCCGCCGTCCGTCCCGCAGGCAGGCTTCAGGTGCAGCATGTCGGCGCGCACATTGTCCGCGGCGGCATAGACTTGGGCATTATCCCACAGGGCATAGGCGGAATACAGCCCTACCGTTACTGCCAACAGCGCCGCCGCGGCACGCAGCAGCCGGTCTGCCAGCCCTATGGCGATGCGTGAAATACGCATATCCGTGTGCTATGGGCAGCGTTTCCGCGCCACAGCAGCTGCCTCAGCGCCGGCTGCTGCGGCACTTGCGCAGGAATGCCACCATGCCGATGGTGCACACCGCTGCCAGTGCCAGCACATAGGGGGCGCTGTCCAGCATCACGCCGGTATCCACCGTACCGCCCTTGCTGTTGGTGATCGAGACGGTTTCCGCGGCGCTGTCAACCGTTTTGGTTGCATCGCCATATGCGTACACGGCCGCGGCATAGCCGCCGTTGTCACCGGTATAATCCGCCTCCTCCACGGTATAGTTTACGCCGTAGGGCAGATTGGCAATGGTGATGGTCTCGCCATCCTTCAGATAGAACTCGGTTGCTGCGACAAGTGTGATGACATCAGGATTTCTGCTGTCGCTTCCGCCGGAAACGGCAAAGCTGTCGGCATAGGTTTTGCCCGGCTCGCCCGTCAGGGTAACGGTCACCTTGAAGTATTTGCTCTTGTCACCCAGCAGGCCGGTAACATGCTTTGTGAAGGACAGGCTGCCGGCGGAATAGGTGTTGGTGATGGCGCTGGACTTCTGCTCCCCCTCGCCCTCCGTATGAACGGCAGCCACGCGGATCTTGCCGTCCTGCTCGATGACGGTGACCACCAGGCGGATATCCTCTCCCCAATAGGCTACACCGGCGGTGTGCTGATCCGTTTCCCGGATCGTATAGGTGTAGATACCCACACTGGTGTATGCCGGCAGCGAGATTACGATCTCCTTTGCGGCGGCGGCGCTTCCCGCCTCACCTGCGGCATAGGAAACCGAGGCGACGGTGGGCAGCGGCATATTGGACACGGTGATATCCTCCGCCGCATCGCTGAGCGCCGCTCTTTCGATGGTGAAGGTGAACGCCTCCGCAGGTGAAACGGTTCCGGCGTTGGTCAGCTCATAGGTCTTGGTGAGGACAACGGTATCCATATCCCCGTAGTTTTGCATCTGTCCCTCTGTGGCCAGCGCGGGAACGCTCAGCGCAAGGCACAGGGTCAGCGCCAAAAGAAATGCATACAGTCTTTTCATGTGTTACCTCCAATTACGTTTCATTTTAATGTATCAAGAGCAGCGCTGCCGGCAAGCGGCGGCGGCTGCGCTCAACCGTAAGATCAGATACGCCTGCGGCGCAGCAGGGTGATGACACGGGCCTCCACATTGGAGAGCGGTACGCCGCCCACCTCACGGCTATCCCGACTCTGCGTGCGGTAATCCCCCAGCACAAACACGCAGCCCTCCGGGACGGTGTAGGGGTAGTGCAGCGCCTCCCCGGGATAGGTGGGGTAGAGAATGCTGCCGTCGGAGGCGGCGCCGTTGACCAGCGGCGTTCCGCTTTCATCCAGCGTGACAACATCTCCCGCAACGGCCAAGATCCGTCCCGCACACAGCTGCTCTTCCTGCCGGTAGAGCACCACCTGATTTTTGACCGGACGGCCCGCAAGGCGGTAGCCGATGAGCAGGTCGCCGTCCTGAATGGCGGGAAACATCTGGCTGCCCACCGCCTGCGTGATCAAAAAGACCCGCCCCAGCAGCACCCAGAGCAAAAGCCCCAGCGCCGCTGCGCGCAGCACAAGCCCCGCCAGCTCCCGGCGGCGGTCTGCACGCTGCCGTCCCGCTTGCAGCGCCGTGCGGACGGCGTCCATCTCAGCTTCCATGGGCGCTCTCCTCCTGCCGGTGCAGCAGCGCGTCATAGCGACTCCGCTCCGCTGTCAGCGCCGCGTCATAAAGGGTGTGCAGCTCCTCCAGCTTTCTCCACAGCGCCGCTTCATCCACACCGCCCAGCAGCGTATGGGGAAAACGGACTGTGCAAAACCACTCCGCCAGTTTCTGGTGGGCCGGATTCAGCGGCGGCGGACATTCACAGCCGCAGGTCTTATTCTTCATCTTGTCTCCTCCTCAGCGTCTGCGGCGGCGGTGCAGCAGCAAGCCAGCCCCGGCAAAAGAGGTCATTGCCGCCGGGGCAATGGCGGCGGCGGACAGAGAAACACCTGTATCCGGCGCTGCCTCTTTATGGTTGACAAAGACAACGCTGCCGCCCTCCTGACCGATACGCAGCGATACCTCGCGGCCCGGCTGCGCCGCAGCGCCGTTGACGGCGGCCGTCACCTCATAGCCGGGGTACTCATTTTCGACAACGGCGAATACCGTATCCACCGCCACGTTTTCCACCGCCCTGCTCTGGCCGTGCTTCAGGTCAAAGACCGCCGTCTGCTCGGCGCCCGCTCCATCCGTATAGCGGCAGGTGAAGCGAAACGGCTGATTCGTGTCCCCCAGCCCGCCTGTCACCTGCTTGCTGACAGTAACGTTTACGCAGGCAGGGGTATAGGCGTTGATGACGGTAACGCTGACCTCTTCCCCTACCCCCACCGTTCCGCTGCCGCGGGTAATGCTTTTCAGGGTGAAAACGCCCTGTGGGAGACTCGGCGGCTCCAGCTCCGTGACATGATACGCCGTACCGGCCAGAATCCCGCCGATTACGGCGGTTTCGCCGCTTTTCAAGTGTACGCAGCCGTTTTCCGCCTGACGCGGTACGCCGCCGACAGCATAGGTGAAACCCTCCGGCAGCGCTGCGCCGCCCAGTGACACCCGAATGGAAAACACCGTATCCTCCGGGAAGTGCGGCCCCTCCGCCCTCTTGGTAATGCACAGCCTGCCCAGCTTTTCCGTGCGCACCGTATTGCGGTAAATCACCACCTGCGATTCTCCCGCACTGAGGGCGGCGGTGTCATACCCGGTGAAGCTGGTCTGGGGGTTTTCCCCGGTCTGCTGCGTGCCGGGATACCCGGTGACGCTGTAGAGCACATCGCCATACTGGCCGCTGACCTGCGCGGGCATCCGCTCCTCCACCACATAACGGGTATAGCCGCCCGCCTGCGAGAAGCGCAGCATGTTCTCCACTTGGGCCTGCTGTCCGGCTTTCAGGGTGATATATCCCTGCTGATCTACGGTTCCGGTGCGGCCTGTGGCTACGCTGTTTTCCAGAAGCGCATAGCGGGTGCCCGGCGTGACATACAGCTGCTCCGACGGCGTGCCGTCACTGTTGGCGCACAGCACCCGGAAGCGGTAGTCGTATTGCTTCCGCAAAAAGGCGTCCAGCTCGCCGCCGTCAGTGATTAGCTCCTTGCCCACGGTCAGGGACTGTTGGGGCAGCGTGGGCAGGTTGAAGCGCAGCTTACAATAGGAGATGTTGCCGCCCCGCTCCATATAGAAGAAGCGGAAGGTATGGCGGGTATAGTCGGCAAAGGTATCGCCGTCCCACTGAACGCTGTCGGCTTTGCCTGCCTGCGCGAAAAGCGCCTTGAGCGTCACATCCCGGCCGCCGCTGCACTGGGGACTGCGGCATACGCCGGTGGCGAAATCAATCTCGCCCCGCTGGGCGGCATGGGTGCCGCCAATATCCAGCACCAGCACATCGTCGATATAGACCCACACATCGTCATCGCCCATGAACTCAAACACCATGGCGTCGCCATTTACCGTGCCGCTGCGGGGCATATAGAAGTCGAAGGCGAGCGACATGCCGAACCACAGATCCACCGCACCTTTCGGCAGCACATAGCGGCGGGGCTGCTGGCCTTCCGGCGCCTCCATAAAGGCATCCGCCCCGTTAAAGGGAAGGAAGTTCTTGTCAGAGGCCTCGGCGGCATCGCCGCTGGCGTCTACATGACCGGGACGCACCACACCGTCATACAGGGTGAAGCGATTGGCTGCCGGGTCATACCACGCAGCGTTTTTGGCCGAATCATACTCCAGGTAGCCGTTTCCCACGCCGCGGAACAGCCCCGAGTTGGCCGCCAGCGCGTAATGGGTAACGGCACCGCGGTAGCCGCCGGCCACGCCTGCGGGCAATGCGGTATCAAACAGGTATCGCAGGCTCCGCTCACCGTACAGCGGATAGCCGTCAGCGCCCAGCGTTTTTGCCATCCGCCCGGCCTGATAGCTGCTGCCCAGATACGTCCCGGCACTGTCGCCAAGGCCGTCCTTGGCGGGCCATTGCGCCGTATTGTAAAAGCAGAGAGCGTACTCGCGGTCCTGCTCATTGGCGGGATTGATGGCGGCGCTATAGTTGAACAGATCCACGCGGATATCGGTGTTGGCCGCGATCCCCGCAGTGACGATGCCCACATCGGCGGGCGATGCCATCAGCGCGGCTTCCTCTACAGACGGTTCCTCCAGCAGCTCCGCAGGCTCTTCCGGCTCTTCTGGCTCTTCCGGCGGCTCCCCTGCCGTGCCCTCCTCCGATTTCGCCGGCGGCAGCGCTTCGGCCGCATCCTCAGGCGGCGTCTTGTCCGGCACATCCCTCTGCTCTGGCTCGTCCCCGGAAGGTTCCGGCGGCGCCTCCGGTGTTTCCTCCGCAGGGGGCTGCGGCAGCTCGTCTTCAGCCGCTTTCTCCGGCGGGGCTTCCGGTATGGCTTCCTCCGGCGGAAGCGCCTCGGCAGGCGGCGTCTCCGTTTCCGCCATGTCCGCCGCAGTCGTCTCACTGTCCTGCGGCAGGACTTCCGCCTTTTTTGCCTCCTGCGCGGCGGCAAAGGGACACAGTCCCCACAGCAGCACCAGCGCAAGGCACAGGCTCAGCAAGCCCTTGCGCGCGGTGATTCCTTTCTTTCGATGTATCATACGTCATCCTCCCAGCGTGATGGTTCTCCTTCCGCCGCAGCGCCGCACGGTATGCGCCCGGCACTGAATGCATACCTGTATTCTACCGCAGGGCTTGGGGCGCAATTTGACTCTTTTTGTAATTTAATACTTGCAATGTGAAAAAAAATATGGTACAGTGCGGTGTAAGCGACTGAATTTCAGGAGCGTCGCTTATGACAATTGAATATGGAAACCATTATTTCTGTCCCCGCAGAAAGAAGCGGGGAGAAGGAGAAGAACATGAAGAAACTGGTATCTCTTTTCCTGTCGCTGGTGATGGTCTGCGCTGTACTCTGCGGCTGCGGAGGCGGCAGCGACCGGGGCGATGAAGGAAGTAACGGCTTGCAAGACGGGCGAAAGGCCAACAATGAGATCGTTGTGGCCATCGCTCAGGACCTGGAAGACAGTCTTGACCCCCACGCGGCAGCGGCGGCAGGAACCAGAGAGGTCTTATTCAACATTTATGAGGGACTGGTGAAGATCAGCCCCGATGGTGAATTGATCCCCGCGGTAGCCGAACGCTACGACATTTCGGAGGATGGACTTGTCTACACCTTCACCTTGCGTGAGGGCGTGAAGTTCCACAACGGCGAGTCGGTAACGGCGGAGGATGTGATCTATTCCATGAACCGCTGCGCCGACAACTCGGGGGACTCTGCCCTGGTGTCGGCGTTTTCTGCTATTCAGGACCTGAAAGCCGTGGACGAGCGGACGGTGACTTTCCGGCTGGAGCAGCCCGATCTGGAGCTGATCAACTTCCTGTCGGCCGCCATCATCCCCAAGGACAGCAATCCTCAGGATGGGTTCATCCCCGGCACCGGCCCCTTCAAGCTGGTATCCCGTTCTCCGCAGGAGAACATTGTGCTGGAACGCTTTGACGAGTACTGGGGCGCTCCCGCCGGCGTCAGCAAGGTGACCTATCAGATCTATGAGGATCCCACCGCGCTGATGATGGCCCTCAAGGGCGGCAGCGTGGATCTGTGTGCCCACCTGACCAGCGCTCAGACGGCGCAGCTGGACAGCAATTTCACCGTGCTGGAGGGCACCATGAACCTGGTGCAGGCGGTGTATCTCAACAACGCCAAGGCACCCTTTGACAATCAGCTGGTGCGGCAGGCCATGAGCTATGCCATCGACCGCCAGCAGATCATGGACATTATGGCCGACGGTCACGGCACCCCCGTTGGCAGCAGCATCTATCCCAAGCTGGGTAAGTATTTCCTGCCGGAGCTGGCGGAATACTACACCTGCGACCCCGCCAAGGGCAAAGAGCTGCTGGCGGAGGCCGGATATCCCGATGGCTTTGATATGACCATCGCCGTATCGTCCAACTATCAGCCCCATATGGACACCGCCGAGGTGGTGGTGCAGCAGCTCGCCGCCATCGGCATCCGCGCCACGGTGCAGCCGGTGGACGCCACCACATGGTACAACGACGTATATGTGGGCCGTCAGTTTGACGCCACCATTACAGGTCTTGACGCCAAGAACACCACGGCCCGCGCCATGCTGGAGCGCTTTGTCTCTGACAACGGCAAAAACTTTATGAACTACAACAATCCCGAATATGACGCGCTGTATGCCAAGGCCCGCGCCTGCACGGATGACGCCGAGCAGACGGCTGTCTATCAGCAGATGGAGACCATGCTGACCGAAACCGCCGCCAACCTGTATTTGCAGGATATGGCCGATCTGGTGGCGGTGCGCAGCGACCTGACGGGGTATACCTTCTATCCCATTTATGCGCAGGATCTGAGCAAGGTGGCATATAGCGAATAAAGAATGCCGGCATGAAATCGCCGGATTTCATGCGCGCATGCTGCCAGAAAAATGATTCGCTTTTTCACGGCGTCCGCGCCGCCAGCTCTGCGTATCAATCCAAACAACAGAAAGAGATGATGACCATGAAAAACATCCTGAAGAAGATCGGAATGATGCTCTTGACCATGGTCATCGTCTCTTTCTTCGCATTTCTTGCCTTTCAGGTGATTCCCGGCGACCCCACCATCAAGCTGCTGGGCAGCGATGCCACCGCCGAGGCGGTGGCTGAATTGCGCGCGGAGCTGGGGTTGGATCGCCCGTTTTTCACCCGCTATCTGGAGTGGGTGATCCGCGCCGTACGGGGCGACTTCGGCTCGTCCTATATCTATTCCATGCCGGTCTCGCAGCTGCTGGATGGCAAGCTGGGCGTTACCGCCCTTTTGACCGGCATCGCCTTTATTATGATCGTTGCAGCCTCCCTTCCGGCAGGCTTGTTTGCCGCCTCCCATCAGGGTGGGCGGCTGGATCGCTTTCTGACCGTTTTGGGGCAGGTGGTGATGGCTGTGCCGCCCTTCTTTGTGGGCATTCTGCTGACGCTGGTGTGCGGCCTGATTTTGCACTGGTTTACGCCCGGCGCCTTTGTCTCGCCACGGCAGGGCTTTTGGCACAGCGCCGCCTATCTGGTCTATCCCGCCATCGCCATCGCGCTGCCCCGCATCGCCATGACGGTGAAAATGCTGAAAAGCTCTATTGCCGGAGAGCTGGAGCGGGACTATGTCCGCACGGCCTACAGCCGCGGCAACTCTCCTTCCGCGGCACTGTACCGCCATGTGCTGCGCAATGCGGTGGTGCCTACGGTGGCGTTTCTTGCCATGACGGCGGCAGACATCGTAGCGGGCAGCGTCATTATTGAGCAGGTCTTTGCCATTCCGGGGCTGGGGCGGCTGCTGCTGACCTCTATCGCCAACCGGGATTTTCCGGTGGTGCAGGCCATTGTGGTGATTCTGGCACTGTTGGTGGTGCTGGTGAACTGCATTGCCGACATCGTGAACCAGCAGCTGGATCCACGGCTGCGGCTTCAGTAAGGGGGCGCGTCTATGCTGGTGAATAAAAAGAGTACTTCTTTCCGTATCGGACTGGCGATTGCCGCCGTTATGGCGGCGCTGGCCCTGATCGGCTATGTGTGGACCCCCTGTGACCCCGCGGCCATTACAGGCAGCGAAAAGTTTCTGGCGCCGTCCCTCCGCCACCTGTTCGGCACCGACAATTTCGGCCGGGATATTTTCAGCCGGGTGATGGTGGGTGTGGGCACCACATTTTTCATCGCCCTGTGCACCGTGCTGATCGGCGGCACGGTAGGGACGCTGATCGGCGCCTTTACCGGCTATTACGGCGGCGTGGTAGACGAGGTGCTGATGCGGATCAACGATGCGCTGACCGCCTTTCCCAACATTTTGCTGGCACTGGTGTTCATCGCCATGCTGGGTTTTGGAAAATACAATGTGATTCTGGCGCTGGGCGTGGCGTTTATCCCCAGCTTTGCCAGAGTGGTGCGGGCGGAATTCGCCCGGCACCGTACCATGAACTATGTCAAATCTGCCCGGCTGATGGGCGCTTCCCATCTTAGGATCATGTTCCGGCACATCCTGCCCAATACACGAGGCGTGGTGCTGCCGGCGCTGATTATCGGGTTTAACAACGCCGTGCTGGCAGAGGCCAGCATGAGCTATCTGGGTATCGGCGTGGCGCCGCCTGACGTTTCCTTGGGCTATATGCTCTCCGAGTCCCAGAGCTATATGATGAAGGCCCCTTGGTATGTGCTGTGTACCGGCCTTGTGATCGTGCTGCTGATTTTGGGCGTAAGCATGATGGGCGAGGGGCTGCGGAAAGGAGGCTCATGACCATGCTGGAAATCAGAGACCTCCATGTTCGCTTTCATGACGCCGATCACGAGGCCGTCCGGGGTATTGACCTGACGGTGGCCGACGGCGAAATCATGGGGCTGGTGGGTGAGAGCGGCAGCGGTAAAACCGTGACCGCCATGGTGGTATCCGGCCTGATGCCCCGCCGACGGGCGGATGTGTCCGGTCAGGTACTGCTGGACGGCCGGGACCTGCTGGTGCTGGACGCAGCTCAGATGCGCAAGCGTCAGGGCTGCGCCATCTCCGTGGTGTTTCAAGAGCCGATGAGCGCCATGAATCCTGTTATGCGTATCGGCCCTCAGGTGGAGGAGGCGCTCCGCGTCCACACAAAGCTGTCTCATCAGGAGCGGCGGGAGCGAGCCTTGCAGGCGCTGCGGGATGTGGATCTGGCCGACGCTGAGGCGGTCTATCGCAAGTATCCCCATCAGATGTCCGGCGGTATGCTGCAGCGGGCGATGATCGCAGCCGCGATTATTTCACGGCCCAAGCTGCTGCTGGCAGACGAGCCCACCACGGCGCTGGATGTCACCATTCAGGCCCAGATTCTGGAGCTGCTGCGCCGGTTGAACCGGGAAATGGGCATGTCGATCCTGTTTATCTCCCACAACCTGAACGTGGTGCGCAAGCTGTGCACACAGGTGGCTGTGATGGAAAAGGGACGGATTGTGGAGGCCGGAACAACGGAGCGGGTATTTTATGACCCGCAGGCGGATTATACCAAACGGCTGATCGCCGCCATCCCCATGAGGAAAAAGTTATGCTAGAAACCGTATTGGAAGTCAATCATCTGAATGTGTGGTACCGCAGCGGCTCAGGCCTGCGCCGCCAGCGGACGCAGATCCTTCACGACATCAGCTTTACCCTGTACCGCGGTGAGATTCTGGGCCTTGTGGGCGAAAGCGGCAGCGGAAAGTCCACGCTGGCCCGCGCCATACTGGGCATGGAAAAGGATATTTCAGGATCGGTCATCCACCATACCAAGCGGCCTCAGATGGTCTTTCAGGACCCGGCAGGCAGCCTGAACCCCTCCTTTACCGTAGGGCAGACGCTTGCCGAGCCACTGCGGATTTACGGCAAGTATGACAAGGCCGGGATAGAGCGCCGGGTGCGGGACACCATGGCGCTGGTAGGGCTGGACGAGGAATATTATGGCCGCTATCCCCGGGAGCTGTCCGGCGGGCAGAAGCAGCGTGTGTGCATCGGCACGGCCATGATCCAGAAGCCGGGGCTTATTGTTGCCGATGAGGCGGTTTCGGCGCTGGACGTCACCATTCAGGCCCAGATCCTCCATCTGATCGCACGCCTGCGCAAGGAGTTCGGTATCTCCTACCTGTTCATTTCCCACGATCTGAATGTGGTATATGAAATCTGCGATCGGTGCCTTGTGATGAAGGACGGCCACATTATAGAGCAGGGTACTGTGGATCAGGTATATGACCATCCTCAGGCGGATTATACAAAGCAACTATTAAAAGCAGCGGAGTGATATCATTATGACAGACGAAAGAAAACAGTGCCTGCTGAAGCTGGCGGCAGAGGGTGAGCCCTTTGATATCCATAACCACATTCGGATCGTGGATGTGGACGACGGCTGGGCCAAGGTGGAGTTGGAAATCCACCCGGAATCCCTGAATCGCTGGGGCATCCCCCATGGCGGTATTCTCTTCACGCTATCTGACGTGGCCTGCGGCATGGCGATTCTGACAGTACGCGCTGAGGCGTGCGTCACCGTGAACGGCACCATCGACTGCATCAATGCCGGCCCCACCTCCGGCAAGCTGACCGCCATCGGAAAGGTACGCAAGGTGGGCGGCAAAATGGCTTTTTGTGACTCGGAAATTTTTGACGATTCCGGTAAACTGATTACTGCGGGTCATACCGTGATGTTCTTTACCGGCACGCAGCTGCTGTGAAAGCCCGTCAATGGCGGGGCTATCTGTGGTGGCTGGCGGGTCTGGCCGCCTTCTTCGCGGCCTATTTCTCTGTGCGCCGGTGCCAAAGCGCAATGGACTGGCTGACCGGCCGGGTGATCCTGCCTTATGAGCAGGCACTGGGGCGGCTGTGCAGCCTTACCTCTGTTTCGATAGCTGAGGTATTGATCCTGTCGGCGGTCTACTGCGCCGTGATCTATCTGGGGTGGCAGATACGCTGCTTCGTCCTCCTGCCCCACCGCGGACGGCGGGCAGGACGCATGGGATTGACCCTGCTGTGCGTGGGGCTTAGTATCTATGCGGGATTTTGCCTGCTGTGGGGTGTTTTTTACGGCGCCTCCGATTTTCAGGAGAAAAGCGGTCTGACTGCCCGAGGCGGCACAGCGGAGGAGCTGAGCGCGCTGACGCAGTACTTTGCCGACCAGCTGACCATTTTTGCCCCGCAGGTAAAGCGGGATAAAGACGGCTGCTTTGCCGTTTCACGGCAGGAGATCTTTGATGACGCCATGCACGCCTATGATGGCATTGTGCTGGAATTTGACTGTCTATCCAAGCCTGAGGTTTCCCCCAAGGCCTTTGTTTCCTCACGGGGCATGAGCTATCTGGACTTCAGCGGGTTCTACTTTCCCTTCACCGGCGAGGCTAACCTGAACGTTGAAAGTCCCGCCTGCTACCTTCCGGTCAACATCTGTCACGAGTTGGCTCACCAGCAGGGTATCGCCTCTGAGCAGGCCTGCAATTTTGTGGGGATCGTGGCAGCTGTCCTAGCCGATAGCAGCGTATACCGCTATTCCGGATATCTATCAGGCTATGTCCATCTTGCAAACGCCCTCTACAGCATAGACCATGATGCGTGGCAATCCATCAGAGACAGCCTGTCTGAAACGGTGCGTGCCGATTTGCAGCAGAGCCATGCCTATTGGACACAATTCAGCGGCCCGGTGCAAACGGCAGCCAATACGGTTTATGATGGGTTCCTGAAATCCAACGGTCTTTCGGACGGAATCCAAAATTATGGCACGGTGGTGAACCTGCTGTTGGCATACTATGGCGGTTCAGACGGCATCTAAGAAGTAGGTTCCGTATCACGACGAAGGCGCAGATAAAGAAAGCCCACGGCAGAGTGAAAAGCTCTGCTGTGGGCTTTTACGATTGATGTCTTTGCATGTTTTGAAATATCTTTCAAAGACAACAAAAAAGGACCACCGAACGGTGATCCTTTGGCAGGGGCAGAAAGGCTCGAACTCTCGACACGCGGTTTTGGAGACCGCTGCTCTACCAACTGAGCTATACCCCTAT
>CABSAW010000019.1:0-22910 GCA_902475745.1 uncultured Oscillospiraceae bacterium
TGGATCTGAAGCGTCTGGCCTATGACCTGACCATGTCCACCGTGGAGGTGGAGGATACCATTGATCTGGGCCGTCAGTTCGACAACATGACGGTGGGGCAGATCATGACCATTGAGCAGCACCCCAATGCCGACAAGCTGAAAATCTGCAAAACCGACATTGGCGGCGAGGTAAAGGATATCGTCTGCGGCGGCACCAACCTGCGCGAGGGGATGAAGGTGGCCGTGGCGCTGCCCGGCGCCATGTGCCGCTGGCACGGCGAAGGTGAACCGGTGGAGATCAAGGTGGGCAAGCTGCGCGGCGTGGAGAGCTACGGCATGATCTGCGGCGCGGTGGAGATCGGCCTTGCCGACCTGTTCCCCACCAATGAGGAGGCGCACATCCTCGACCTGAGTGACTTTGACGCGCCCGCCGGCACGCCTATTGCCGAGGCGCTGGGGTTGAACGACATCATTCTGGAGATCGACAACAAGTCCATGACCAACCGGCCCGACCTGTGGGGACATTACGGCATTGCCCGTGAGATTGCCGCGCTGTACGGCCTGCCTTTGAAACCCATCAAGCCCTACGCCGGCAGCGTGGGAAAGGGCGAGCTGACTGTTACCGTGGAAGACACAGAGCGCTGCCCCCGCTATATGGCCGCTTCTATCGAGGGACTGCATGTGAAACCCTCTACCTTTGAGATGCAGACCCGCATCTGGAAGGTGGGTATGCGGCCTATCAACGCGCTGGTGGACATCACCAACTATGTGATGCTGGCCACCGGCCAGCCGACCCATGCCTTTGACTCTGACCACATTGCCGGCCACATTATCGTTCGCCGCGCCGGCGAGGGCGAAAAGCTGCTGCTGCTCAACGGCAAAGAGCTGACGCTGACCGCCGACGATCTGGTGATCGCCGATGATGCCGGCGTGGTGGGGCTGGCAGGTGTTATGGGCGGCGCCAAGGATTCCATCCTGCCCGAAACTGACCGCGTGATTCTGGAGGTCGCCAACTTCGATGCCAAGGGCATCCGCCGCACCGCGCTGCGCTATGATAACCGCACCGAGGCCTCCGCCCGTTATGAAAAGGCCATCGATCCCGAGCGCTGCCAGCAGGCGCTGGCCATGTCCATGGAGCTGTTTGCGCAGCTCTATCCCGAGATGAAGGTGACCGCCCTAACCGATCTCTATCCCAAGCATCTGGAGCAGGCGCGCATCGATGTGGCGCTGAGCTGGTTGGAGCGCCGTCTGGGCAAGACCCTGACGCCTGACGATGTGGCGCACAAGCTGGGATTGCTAGGTTATGAAATCTCCTTTGACGGGGATATGATGCATGTGGTGGTGCCCACCTGGCGCTCCACCGGCGACGTGTCCATCAAGGCCGACATCATGGAGGAAGTGGCCCGGATGTATGGCTATGAGAATTTCGAGGCCGCCCCCATTACCACAACCTTTGACGGCGCCATCAACCAGCTGGAGGTGGATATCGAGCGAAAGATCAAGGAGTATCTGTCCTTCCGCTGCGGCATGCAGGAGGTCTTTACCTATCCCTGGATGGATGAGCAGTATGTCAATGCCGTGCTGCAGAGCACCGACGGCATCCTGTCTCTGTCCACACCGCCGTCTCCCGCCGAGCGGTTCATCCGCTCCTCGCTGCTGCCCAATCTGTGCAAGGCCGTGGTGAAGAACGAGCGTTATTATGACGCCTTTGACATTTTTGAAACGGCGCAGGTGTTCCGGGATGAGAACTACACCACCCCCTACGATCCCCGCGAGCAGCTGCCCTCTCAGCGCAAGCATGTGGCCGGTGCCTTTGCTGCCGGCGGCAAGGATGTGACCGCCCTGTTCCGCAAGGCCAAGGGCGTGGTGGAAATGATGCCCCGCTACACCCATATGGAGGGCTTCACCTTCCGGCAGGAGGTCAAGCCGGTATGGGCGGATAACGTAGTGTGGCTGAACATCTTCCTTGGTGAAGCGCACATTGGTGATCTGGCGCTGCTGAGCAAAAAAGTATCCATGGAATGCGGCATCAAGAACCTGAATGTGATGCTCTTTGAGCTGGATCAGGATTGCCTGAAGCCTTTCCGCTCCCGTACCAATACCTTTACCCACCTGCCGGAGTATCCCATGACCCAGTACGATATCTCCGTGCTGCTGTATAACCCTGTCAAATGGTCGGATGTTGCCCAGACCATCGGCGGCATCAAGAATGAGCTGCTCCATGGCGCGGCTTTCGTGGACGAATACCACGGCAAGCAGGTACCTGACGGCAAGAAGTCTCTCACCGTCCGGCTGGCTATCGGCTCCAATGAAAAGACCCTGACCTCCGCCGAGATCGAGGAGGTGGCCAACTCTGTGCTGAAGAAGCTGGCCAAGCGTTTCGGTGCGGAACTGCGCTCCCGATAATCGCCTGTCATCTCATGAAAAAGGAAGCCGCCCACCCGGGCGGCTTCCTTTACTTCCTTTATTCATCCGTTTCCTTCGTCTGCTCCTGCATCGCGGCAAATTCCGCTTTTGCCTCCGCCAGCACCTTTCTCTCATGCTTGGTGGTCAGCTTTTTCTCGTCGAACCGCTCAAACAGGTCGGGCCGGCGCAGCATGGTGCGCTTATAGCTCTCCTTTTTCCGCCAGTCCGCCACGTTGCCGTGGTGACCGCTGAGCAGCACGGCAGGTACCTTCCTTCCATGCCACTCTTCAGGCCGGGAGTATTGGGGATACTCCAGCAGGCCGTCCCAGTGGCTCTCCTCGGTGTAGCAGCTTTCCTCCGGCAGCACACCCGGCACCATGCGGCACAGGCAGTCCGCCACCGCCATGGCAGGAATCTCGCCGCCGGTCAGCACAAAATCCCCCAGCGACAGCTCCTCGTCCACGCACTCCTCCAAAAACCGCTCGTCCACGCCCTCATAGTGTCCGCAGACCAGAATCAGGCGCTCATGCTTCTCCTTCAGCTCCCGGGCCACCTGCTGGTCAAAGGTGCGGCCGCAGGGTGACATGTAAATGGTATGCACCCGCTGCCCGGCCTCGTCGCAGATATGCTGCCAGCAGCGATACAGGGGATCGGCCTGCATCACCGCGCCGCGGCCGCCGCCGTAGGGATAATCGTCCACCTGCATCTGCTTGTTGGTGGTATAGTCCCGGATCTGGTGGGTGGCGATGGTAATATAGCCCCGCTCCTGTGCCCGGCCGATAATAGACTGATCCATCATGGCGTGGATGGCATCGGGAAACAGCGTCATAATATCAATTCTCATCGCTTGCCAATCCTTTCATCATGTGAACATGCACCACACCTGCGTCAATATTCACCGATGCGATGAAAACCTCCGGCACGGCAGGGATCAGATACTCTCGCTCCCCCTTTACCTCATAGACCTTGTGGGCCGGATAGTGCAGCACGCGCCTGAGCGTCCCCAGCGCTTCGCCGGTGGCGTCGTCTACCACGGTGCAGCCCTCCAGCTCGGCGTCGAAATACTCCCCCTCCGGCAGCGCCGCGTCCTCGGCATAAATACACACGCCCTTACCCTTCAGCGCCAGCGCCGCGTCCATATCCTCCACACCCGGCAGCGTCAGCAGCACCACGGATTTGTGAACGCGGGCAGAGCGCACCTGCGTCTCCTTCCCGCCAATATTGAAGCGGTCAAACTCCGCCAGGAATTCAGGGTCAAAGCCCACGGGGTTCAGCTTAACCTCGCCTCGGATACCATGAGCGTTAACGATGGTGCCCACGGGGATCAGTTCTTGTTTCATACGGTCAATCTCCCTACGTTATACCGCCGGTTCCAGCCATCCCAGCGAAAAATGCATCATCACGCGCAGGATATAGTACAGCGCCAGCGCCGCGATGGAAAAAATCAGCCCCATCAGCGACAGCACATTCTGCCGCCGGTAGTAGCGCACACCGGCGACCACAATGGCCACCACATCCGACACGATGGGCAGGATCAGCATAATGGTCGAGGGCACCATGGTGGCCCAGCTGTAGCCCCAGATAATCAGTGACGCCAGCTCAGCCAGATCATAGGCAAACACAGGCCAGATCAGGTTAACGACGCCGTGAATAAAGGAGCCCAGATCACCCCGCCGCTTTCTCATGGCCGTGTCTCCTGACGGCGGATCTCCTCCACCCGGTCAACGCAGAAATAATCGCGGCGCTTGGCGCGAATATGGCCCGTGACATAGATAAACTCATCCCGCTTCAGTTGGGGCAGCAGGCCCTCCGGGTCTGTGAAATCCTTCAGATCGATCTCCAGTCCGTATCCTGTATCCAGCAGGCCGTCCTCATTGATGCGCCAATAGGGAAACCACATCGACACCAGCCTGTCAGCATACTTTCCCTGTTGACCCTTGACGTACTCGGCGCAAACATGGTCAAAATCCATGGGAAACACCTCTCCGTCCGGCATGTGAAAATACATGCCGCCATACAGGCGCTTGAGCCGCTTGGTACGCTGGCCGGAATGTGCCACCATAAAGGCAAACATCAATATGATGAAGATCACACTGTACAGGCCCTCGCCCATTATCAGGCATACAAGAGCCATGACTATGCCGCTGACAAAAATCACCTTGTTCGTCAGATCCTGATTGTTCCATGTCCGCTTCAATTTCTGCATATACTCACCTCAAACTCGGCCCACGCGCTTGCGTTGGCCTTTTTACCATATCGCATTGTATCACAAGGAAGAAAAAACGTCAAATTCGCGCTTGCATTTACTCTACCACATGATATAATTATTTCAGATGTACGCTCCAACATGCATCATATTAGCTTATGAGAGGATGATATCTATGGCCGTCAAGCTGGAGCTTTACAAGGTATTTAAGGAAGTGGCGGAGGCGGGGAACATCACCGCCGCGGCGCAGGCGCTGTATATCAGCCAGTCTGCGGTAAGCCAGTCCATCAAGCAGCTGGAGGGTGATTTACAGACACGGCTTTTCGCCCGCAACAGCCGCGGCGTAACGCTGACTGCGGAGGGCAAGCTGCTCTATGAGTATGTCCGCAGCGCCATCGGCCTGCTGGAAACCGGCGAAGCCAAGCTGAGCCAGACCCGGGAATTGCAGATGGGCCATTTGACCATCGGCGCATCCGACACCGTGACCAGTCAGTTCCTGCTGCCCCATCTGGACAGCTTCCACCGGCAGTTTCCCGCCATTCATATTCAGATCATTTCCGGCCGCAGCCACAAGGTACTGGGGCTGCTGCAATCCGGCAAGGTTGACATTGCCTTTGCCAGTACCCCCAGCGAGGGCAGCTTTGAAACCATTCCCTGCTTTGCCACCCATTCCATCTTTGTGGCAAGCCCGGAATATCCCTGTGATTTTGACCATGTGTACACGCTGGCCGAGATTGCGGATTTCCCGCTGATCCTGTTGGAACGCAAGGCCAGCTCCCGTCTTTATCTGGAAAAGTATTTTCTGCAAAATGGCCTGCGCCTGAACCCTGAGATCGAACTGGGCGCCAGAAGTCTGCTTGTGGATTTGGCCGCCATCGGCTTTGGCGTAGCCGGCGTAACGGAGGAATTTGTGCGCAAGGATCTGGACAGCGGACGGCTGCGGAAATTGCAGACCTCCTTCGACATTCCCCACCGCAGCGTGGATATGTGCATTCTGCGCGGCGTGCCGCAGACGGCGGCGGCGCAGCGCTTTGCCGACCATATCCGGGAAAGCGTGCAGAACGGATAAGCATTTCCCGCCAAAGGAAACCACGCCCGAACCGTCAAAAAGAAGGCTCCCTTCCCTGTGGAACGGAGCCTTCTTTTCATATGTTACGCTTTTTCAAACACAGCCTTCATACACCGGTAGGTCATATAGCAGTCCAGCTTTGCCACCGTCTCATAAGGCGCGTGCATGCTCAGCACCGGCACACCGGCATCGATGGTGTCGATATTGCGCTGCGCCATAAACTTGGCAACCGTTCCGCCGCCGCCGGCGTCGGTCTTTCCCAGTTCCGCCATCTGCCAGAACACCTTCTCCCCGTTCAGCAGGCCACGCAGCTTGCCCACCACCTCGGCGCTGGCATCGGACGCGCCGGATTTTCCGCCTGCCCCGGTATACTTGCACAGGCCCACGCCATAATTGATAAAGGCGGCGTTGCGCTTGTCGTATACATCGGCAAAATTGGGATCATAAGCCGCCGTCACGTCGGCGCTGACGCAGAAGGAGTTGGCAAAGCAATCCCGCAGCAGTACGCCCTGCGTATCGCACAGCTCGCCCATGAACTTGTCAAAGGCGGCCGACAGCATACCGGACACGCCCTCGCTGCCGATCTCCTCCTTATCGGCGAAGATGCACACGGCGGTGCGCTTCGGCGTCTCGGCGTCAAACAGTCCGGCAAGCTCAGCATAGGCGCAGACACGGTCATCGTGTCCATAGCTGGCGATCATGCTGCGGTCAAAGCCGATATCCCGGGCCTGTCCCGCCGGAACGGCCTCCAGCTCCGCGGAGATAAAGTCCTCCTCCACCATGCCGTAGCGCTCATGCAGCAGCTGCATAACCCCCAGCTTGAAACGGTTCTTCTCGTCCTCATCCTCCACCGGCACAGAACCCACCAGAATATTCAGGCTCTCGCTGGGAATGGCCTCACCCAAGGGCTTTTTGCTCTGCTCGCGTCCTAGATGGGGCAGCAGGTCATTGATGATAAACTGGGGATCCTCCGGCTTGTCGCCAATGTGAATGGGCAGCACCGTGCCGTCGGCCAGCGTTACCACACCGTGAAGCTCCAGCGGAATGGTGACCCACTGATATTTGCGGATACCGCCATAGTGGTGGGTCTTGAAATAGGCCAGCTCCGTGTCCTCATACAGCGGCCGCGGCTTCAGATCCAGACGCGGCGCATCGGTGTGGGCGGCGGCAATGTTGGCGCCGTGGGACAGCGGCTCCTGGCCGATCACCGCCAGCATAATGCCCTTGCCCCGGTTGTTGCAGTATACCTTATCGCCACTTTTCAGCGGCATACCGGCCTTGAACGGCACAAAGCCCCGCTCCTCAGCCAGCTTAATGCAGTAGTCCACGCACAACCGTTCCGTTTTGCCGTGGTTGAGAAAGTCCTTATACGCCTCGCAATATTCATGCATGGCGGATTTTTCCGCCTCGCTCAGGCGGTCATAGCCGTTTTCAGGGGCATACAGCAGCGCTTTGCCCAGCTTGTTTTTTTCACTCATGGGATGGTTCCTCCTTATATCATTTGCCGTTCAGGAACGGGCGCGGCTGTCCAGATTGCTCAGCAAGCTGGTCGCCGCCTGACAGTTATTGATAAATAGTGCGTCTGTGACGCCGTACTGGCTGATGATGTCGGCCACACTGCCCACTTCCTCACGGATGTCCACTACCACAATGCGCTGGTAGTAGTCGATCATATACGGGATAAAAGCGTTGCCATAGGATTCCTTGAACACCAGCAGCGTCTTGTCGTTGTGATGATCCGTGGTGATCACCGTCAGAGGCTGGTCGCCGCACATAAACATACCGGCGTATTCCGATGTGCCGCCGTTGACCGCCTGTCCGTTATACCGCACGCCGTCGCGGTAATAGACCATTGAGTAGCCCACATGGGGGAATCGGGCCACAGAGTAGTCGGGATTGGCCGTCAGTTCCGCAGGGCGTCCTCCGTACATGTGCAAAGACCCGATATAGCCTGTGCGGATCACGGTATCATAGCTGTCCAGCTCCCACGGCGTAATGCCGTTGGCCTGACAGTAGGCCGCCGATGCGTAGTAGGCGCCCAGGCTGGTCCAATGATGGTCGGTGCGGTAGAAGAGATACTCCCCGGCATGCCGGTCCATCAGTCCCATGCAGTCCACGGTGGTAACGGTGCTGTCCATCTTATCATAGGTAGATTGGATAAACTGCGCAATATCGTCATGGGGATCGGTATAATCCGCCGGGGAATGATAGGCGCAGCATTTGGGTGTCAGCAGGCAGCTGACGTGAATGTTGGGATATTTGGCGGCAAAGCGGTTCACCGTATCGGCATAAGCGCTGGAGCCTGTCGGATCGGGATCAAAATACTCCACGCCGTAATCTCCGCACAGCAGCACCGCATTGGCATACCGTGCGGCAATCGTATTGTGGTAATGGCCCTCGCCCGCCGTCTCCGCCACCACGGAGTCGGCGTCGTCAGAGGACACGGCGCTGCCCTTTCCGGGTGCCGTATAGCGCTGCCCCGCAGGTACGATCTGCTGGCCGCAATTGGCGCACACACCATCCTCTCCCACCGAATGGCCCAGCGCGGGATGGATCACCGCGCCGCACACGGCGCACACCTCCGCCTCTGTGCAGCTGGCAGGTCCGGCGGAGGTATGCGGCAGCTGGGGCGACAGCTCAATGCCGCAGCGCAGGCAGGTCTGGGGCGCCTCGCAGGTGGCCTCGGGGCCTGGCTCGTGGCCCAGCGCCTCCTTCATAACCTTACCGCATTCGGTACACACCTCCGGCTCGGTGCAGGTAGCGGGCGCGGCGGACACATGCTTATGGCAGCCGCTCAGCACCAGTGCCAGCACAAGCAGCGCCGCCGTCAGCAACAGTATCTTTTTCATGGAACGCTTCCTTTCTCACTTGGGAACTTGTTTCTATTTCTACGCACGATTATAGGCAATAGGACAACTTTTTGCAAGAGGATACGAAAACTTTCCCATCTTTTCGGCTCAGTTAAAAAATATATGTGGCTTTATGGGAAAATTTATGGTATACTGATTGGCACTGATAAAACGAGGTGAGCATCATGAACCGGCAATTTCCCCGTCTGGATGTATATCTGGACAGGCTTTATGACAACGCCCGCCACGTGATCTCACGCTGCAATGCACAGGGTATCGCTGTATGCGGCGTGGTAAAGGGCGTGGGCGGTATGCCTCAGATCGCCCGCGTCATGCTTCAGGCCGGCGCCGCTCAGATCGGAAGTAGCCGTTTGGAGCAGGTAGCCCGGTGCAGGGCAGCCGGCGTGGACGGGCCATTTTTATTGATCCGCATCCCCGGCTTGTCGGAATTGGCTGACACGGTGGCGCTGTGCGAAACATCGCTGCAAAGCGCGCCGGAAACGCTGGACGCGCTGGAGCAGGAATGCCGCCGGCAGGGGAAAACCCATCGTGTGATCGTAATGGCCGACCTTGGCGATCTGCGTGAGGGCTTCTGGGATAAGGATGAGATGATAAAAGCCTGCGTCCATGTAGAGCGGGATCTGCCCCACGTCCATCTGTCCGGCATCGGCGTAAATCTCAGCTGTTACGGTGCGATACGGCCAACCCCCGACAAAATGGATCAGCTGACAGGGCTGGCCCGGCAGATCGAGCAGGCCATCGGCCGCAAATTAGAAACCGTGTCCGGCGGCGCCACCAGTTCCTATCCGCTGGTACACCGGAACATCATGCCGCAGGGCATCAATCATCTGCGCATTGGCGAGAACATGCTGCTGAGCTATGATCTGCAAAAGCTTTGGGGCATTCAGGATATGGACTATCTGCGGATGGATACCTTTATCCTGACGGCTGAGGTCATCGAGATACACGACAAGCCCACCTATCCGCAGGGGGAATTCTGCGTGGACGCCTTCGGCCACACGCCGGTCTATGAGGATCGCGGCGTGCGCCGCCGGGCGCTGCTGGCGTTGGGGCGCGCCGACGTGGTCGAGCTGGAAACGCTGTCGCCGCTGGAAAGCGGGATCACCGTAATAGGCGGCAGCTCCGACCACTGTATTGTGGATATAACAGACTGTGAACGGCCGCTGCGGGTGGGCGATACGGTGTCCTTCTGTATGCGGTACTGCCATCTTCTGTATCTGACAGGCCGGGAAGATGTTCGGTTTGTCTTTCACGGAGCATAATAATACGATAAAAATAACGGAGGAATCAATAGTATGGGAAATATGGAAGGTTTTAGTATTTTTCTCTTTAACGCGATCATCACGCTGTTCTGCTTTTTCGCGCTCTCGCCCATCGTTCTCTCGGCCATTTCCAGCTTTGGCGTACAGAAGCGTTTTGCTCAGACAATGGTGGATGAGGGAGTGATCAGCGCCGAGAATGTAAAAGCGCTGCTGCCGAAAAAGCAGTTGGCCGGTGTGATCGTTTCTGTGGTCGTGGCGGCGGCGGTCGTCTATTCCGCTGTAAAGATGATGCCCTTTGGCCCCATCTGTGCCCTGTTCGGCGTGGCGGGCGGCGTCATGAAGTACCGCAAGGTGCTCCAGTTCAATTCTCTGACAGTGCAGCGTTTCAAGAGCACCTTCAAGGATAGCTATAACGCCAAAAAGCTGAACGCCTATGTGGACAGAATGTTCTGATCCGCTCTGTGGGAAAGGACGGTCTGAGTATGACAGAGTATCATCAGGAAGCAGAGCATATCTTTAAAAAGGGCACCGTCGTTTACCGGCAGGGCGAATACGTCCCGGCGATTTTCGACGTGCTGCGCGGGCAGGTGGCCTTGTATGTAGACTATCAGCAGCCCACGCAGCGCCTGCTGACCGAGGTCGAGGACGACGGTTTTTTCGGTCTGGTGGGTTTTTTGGAGACCCGCCCCCAGAACGCGACTGCCGTGGCGCTGGAAAAGACGACCTGCAGCATCATCACCCACGAAAACTTCGGCCGCTATTTTCAGGAGCGTCCCGCTAAAATCATGAGCATTATGCAGTATATGAGCAAGCGAATGCGGATCCTGTCACGGGGCTATCTGGAAGCCAGTCAGGCTCTGGAGGAATACGCCGACGCCGAGCGGCTTCTGGCGGAGCGGAGGGACTGGTACGAGGAGCATCAGGATCTCTATCACCGGATCATGGGGCTGTTTGGATTTGACTATTAAGTGCAAAAAATCCCCCGCCCTGTCGTGAAATGAACCGGTAAACCTGTGCAGCAGACAAAATTCCCCCTTATGTAGGATAATACCTACATAAGGGGGATTTCTTTTTTTATTGATTCACTCTCCGCTTACGTCGGCAGGCGCCTCCTGCACAGGTGTTTCCTGCGCAGGTGTCTCCTGTGTCGCCTCCCACGGTGCCGGGGATGGTGTCAGCGTGTCGTTGACCGTCGCGCTGACATGGGCCACAGCAGCAGCATTGGCCGCCTTTTCCGCCGCCTCACGCTGCTGTGCGGCGGCGCGCTCCTCTTCCGCTCGGCGGTGGGCTTCCGCATTGGCGGCGCGGGCAGCCGCCTTCTCTGCTGCCCGGCGCCGGGAAGCCGCCAGAAACGCGCGCACCGCCAGCCAAAGGACAATCACGGCCACCACAGCCATACCGACCCAGCCCGGCGTGCGGATCCGATAGAAGTCACGAATCGTAAAATACCCCTTCCCCATACCAAGGAAGTACATTGCCACTGCGGCAGCGGTACATACAATGCACGCCGTCAGATCCAGTATCGCCCTGGCGCGGTGGGTATGGCGGCGCGCAAAATGGCACAGCAGCAACACCGCAGCCCCCAGAAACAGCGTGGGAGACTGGCTGCAAAGAATATATCCCAGTGTGGCGTCCATCATGTCTCAGGACTCCTTTCTCCTGCTCTTGCGGCTTATTTGACCATCGGCAGCGCGGCTAACAGCTCCAGCGGCTGTGCGCCGGTATTGCGGATACCGTGGCTGTGCCCCTCAGGGCAATAGTGGCACATACCGGCGCTGAGGGGATACTCCACGCCGTCATCGGTGCACAGGCCGCTGCCGGCCAGCACATAGATCAGCTCGCAGTTGCCTGTGTGAGTATGCAGGCCGATGGAAGCGCCTGCCGGCACCGTCAGACGCACGGCAGCGCCCATCCGGGGATCTTCATACCTGCGGACGGTAACATGGCCCTCGCCGCCCTTGAAGTGGGCAGCGTCATGGGCAGGCATGGTGTCAAAATCAAGAATCATACGCCGCCTCCTCAGTTCAGAAAGTCCTTCAGCTTCTTGCTGCGGCTGGGATGGCGCAGCTTGCGCAGGGCCTTGGCCTCGATCTGGCGGATGCGCTCACGGGTAACGTTAAACTCCTTACCCACCTCCTCCAGCGTGCGGGTACGGCCGTCCTCAATGCCAAAGCGCAGCTTCAGCACCTTTTCCTCCCGGGGCGTCAGCGTGCTGAGCACGTCCACCAGCTGCTCCTTCAGCAGCGTAAAGCTGGCCGCCTCGCTGGGCTCGGACGCGCCCTCATCGGGAATGAAGTCGCCCAGATGGCTGTCCTCCTCCTCGCCGATGGGCGTTTCCAGCGACACCGGCTCCTGCGCGATCTTCAGGATCTCCCGCACCTTGTCCACAGGCATCCCCATCTCAGCGGAGATCTCCTCCGGCGAAGGATCGTGTCCCAGCTGCTGCAAGAGCTGACGGCTGACGCGGATGACCTTGTTGATGGTCTCCACCATATGTACGGGGATGCGGATGGTACGGGCCTGATCGGCGATGGCGCGGGTAATGGCCTGACGGATCCACCACGTTGCATAGGTGGAGAACTTGTAGCCCTTGGTATAGTCAAACTTCTCCACCGCCTTGATCAATCCCAGATTGCCCTCCTGGATCAGGTCAAGGAACAGCATGCCGCGGCCCACATAGCGCTTGGCGATGGACACCACCAGACGGAGGTTTGCCTCGGCCAGCTTCTGCTTGGCCTTGTTGCCCTCCTTGATGTCCTTCTTCAGCCGGGCCATTTCCTCTTCCGGAATGGTCTCTTCATTTTCGGCGGCTTCATCGATCCGCTCCTGTGCGGCGCGGCCGGCAGCCATGGCCGTGGCCAGCACCACCTCTTCATCCGCGTTCAGCAGCGGCACCCGTCCGATCTCCTTGAGGTACATGCGCACGGGATCGTCGATATTGAAGCTGTCCACCAGCGTGTTGGGGTCCACCAGCTCCTCTTCCTCGATCTCGGCGATCTCCTCCATAGGCGGCTCGATGTCGTCATTGATATCGGCCAGGAAGTCCTCGGTTCCCACCTCGATACCAAGCGCCTCCAGCGAATCGTAGATCCGGTCCATCTGTTCGCTCTCCAGATCCATCTCATCGAGCACATCACTGACCTCATTGGCGTCCAACCGGCCCTTTTTCCTTCCCTTGGTCAGCATATCCCGCAGCTTCTCGCTGCCCATGATCAGCGCGGCGGCCGGCAGCGAGGCAATGGTCTTGTCATCCAGCTTTCCTTTTTCCTTTTTGGCCTCGCCCTCCTTGTGGGCGTCTGCTTTTTCGGCGCTTTCCTTCTTTTTCTTGTCATCCTCGGCCAGCAGGGCATTGGCCATGGCTTCCAGCTCCTGCTTGGTATAGGTTTTTTCGGTCATGTGTGCTTTCCTCCATATCGTTTCTTGTCTTTGAATGTTTCTTGTGCCAACAGCAGCGGATCGATCCCGGAGCTGTCCCGTTTGGCCTGCTCTTCGCGGATCACCCGTATGTAATCCGCCAGCGCCTGAGATGCGTTGGCGTTGGATTCCGGTTTTTGCAGCAGAACGGTAAGGTGGCTCATCTCCTCGCCCGTCAGCTCCGCCGTCAGGGCGGAAAGTCCGCTGCGGTTGTGGCGCTGGCGCCACATGGTCTCGTAGATTTTGCCCAGCAGCGGCGAGGAGAACGCCTCCGCTTCCAGCGGCTGCACATCGCCAAACAGTGCCGGATCCAGATGCAGCAGCCGGATCACGCCCTCCTCCGCCATGGCGCTTCGCAGATTGGTGTAGCGGCTGCCCCGCGCCGCAGGCTGTACGCTCAGCGCCGGGTTCAGCTCCTGCCGTTCCCGTTTTTTGCGGTCGCTGTACCGCCGCTTGCGTGCGGCGCGTTCCACCTCCTGGCGCATGGCCCCCGGCGAAAGGCCCGCCGTTTCCGCGGCGCGGCCTGCATACACCTCCCGCTCCACGGCATTGTCCAACTCCGAGAGCACCTGACTGATTTCGGCCGTATAGTCGATGCGGCCCTGATCGCTGCCCAGATCGTACTTGGCCGCCACCTGAGCCATGCGGAACTCCACGCCGTTCTCGCTGCCGGAAAGCAGCCGCTCAAAAGCGGGCGCCCCCTGATTCTTAATAAAATCATCGGCATCCTGCTTGACATATTCGCCGTCCACCAGCCGCCGCGGCAGCTTCAGTACCCGAACGGTAAACTCGGTGTTGTTCAGCATTTCCAGCGCCCGCTGCGTGGCCAGCTGTCCGGCGTTGTCGTTGTCGTAGCACAGCACCAGCTCCTTGGTATACCGGCCCAGCAGCCGAAGCTGCTCGCCGGTCAGCGCCGTGCCCATAGAGGCCACCGCGTTGTCAAATCCGGCCTGATGCAGCGTGACCACGTCAAGGTTCCCCTCGCACAGGATCATATTGGGGCGCTTTGTTTTCTTGGCCAGATTCAATCCGTACAGCACCCGCCGCTTGCTGTAAACCGGCGTCTCGGTGCTGTTCATGTACTTTGGTTCCGACTTGTCGATCACGCGGCTGCCAAAGCCCACCACATCGCCACGCACGTCAATCACCGGCAGCATCAGCCTGTTGCGGAATTTATCGTAGAAGCCGCCGCTCTTATTGGCCACAATCAATCCCGCCGTCAGCAGCTCCTGCTTGGTATAGCCCCGGCCGGTCATCGTCCGCAGCAGGGCGTCCCAGCTGTCCGGCGAAGCGCCCATGCCGAAGCGTACCGCCGTCTTGCGGGATATGGCGCGCTTATCAAGATAGGCCCGCACCGCCGCGCCGTCAGCACCCTGCAGCACGTCGTAATACCAGCGGGCCGCCTCCCGGTTCAACGCCAGCAGCCGCTTGCGCAAGCGGTCGCTCTCGGCGGATTCCCGGTCCTCCGGCACCTCCATATTGACCCGCTTGGCCAGAAAGCGCACCGCGTCAGGATAGGACAAATTCTCAATATCCATGACAAAGTTGATTACGCCGCCGCCTTTTTTGCAGCCGAAGCAATGGTAAAACTGCTTGTCCGGCAGCACATGGAACGAGGGGGTCTTTTCGTTGTGAAAGGGGCAGCACCCCCAATAGCTGCCGCCCTTCGGTGTCAGCGACACATATGAGCCGACCACATCCACAATGTCGTTGCGGGCAATCAGCTCATCAATAAAGCTCTGTGAAAACAGGCCGCCTCCCCCCTTTCCGCAGCAGGTCGAAATTCTTCCTCATACTATTATACGGTATCGTTTTCAAATACACTCTTTTTTTATCAAAATTTTTTCAAAAAACAAAAATTTTTTGTATCCATGCCCAGCGCAAGATGCTATAATAGGAAGAAATATGTGAAATAAGGAGGCCTTTCGATGAAACGACTCTTTACCGGTGGCCGCGTGGTCAGCGGCAGCGGCGTAACAGATGCCGACATTCTGGTGGACGGCGAGAAGATCGCCGCCGTAGCGCCCCATATTGACGCGCCTGACGCGCAGACCGTGGATGTAACCGGCAAGCTGCTGCTGCCGGGCTTCATCGACGCCCATACTCACTTTGATCTGGATGTGTGCAGCACCACCACCGCCGATAACTTTGAGAGCGGCAGCCGCTCTGCCCTGCGCGGCGGCACCACCACCGTCATTGACTTTGCCTGTCCCAACAAAGGGGAAACGCTGTCCTACGGTCTTGACCTGTGGCGGAAAAAAGCGGCGGACTGCCACTGCGACTATGGCTTCCACATGACCATTGACGACTGGAACGACGGCATCGAGCATGAGCTGGACGACATGTTCGCCGCCGGGATCACCTCCTTCAAAATGTACATGACCTACCCGGCCATGATGCTGCCGGACGGCGACCTTTACCGTGCGCTGAAAGCGCTAAAGGCCCGGGGCGGCATCTGCGGCGTACACTGTGAAAATAGCGGTGTCATCGACGCGCTGGTGGCAGAGAAAAAAGCGGCCGGAGAAAACGCCGTGGCCTGCCATCCCCAGACCCGGCCTGACTATCTGGAGGCTGAGGCGGTGAGCCGCATCCTGCGCATCGCACAGGCGGCGCAGGCCCCTGTGGTGATCGTTCACACCACCAACGCCGCGGCGCTTTCGGAAATCGACCACGCCCGCAGCCGTGGACAGACCGTCTATTCCGAGACATGTCCCCAGTATCTGGCACTGGAGGACAGCGTCTATTATCAGCAGGATTGGCTGGAAGCGGCCAAGTTCGTCTGCTCGCCTCCTATTCGTAAAATAGCGGATCAGGACGCGCTGTGGGCAGGACTGCGCGAGGGCCGTGTCAACACCATCTCCACCGATCACTGCTCCTTTACCACCGCGCAGAAGCTGGCCGGGCAGGGGGACTTTACCGCCATTCCCGGCGGTCTGCCCGGTGTAGAGACACGGGGCGAGGTGATCTATACCGCCGGTGTGGCGGCAGGCCGCATCGATCTTCCCACGCTTTGCCGGGTACTCAGCGAAAATCCCGCCAAGCTGTACGGTCTCTATCCCCGCAAAGGCTGCCTCCTCCCTGGTGCGGACGCCGACATCGTGGTGTATGACCCCTCGGCGGATCATACGCTCCATGCCGCGGACATGGTGTCCCGCTGCGACTATACCCCCTTTGAGGGCTTCCGTACCAGCGGCAGCATTGCCGCCGTATACCTGCGCGGCATTCCGGCTGTGGAGCATGGCATCGTTCACGCGGTAAAGGGAACGTATCTCCGGCGGGGCAAGTGCGCCCTATAAAAGGCACCGCAGCGAAGGGAAAGGCGCCAGCCGCCTTTCCCTTCGCTTTTTTCTTGGTTTTGCTTTTCAAACCAGCCCTTCGGTGGTATACTGTATCAGAAAACAACACAAAGCAAAAGGAGCGATATACCATGAAGAAAACCGTACTGCGCAGCTATGCCCGCCTGATTGCCCGCTGCGGCGTCAATATCCAGCCGGGTCAGGAGGTCTTTATCGAAGCGGATCTGGATCAGCCGGAGTTTGTGCAGATGCTGGTAGAGGAATGCTATAAGTGCAAGGCCAAAAAGGTCGTGGTGGACTGGAACTACCAGCCCTTGCAGAAAATCCACTACCGTTACCGCACGCTGACCACGCTGGGCAAGGTGGAAAACTATGAGCAGGCCCGTTGGCAGCACTATGTAGATACGATCCCCTGCCGCATTTACCTCATCAGCGAGGATCCCGACGGGCTCAAGGGCATCAATCAGGAGAAGATGGCAAAAGCCCAGCAAAAGCGCTACCCCATCGCCAAGCCCTACCGCGATGCGCTGGAAAACAAGTACCAGTGGTGCATCGCCGCTGTCCCCGGCAAGGCGTGGGCCAAAAAGCTGTTTCCGGAGTTGCGCGCCTCCGCCGCTGTGGAAAAGCTGTGGGCGCATATTCTGGCCACCTCGCGTGTGGACGAGGATCCCATCGCCGCGTGGGAGGCGCACAACCAGGATCTCCATGACCGCTGCGCCTATCTCAACGGCCTGCACATTGAGAAGCTCCACTACACCAGCGCCAACGGCACCGACTTTACCGTGGGCATGATCCCGGAGGGCCGGTTCTGCGGCGGCAGTGAGAAGAGCCTGCAAGACATCGTCTTTAACCCCAATATTCCCAGCGAGGAGTGCTTCATCTCCCCCAAGCGAGGCGAGGCGGAGGGCATTGTCTATGCCACCAAGCCTCTGAGCTATCAGGGGCAGCTGATCGATGGATTCTGGATCAAATTCCATCAGGGTAAGGCCGTGGAATGGCACGCCGATGTAAACAACGAGCTGCTCACCAAGCTAATCACCATGGACGAGGGCAGTTCCTATCTGGGCGAATGTGCGCTGGTGCCCTATGATTCCCCCATTCGCAAGTCCGGGATTTTGTTCTACAACACACTGTTTGACGAAAACGCCGCCTGCCATCTGGCACTGGGCATGGGCTTTGCAGACACCATTGAGAACTTCCACGAAAAAACGCTGGCCGAATGTCGGGCACTGGGCGTGAATGACTCCATGATCCATGAGGACTTCATGATTGGCTCTCAGGATATGAACATTGATGCCGTATGCGCCGACGGAAAAACCGTAGCCATCTTCCGAAACGGCAACTGGGCATTCTGACCCACCTCACAGATAAAAGCACTCCCCCGGCCATCGGTCGGGGGAGCGTTTTATTCACTTGCTGCATGCGCATATTTCCCGTTTTACCGGAGAATATGCCTTATTTCTCATTCTTGAAGAAGGCCACCGCCACAACGCCGGGGCCGGTGTGCGTACCGATCACGCCGCAAAGCAGCGTGCTCTCCAGCGTATCCACATGCTCCTGCCAGATCGACTGACTGTCCGCTACGTATTTTTTAAGACAGGCGTCGCTCAGGCCGCTGTATCCCAGCAGAATCGGCATGGAAAAATCAATACCGCCGCTCTGGTGGATCTTCTCCACCAGCAGGTTGTTGCCCTGCTTTGAGCCGCGCGCCTTGCCGATCAGCACCACCTCTCCATCCTTGACGGTGATGACGGGTTTGATGTTCAGCACGCCGCCGGCAAAAGCGGTGGCTCGCGAGATCCGGCCGCCGCGCTTCAGGTATTCCAGTGTGTCCAGCAGTCCGACCAGACAGATATCCTCCCGCTTGCGCTCCAGATACGCCGCCAGCTCCTTGGCCGCCATGCCCTGCCGCGCCTTTTCCAGCGCCAGCTGCGCCAGGATCCCGGAGCCGATGGCGGCGCTTTGGCTGTCCACCACATAGATATTCCGGTATTCGGCGGCGGCAATGCAGGCGCTCTGATAGGTGCCGGAGAGCTTGGCGGAGATGGTGATCACCACCGCGCCCTCGCTGCCCACTTCGGCAAACACCCGATCAAACGCGGCCGGGGTTGCCTGACTGGTGGTGGGCAGCACGTCGCTTTCCACCAGCCGCTCGTAAAAGCGGCGGCGGTCAATGGTCACGCCGTCGATCAGCTCCTCCTCGCCAAAGTGGACGGTCAACGGCACAACGGGACACTGTCCGCAGTAGCGCGGTGCCAGATCCACAGTGGAATCTACAATGATCTGTACGTTCATTTGTCTGTCTCCTTTTCCGGCGGCATTGCCGCCCCTGTGCTTGCTGCACGGCAGATATGGTCAAGATTGTCGCTGATCAGCGTCAGGGAACGATACATGGTTTCCCGCTCCGCTTCACTCAGTCCCTGGCTGGCCTGCGCAACCAACGCTTCGATCCGCTCGTTGATCGTCCGGCATACCTCCCTGCCCTTCTCCGTCAGGCACAAGGGGCTTTTGTAGCGTCTGCCGTTTTTCTGCCGGCAGTCAATGTATTCGTGCTGCTCCAGATATTCCAGCGAACGGGAGATGGCCGCCTTATCCTCCTCGCAGCGCTCGCAGAGCTGGGCCGCGGTCATGCTTTCACACAGCGACAGGTAGTACAGGCAGGAAACATGGGGCCCTTTCAGCTGAAAACGCGCCATTTCCTCGGTTTTAATGCGCTTGATACTCCGCCCGATCCGGGCCATCAGTACCGTAAAGGTCTCAAAGCGTTCCATAGCGGTTTCTCCTGCGTCATAATTGTTGATCCATCAACAATGGCATCATAACACATCCATTGTTGATTTGTCAACATATATTTACAGGTGGACAGAAAATGTCTACAGAATACTATTTTCTGCTTCTTTTTTCAAAATTTTTGTTGAACATGGCGGCATCATCTGTTATACTAATGGCACACGTGCCATCAACATGAAAGAGTGGATCGTATCGCACTGACAAATGCAAGTCTGCCGGCCAAACGGCGGATATTGGCGGTTTGCGTCAAGCTTTTTTTAGAACAAGGCTATAAAAAAACAACCGTCTCGGAGATCGTACAAAAGGCGGAGGTATCCAACAGCAGCTTTCAGAATATTTTCCGGGCCAAGGACGGCGTGCTGACCGAGTTGGTGGCCTTCATGTTCTCCAGACAATTTAAGACAGCCCGCACCGCCATCGGGGCTAACCTGCCGTCGGTATACGTCTATGCATTGGAGACATCCATACAGCTGACGCTGACAGAGCTGAATGAAAACCTGCGGGAGATCTATATTGAGGCCTATACCCAAAAGGAGGCGTCGGAGTACATCTTCCGCGAGACGGCAAAGGAATTGCACGCCATTTTTGGCCCCTACCAGCCTCAGCTGACAGCAGAGGATTTTTACACGCTGGAAATCGGCTCGGCGGGGATCATGCGCAGTTATATGGCGTTTCCCTGCAACGCGTCCATGACATTGGAGAAAAAGCTGTCGTGCTTTATTGAGCTCAGCCTGCGCGGCTACCGGGTACCGGAGGATGAAATTCATAAGGTGCTGGTATTTTTAAAAAACATGGATGTTCGCTCTGTCGCGCAGCAAATCATGGAGCAGCTGTTTCACGCGCTGGAAATGCATTATGACTTCCGTTTGGGTGATCTACCCAAGGATTAGAGAAAGGAGACGATATGAAGAGAACTATATCCCTGCTGTTATTTCTGCTGTTGCTGCTGGCGATGCTGCCGGTGCAGGTGCTGGCCGCGGACAATGCTGCCGGCGATGCAGCGACGCCGCCTGCTGCGCAGGCAGCGCTCCGCGCCGGTGCGTATACCGTAACGTTCGATACAGCTGGCGGTACGGCAGTGCCGCCGCAGCAGCTGTCGGGAACGCCTGCCATCAAGCCGGAGGATCCCACCCGCGAGGGGTATGCGTTCAAGGGTTGGTACAAAGGTGACGTAGCGTACACATTTGAGGAAAATGTTACGGAAAACATCACTCTGACCGCCAAGTGGTGGACAACAGCGCCGCCCTTATGTATAATCACCGCCGTCCGTGAGCGCGGCGGGATTTGGGGTGTCTGGAATGGATTTGGTAAGGGCATGCCGGATCTATACTGCAATGCACCTATAATCATGGAAGTGGGCGGCTTTGACTTTGTAACAGAGGATCAGCCTATTCTGCCGGGATGGATACTGACTTCAGAGGAACTGACCGAGGACCAGATGTCCGGCATACTTTTCAGGGATTACTCAGCCCCCATTACACTGGATCAAGAGGGGGACAACGGTTTTTTCTATGCCATGTACGTTGATGCCTTTTTCCGGGTATGGTATGTGCGGACCAATCGTCTGATTATTGATCTGACCGCGCCGGTGATCAGCGGTGTGACGGACGGCGGCACTTACTACGGTGCCAGAACCGTCACCGTTGCGGACGCCAACCTCCACAGCGTCTATGTAAATGATGCACCCGTCACACTAGATGCCAACGGAGCGTTCACCCTCTCTCCCGCAACCGGTAAACAGACAATCACCGCACGCGACAAGGCCGGTAACGAAACAAAGCTTACCGTTACCGTGTATGGCGGCGCTCACCGAAGCTCCCACAATAGAACGGCGGAAACCGCCGTCGATGCATCTGCCGGAATCATCAGTCCACGCACCGGTGACAGCAGCCATATCCTGTTATGGAGCGTGCTGCTGTGCGCTTCTCTGGCAACCATGCAGATCATAACGACGCGGCGCAGACGGCAGCACTGATAATAAAAAATCACCACAGAATTTCACGTTCTGTGGTGATATTTTTTATTACAGCCAAATCATTTCATGTATGTGAAATGATTGTTTTGTTCCGTATATAGAGGGTGTACCGCGCCATCTCTTCACATTTGCCGGCACCTGCGTGAGCTGCCTTTATCAGCCACCGCACATGGATACGCAAAGTGCAAAGAATCAGCGCTGCCAGCACGCATTTCCCCTCTTCAGCCAGCACTTTTTCAGCGGTTTCTGCGGGCAATCTCAGCAATCTGCGGGAATTTCTTCAAAATATACTCATAGCTGTCCCGCCCATGGGGAACCAGACAGCCGGAGCAGTCCTTCACGCCGTTTTCCGTCCACTTGCAGTTGCCGCCGCATTTGCTGCCAAGCGCATACAGCGGACAATAGCAAAACAGGCAGTTGAAATCCTCCGGGTGTGCTGTTTCATGGCAGGGAAAGAACTCGCACGCCGTATGCTGTACAAAGGAATAGCGGCATTCGCTGGGTTTTTTGCCATAGACGCTGTTACTCATTTTATCACCATATCCTTTCCTTCGACCGCAAAATCGGCCGCCGCGCACTCATAGCAGCGCAGTATTGTCTTACCCCATTGTAGCAGTCGCGCCAAAAATTGTCAACGAAAGCAGCCATCCTTATCAGGGGGTATTTTTATTTCACTTTATCCGGATCCTCTGGAATCACCAGCGCACAGATAATATACGCCAGAATACCACTGCCGCCCAGCAGGCTGAACAGCACCCATCCCAGGCGCACCAGCGTAGGATCGACATCAAAATAGGCGGCAATGCCGGTGCAAACACCGCAGAGCATCTTTCCCTGTTCCACTTTGTGTAACTTTTTCACGAATTTCACGCTCCTTTTCCAGCTGTCCGTTCGAACTATATATTCCATAATTCATAGGAAAAACATCAATATCCAGCATTTTATGTACTATAATCCGCATTTCTCCCAATTTTCACGGCGCAAAGGGGAACATCAGGTGCAAACCGCCAAACACCAGCACAGAAGCCACCGTCGCAATCAGAAAACCGCGGCAGATCTTGCGGCTCTTCTGGGCCAACGCCTCATTTTCATGCTCATTTTTCCAGCGGACAAAAAACCATCCGGTGCACAGCAGGCAGACCACCGGCGCAAACAGCAGGCCGATCATGGCGACATATTCCATAGAAGTTCCTCCTTGTTTCTTGGCTATCATTATAACGAAAAGCTGTCACAGCGTCAAGATATTTGCTTTGCCGGATGTTCCCGTATATGCTGCGAAGAAATTCTGTCACTATTCCTGTCGGCCTTCCGCCTAATATGCATATGCATAAATACCGCGTGCTTTTGGTACAAATACTGCCCATTTCCGGTACATATACCGCTCTTTTTCAGTACATATACTCCCCTTTTCGGTACATATACGCTCTCGTCCTACGCACGCGCAGCTTCCCGGAATGGATATACCTTTCGGGAAACAAAGAACCGACTGCTCCGCCAAAGTCAGGCACTGATCAATCGACAAAAAAAGGCTGTCCGAAAAAAACGGACAGCCTTTTTATCACATTTTGAGCGAACCTTACTTGGCAGCCTTGGCAGCCTTGATGGACTCGATCAGCTCGGGAACGACCTTGAACAGGTCGC